>JASJBK010000005.1 GCA_030066555.1 Halieaceae bacterium
TAAGGAACTGATCGAACAGTTCCGTGCGCCCCTCTCAAGACCAATCGGTCTTCATGAGGTGATGTCCCGTGCTGTCCTCAATAATCTCGAGCATCGCGTTGCCCGCATGGAGCAGGCGGTCGCTCTCGGCAGCTTTGAACTGGCTCGCTACGAAATGCTGCCGCAGGTAGACGCAACCTACGGCCGCCTGTCGCGCAACAACCTCAACGCTTCAACCAGTATTTCCGTGGAAACCGGCGAGGAGTCCCTGGAGGCCTCTACGTCGCAGGAACGCGACCGCGATGTCGGCAACTTTACTGCATCCTGGAATCTGCTCGATTTCGGCGTCAGCTATTACCAGGCCCAGCAGGAAGCCGACCGCTACCTGATTTCCCGGGAGTCCCGCAAACGCGTGCTTGCCAACCTGTTGCAACAGGCACGCATGCTCTACTGGCGTGCCTGGGCGGCCCAGAATACCGCCAGGGAAGTCGAGCAGGTATTGGCCGAGGCGAACCAGGCCTATGCAGAGATCTCCCAGGTGATCGAGAACCGGCAGTACACCAATATCCTGCCCAACCTGCGACTGAAGCGTCAGCTTTTTGATCTGATCCGCGAACTGGAGAGTCTGGCGGAGGACCTCACCGAGGCGCGCATCGAGCTGGCGCAGATTATCAACGTGCCGACGACCACAGATATCGAGTTGCTGGGTATCGAACCGGGAGCCGAGCTGGCTGATGACAACGCACTGCCAGTGCTGCCGCGCATCGATGAAGACCCGGTGCAGCTGGAGATTACTGCGCTGTACAACTCCACGGAGCTGGCCGAGGAGATCTACAACGTTCGAATCGACCAGGCCGAGACCCGCAAGGCCCTGCTGCGGCTGCTGCCGGGTATTGAGCTGTCTTACAACAACGGCTATGACTCCAACAACCTGCTGGTCAACAACACCTGGAACGAGGTAGGTGTCGAGGTCAGCTGGAACCTGTTCAATCTTGCGACTACCAAGCAGGTGCTGGAGAACTCTGACCTGCGCGAAGAACTATCACTGCAGCGCCGCCTTGCGGTAAACATGGCCGTGGTGACCAAGCTCAACCTGGCGGTGTACCAATACAATATCTCCCTGCGCAAGCTGAACCAGGCCCGGGAAGTGAAGGCCATCGACAGCGAGATCGCCAAGCATACCCGCAACGCTGCACTGTCCAGCGCGGCCTCCAAAGTTGAGAGTGTGGTCACCCGGGCCGCTTCCCTGCGCACCGATCTCAGCCTGCTGGAAGCGTATGCCAACGCCCAGTCTTCCTACGGTGCAGTGCTGGTAGCCCTCGGCCTCAATCCGGTGCCAGAGACCTACCTCGATCTTGAGATCCACGAGCTCACCAACCTGATTGCCGTCTATGACAAGACTTGGCAGGACGGCAATATCCCCATGGTGAGTTTCTAGGGAGCCCTAGTGAAGATACACCTGACCGCATTGTTTGCCCTGGCCACTGTGAGTAATCTGGCAGTTTCCCAGCCAGAGAGCGACTTCGCGGCTGACCTGTTGCCGGGCCTGCAGACTAATGTAGTTCGCGCCCAGCTGGTGCCCTTGCGCAAGAGCCTGTTCTCCGCGGGCATCAGCGCCATCATCCAGGGGGTTGCCGTGCAGGAGGGCGATACAGTCAGCGAGGGTGATTTATTGCTGGCCTTTGACTGCGACCGTTTCGAGGCCTCGTTCGACACCGCCCAGGCCCGGGTAAAGGGCGCAGAGGCCAAGCTCGAGGTCAACCGCGAGCTGGTCAAACTCAATAGCGTCGGCCCGCTGGAAGTGAAGCTCAACGAGGCCGACCTCGACGCCGCCCGCGGCGAACTTGGGGCGGTCCGCGCCCAGCTCAAGCACTGTGAAATCCGCGCCCCCTTCGACGGTGCAGTGACCAGCCGTCTGGTCGAGCAGTATCAGTTTGTCGAAGAGGGCGAAGACCTGTTGGAACTCGTCTCACGGGACAGGCTTGAAGTGCGCATGCTGATGCCCTCTACCTCACTGGCCTGGCTGGAGCTGGGTTCGAGCTTCACTATGCTGGTGGAGGAGCTGGAGCTCGCCATGCCCGGCAAGATCGTGCGCATGGGTGGCGCGGTAGACCCGGTCAGCCTCACCATCCCCGTATTCGGCCGCCTCGATGAGAGCTTGCCGACATTGCTTCCGGGCATGAGTGGCCGCGTCCAGTTTGTGGAGACGGAGTCCAACTAGTGGCAGACGCGGGCTCCGAGCAGCAACTCAAAGCCCTCGCCAACCTGTTGTTGCTACAGCAGCGGATCCGAGAGGCCAGCACCGAGTCTGAGGTGGGCTTTCTGCTCGTCAACGATACCCGCACGCTGGTGGACTATCGCAGCGCGGTGCTATGGCTCACCAGCGCAACACGCCCCGGAGGTGGTTACATCGCCAACGTATCCGGTGCGATAGACCACGATGATCATGCCCCCTATGTGCAGTGGATGCGTGCCCTCTGTCGCCACCTGGCACAGCACTATGACAAGCCGGAACCCTGCTCGTGGAGCAAGTCCGACCTGCCCGAGTCCCTGGCTGGCGGCTGGGAGGCTCATGGCGACAAGTTGCTGACCTGGTGTCCCATGTACTCCGCATCCGGCTACTACCTGGGCGCACTGGCGTTCTGGAGCGAGAAGCCCCTGCTACATGCCCAGCGGCGGGTCCTCAAATTCTGGCTGTCGGCCGCGGGTTACAGCATCTCCGCGCTGCGTGGCAAGGCTTTTGCCAGGCCGCGCTTTGTGTGGACGCGCAAGCGCAAGGGCATCGCGGCTGGCGTGGCCGTGTTGCTGTTGCTGTTGATGTTCCTGCCGGTGCGACTGTCGGTGCTGGCCCAGGCCGAGATCATCGCCCGCGACCCACTGGTGATTCGCGCACCCATGGACGGGATTATCGACACCATCGTGGTAAAGCCTAACGCCTTCGTCGGCGCCGGCGACCCGCTGCTGACCCTTGACGATACCGAGCTGCTGACGCGGCTCAAGGTGGCCGAGCAGGCGCTGGCTATCAGCCGCGCCCAGTACCAGCAGGCCGGCCAGTCAGCGTCTTTCGACCGCGATGCCAAGGCCTCACTGAGAGTACTGGCGCTGGAGGGTGAAAAGCGCGAAGCCGAGGTGGCCTACGTCAAATCCCTGCTGGAGCGCAGCACCGTGGAAGCCGAGCAGGCCGGCGTCATCATCATGCCCAGCCCGGATGAACTGATCGGCAAGCCGGTAGTGACCGGCGAGCGTCTGCTGACGATTGCCAGCCCGGCGCAGTCGCAGCTCGAAGCCTGGCTGCAGGTCGGCGATGACATAGAGCTGCCCTGGGACAGCGAGATTGTGTTCTTCCCCAACGTTGCCCCGGACGAGAAGTTCACGGCACGGCTGCGCCGCATGGACTACCGCGCTACTACCACCGAGGCCGGTGAGCTCGCCTACCGTATACGCGGCGAGTTTCTCGAAACCGAGGAGCTACCACGCATCGGCATGCGCGGTACTGCGAAACTGTACGGTGAAAGTGTCAGCCTCTGGTATTACCTGCTGCGTCGGCCACTGGCAGTGGTGCGACGCTGGGTCGGCGTCTGACCGGTGAGCCTGCCCCGCAACATCCGCCAGGACCTGGAGTTGATCGAGGCGGCGCCGTTCGAAGACGGCTCACCGCGCTGGCGCCTGCACGACCCAGCGGCCAACCGGTTCTATGACCTGGGCTACCTGGAGGTGGAGATCCTCCGCGAGCTGCGGGCCGAGCCCAGCCTTGATATCGATAGCGCTACCCTGGCCAAAACCATTGCCGAGCGCGCCCAGGTAATCTGTAGCTCACGACAGATCGAGGAGTTCGTCAGCTTCCTGCAAGATAACGACCTCTACTGGATTGAGGGCGAGCGGGCGCTGGAGCGGCGCAAGACGCTGCGCACTCCGCGCTGGAAAACCCTGGCGCTGCGCATCTGGCGGCAGTACCTGTTCATGCGCATTCCCATACTGCACCCGGACGGCCTGCTGGACCGCATACTGCCCTGGGTGGGCTGGGCATTCCGTCCCCGCAGCTGGTGGGTGCTGACAGCTATCGGCGTGCTGGCGATCTACCTCACCTCCCGGCAGGTCGACTACTTCCTCAGCACTTTTGTCGGCTACTTCACGCCGGTGGGGCTGGTTTACTTTGGCATCGCGGTTATCCTCGCCAAGATACTCCACGAGTTCGGCCACGCGCTCACCGCGCGGCGATACGGCTGCTCCGTGCGCGCCATGGGCGTGGCCTTCCTGGTGTTCTGGCCCATCCTCTATACAGACACTACCGATGCCTGGCGGCTGCGTTCACGTCGCAAGCGGGTGCTGATCGGCGCTGCGGGCATGTTGGTGGAAATAGGCCTGGCGGCGGTGTGCCTGCTGCTCTGGAACTTCACGCCAGAGGGCTTCTTCAAGAACATCCTGTTCATGATGTCCACTACCACCTGGATCATGACCCTGCTGATCAACCTCAACCCGCTGATGCGCTTCGACGGTTACTACATCCTGTCCGACCTGACGGGGGTCGAAAACCTGCAGGAGCGCTCCAATGCCATGGGGCGCTGGCGGCTGCGGGAATGGCTGTTCGGCTATGGCAGGCCCGCGCCGGAGCAGGGCTTGCGTTGGCTGGTTCCCTTCAGCTACGCGGTCTGGGTGTACCGGCTGTTCATCTTTTTCGGTATCACCTACATCGTCTACACCTACTTCTTCAAGGCGCTGGGCGTGGTGTTGGCGGCAGCCCAGGTGGTGCGCCTGCTGGCTATGCCGATTGGCAGGGAGATGGGGCACTGGTGGGAATCCCGAGCTGAGGGCAACACGCGCTACCTGCGCCGCTCGGCGATAGCGGTCCTCATTCTGTTAGCGGCGGTCATGGCGCCCATTGATCGCGAGCTGGAACTGCCCGCCTACTGGCAGGCCCGTTCAGTAGTTACCTTCTATGCGCCGATCCCGGGCCAGCTCAGCGTCCTGCCGTCGCCGGGCAGCGATATGGTTGCCGCAGGTGAACCGGTGGCGGTGATTACCTCCCCCGATCTCGAGTTCCAGCTCGAACAGGCCAACCACGACCTGCGGAGCAGTCGCTACCAGCTCGAGCGCACCAGTTTTGGTGCCGGTCTGGCGCAGGAGCGCCTGTCCCTGCAGGCCAAGTTGCAGGGCGCGCTGGAAACCCAGGAGAACCTGCAGGCTCAGCTCGATGACGCCCGCCTGGTGGCACCTTTTACCGGCCGCATCTCGGATCGACAGGCCGACCTGCGACTGGGAGACTGGGTGTCCCGCGGTGATCGCCTGCTTACCCTGGTCGACGACACCGCCGGCGAGGTGGTTGCCTACCTGAGTGAATCAGAGCTGCGCGCGCTGCGCGAGGGCGCCACCGGGCGCTTTTACCCCGAGGGCGGCGTGCGCGCGCCTCAGCCGGTGCGCCTGGTCGACGTGGACGGTTTCTCACTGGAAGCACTGGAAACTGCCTATGTGGCATCGACCTATGGTGGCGGGCTCGATGTGCGCGATGGCACGGACGGCGAACTGATTCCACAGCGCGCTACATACCGTATCTATCTCGAAACCGAGTCCCCGGCGGACGACCGGGTGCTGCGCGGCCAGCTGGTGCTGGATGCGGAAGCGCGTTCGCTGGCGGGTATGGTCTGGCGCCAGGTGGTGGGCGTCTGGCGTCGGGAAGCCGGTATATAAGAGTTGCATAACAGCGCTGAATCAGGGCGTCGACAATGGGATTGAAAGGGAGCGGTAGCATGCGTTCACGGATTGCTGTGCCGGTATTGCTGGCCCTGTGCCTGGCTGCACTGGGAGCTTGCAGCGGGCCCCAGGTGGTTGGCCCGGAAAGCCTGGGCGAGGATGCCCGGGTGATGCTGGCCAAACACACCATGCAGGTTATGCGTGCGCGACCGGTGCAGGCCACCCAGTTTGGCCTGAGCGACGCTGACGTCGGTGCCCGTGTTGACGACGGCGTGGGAGATTATGGCAAGGCCCACCTCGGGCGCTGGCGTCGCGACCTGCGCCGCATGCAGCGTGAACTGGATGCACTGCCGGAAAGCTCCCTGGGCCCGCTCACCCGGGCGGCCATGCGTGACATTTATGCCAACTTCCTCGGCGACAGTGAGTTCCCTTTCGGTTTTATCAATACCTACGGCCGTCACCAGCCCTACATCATCAATCAGCTCGGCGGGCCACTGCAGGTAGTGCCCCGGGTGATTACCGACTACCAGCCGGCGGCAACGACCGAGGAAGTGGGCGACTACCTGCGCCGAATGTGGGCCCTGTCGCCGCTGGTGGCCGGCGTGCTCGATACCTTCAACGGCAATGCCAATGCGGGTTGGCTGCCGCCGAAGGCGATACTCGAATCAGCCGTTGTCTCCCTGGAGGCTTTCGTAGCACCGCCTGCGGAGCAGCACCCGCTGGTGGTCAAGCTGGTCGAGAAAATGGCGGCCAGCAAATCTCTCACCGACGACGATCGGGCCAAAGCCCGTAACGAGGCCATTGCGGTGATGCTGCGCATGGTCTATCCCGCCTACCGCAATGCTATCCAGAATGTCCGCGACCGGATGCGTGAAGCTTCCGTATCGGAAGGCATCTGGGCGCGGCCGCTGGGTGAGCGCTTCTACACGATCGCCCTCAAGCTCGAGGCCGGTACTGATTTGACGCCAGCCGAGGTGCACGAGCATGGGCTCGCCGAGGTCGACCGTATCAGTTCCGAGATGGATAGCCTGCTGCGCCAACAGGGCTACAGCGAGGGCAGCGTCGGCGAGCGCATGCAGATGCTCGCCTCCGCCGAGGGTGCGCGCTTTGAAGACAGCGACACCGACCGCGAGCTGCTCTTGACCACCCTCACCCGGCTGGCGGCGGATATGGAAGCCCGCCTCCCTGACTATTTCGGCCGTTTACCGGCCCAGCCACTGGAAGTGCGTGCGGTGCCGGAGGCCCAGCAGCACGGCGCGCCGCGGGCCTATTACACGGGGCCGCCGGTCGATGGCAGCGGGCCTGGTGTGTTCTGGATCAACACGCGCGGTATCGACCAGGTAGCCAGGTTCCGATTGCCGACCCTGGTGTACCACGAAGCGGTACCGGGCCATCACCTGCAGGTGTCGCTCGCGCGCGAGCAACGCGACCGGCCCACCCTGTGGCGCTTGAGTGTCAACAATGCCTACAGCGAGGGCTGGGCACTGTACGCCGAGCGGCTGGCGGCTGAGATGGGTATGTACGCCGACGATCCCCAGGGTGACCTTGGCCGCCTGCAGGCCGAGTTGTTTCGAGCGGTCAGACTGGTTGTGGATACCGGCCTGCATCACAAGCGCTGGAGCATGGAACAGGCCGTTACCTACATGGCCGAGACCACGGGGCGTGGCAAAGAGGGCCTGCGAGTGGAGGTGCTGCGTTACATGGCCTGGCCAGGCCAGGCCCTGTCCTACAAGCTGGGTATGGATGCCATGCTGCAGCTGCGCGCCGATCTAGAGGCCGCGCAGGGCGAGTCCTTTGCCATCAGGAAATTCCACGATCAGGTGCTGGCAACCGGGCCGGTATCTCTGCCGCTGTTGCGGCAAGAGCTGCTGAAACAGCTACTACAAGAGGAAGAGTAGCGCCCCGGGGGCTTACCATTCGCCGGTGTTTTCCATCGACTGCCAGGGCTCCTGGGGTGGCAGTGACGGGCCCTTCTGTAGCAGCTCGATCGAGATGCCGTCCGGCGAGCGTACGAAGGCCATATGCCCGTCGCGGGGCGGCCGGTTGATGGTGACGCCGCTGTCCATGAGCTTCTGGCAGGTGGCGTAGATGTCCTCCACGCGGTAGGCGAGGTGGCCGAAGTTGCGGCCGCCGTTGTACTCCTCCGGGTCCCAATTGTAGGTAATTTCGACCAGCGGACGCTGGGCTTCCCGCGCCATGGCCACGTCACCCGGCGCCGCCAGGAATACCAGTGTGAAGCGGCCCTGCTCGCTGTCGTAGCGATTGACCTCTTCCAGGCCCAGCTTGTTGCAGAAGAAATCCAGGGTGGCGTCCAGGTCGCTGGCCCGGATCATTGTGTGCAAAAACTCCATCAAGGCCTCCCGGCGCTGCGACGGCGAAAAATGAAAGATCGAGAGTGTAGCGGGTTTTCAGGCGGCGTGCGTAGCGCCATTGTCTGACACGGCGCGTCGGGCGGCACTGCGCCCGGCGAGGCGCCCGCTGAAGGTGGCGTCGCCGATCGACATGCCGCTGGAATAGCCTTCGGCGCTGCGCACCACGCCGCAGGCGGTGCGGCCCGCGGCATAGAGCCCGGGCACGGTCTTGCGCAGTGGGTCCAGTACTTCGCCCGTCGGCAGGGTGTCGAGCCCGCCCAGGGTGAAATAGGGCCAGTAGGAGCCGCGGCCAGGCGTTACATCCAGTGCCACCAGCGGCGGCTTCATTACCTGCAGCCAGTCCGGGGACTTGTGGAAGAAAGGGTCCTCGCCGCGCGCGGCAAAGTGGTTGTACTGGTCGATGGTTGCCACCAGCGAGCCCTCAGGTAGCGCCAGCTCGGCTTCCAGTTCCTCGACGGTCTCGCCGGTGGCGGCGACTTCAGCACCCATCCAGCTCGAGCTTTCGTAGTCACCGTACTGCTCTACCGTCAGCACGAAATAATGCCGGTCGGCGTTGTCCCTGAGGATCGCATTGCCCAGCCGCGAGTGGTAGACGTCTTCATTGATGATGCGCTGGGCCTTGTCGTTAATCACCAGGCCGTAGGTCATGGAGGCGGGTGGGTAGTAGGGCAGGGTAATAAAGCCCTCCTGCATGTTGATGGCCGCCGCACCCACGCCCATGCCCATGAGGATGCCGCTGCCGGTGTCCCCGGGATTGCCAAGGGCATAGCTGCCCTCTGTCAGCCGGGGTGCATACTTGTTCACCATCTCCTCGTTCATGACGAAGCCGCCGGCGCACAACACCACGCCGCCGCGGGCGCGCACCGTCATTTCCTGCTGGTTGATGCGCACCACCAGGCCGTGCACCCGGTTGTGCTCATCGGCAACCAGCGTCAGGGCGCGGGCTTCGAATTCCACCCGGATGTTGTCGCGACGCTCCACGTTCTCGCCGACGATCTTCATGAACAGCGGGCCGCCGTTGTCGCCTTCCACGTACAGGTTGTGGCCGCGGGGGGCGGGGGTAGCTTGCTCATTGAAGGGCCAGGCGTTCTCGCTGCCGGTATAGAGCAGGCCGTCGTCGGTCAGGCACATCATGGCCCGCTCTTCATGGAAGCTGTCCTTGAAGGGCACGCCCAGTCCCACCAGCCAGTCAAAGTGGGCGGCGCTGTTCTCGCAGTAGTTGCGAATCTTTTCCTCGTCCGCCAGCCGGCCGGCGCACATCATCATGTAGGTAAACATGGCCTCGGTGCTGTCCTCGAAACCGGAGGCCTTCTGCACCCGCGTACCGCCGCTGCCGCCCATATAGATTTCCGCGCTGGAGAGCGCCGTGGAGCCCCCCGCGGCGCTGGCCACCTCGAAGACAATGACCTCGGCACCGGCGTCGGCGGCCTCGATGGCGGCGCAGCCGCCGGCGCCGCCAAAGCCGATCACGGCCACATCGGTCTCCATGTCCCAGTGCGTTATCTCACTGAGGCGGCGGGGCTGCGTGGCTGCGGTCTTCTCGGTCATGATTGTCGTGCCATATGGGGTTTCGTAACTGGCTTAAGCGCATTAAATCGACATCAAAATAGCCCAACAAGCGCGCCGCCGCGGGTCGGGGACAAATTGTTGTACAGCGAGCGACTATTTATGCGAAACCGGCCGCGCTTCGGTACAATCGCGGCCCTTCCTTCGACAAAGTCAGCCTTGTTTATGTGGTTCAAGAACCTGCGGGCCTACCGCCTCACCAGCCCCTTTGACCTGTCCGCCGAGCAGCTCGACCAGCAGCTTGCCGGCGCGACCTTTAGCCCCTGCGGCAAGTCACAGCCCCTGTCCCTGGGCTGGGTACCGCCGCTGGGTGAGGATACGGAAACCCTTGTCCACGCCGCCGGCGGCAGGTTCCTGCTGTGCCTGCGCCGGGAGGAAAAGCTACTGCCCGCCACCGTGGTGCGCGAGCAGCTCGGCGAGCGTATCGCCGACATCGAGAAGGAGCAGGCGCGCAAGGTCTACCGCAAGGAGCGGCTGCAGCTGAAAGACGAGGTGGTGCAGGATTGCCTGCCGCGGGCCTTCACCCGTTCCAGCCTGGTGTACGCCTACATCGACACCCGCAGCAACTGGATTTTCGTGGATGCCGCCTCCGCATCGCGGGCCGAAGAGGTAGTGAACCTGCTGCGCGAATGCGTTGGCAGCTTGCCGCTGCTGTTGCCCCAGGTGAATCACTCACCGGCGGCGTCCATGACCTCCTGGCTGGCTCACAGCAATGTTCCCCAGGACCTGTCCCTGGGCAGCGACTGCGAGATGCGCGACCTCGGTGAGGACGGCGGAGTTGTGCGCTGCCGCGGGGTCGAGCTCGACAGTGAGGAGGTCGAGATTCACCTTCAGGCCGGCAAACAGGTGGTGCGCCTGGCGGTGGAGTGGGATGAAAAACTCAGCCTGGTGTTGTGCGAGGACCTGGTGCTGCGTCGCCTGAAGTTTGCCGATGAGCTGGTGGCAGAGAATGACGACATCGCCGAGGCCGACCCGCTGGCCCGGCTCGACGCCGACTTCGCGCTGATGACCGACGTGGTGAGCGGCCTGCAGGAACGGGTGATGGAACTGTTCGGCGGCGAGGCCGCGGAGCAGTAGTCGGCATGGCCAGGGACGACACCGCGGATTACCGCGCCCTGTTCCTGACCGATGTGCCCCTGATGGACACGCGGGCCCCGGTAGAGTTTGCCCGTGGAGCCTTTCCCAGCGCCGTCAACCTGCCGCTGATGACAGATGACGAGCGGCACGCGATCGGCATTCGCTACAAGGAGTCCGGCCAGGCTGCCGCGATTGAGCTGGGCCATGAACTGGTAGCCGGCCAGGAGCGCGAGGCACGTATCCAGGGTTGGTGCGACTTTGCGCGGGCCCACCCAGAGGGCTACTTGTACTGTTTTCGCGGAGGCCTGCGTTCTGCCACCGCACGTCAGTGGATGCGCGAGTCCGGCGTCGACTACCCGTTGGTGGTGGGCGGCTACAAGGCCATGCGCCGCTTCCTGATTGACGAACTCGAGCGCTCCCTGGCGGCTGCAGATTTCCTTTTGATCGCGGGTAAGACCGGCTGTGGTAAAACCCGGGTGATCGATGCTGTCGACCGTGCCATAGACCTCGAGGGCCTGGCCCTGCACCGGGGCTCCAGTTTCGGCCGCCTGCTGGACCCACAGCCGACCCAGATCGATTTCGAAAACGCTCTGAGTATTGAGCTCATGCGCGGCCTCGCCGGCGGCAACACCCTGGTGCTGGAAGACGAGGGCAAGCTTATCGGCCGCCTGTCACTGCCCCACGACCTGCGCGACAAGATGCGCGAATCCCGCCTGCTGGTGGTGGAGGAATCCGTCGCATCCCGGGTGGAGGTGATTTTCGAGGACTACATCCTGGACCTGGGCGCGCGCTACCGCGATCGTCACGCTGACAGCGGGCCCGAGCAGCATGCGCTGCACCTGCGCGAGGGCCTGGCACGGATCCGCAAGCGCCTTGGCGGTGAGCTGCACACCGAGATCGACCAGCTCATGCAGCAGGCCTTTGCGGCGGTCGACGAAGAACTGCACCGCCGTTGGATCGAGCTGTTGCTGGTGAAATACTATGACCCCATGTACGAGTACCAGATCGGGCAGCGGGAGGGCGTGGTCGTAGCGGCCGGCAGCCGCGACGAGATCATCGCCCTTGCCAGGGAATTATCCCGCGCGTGATGGCGGTCGACGCCACCCGCGACCTGGTGCTGCTCGGGGGCGGCCATACCCACGCCCTGGCGCTACGCATGTTGGCCATGAAGGCGCCGACCGCCACCCGCATCACCCTGGTAAGCGACACCGATTTTGCCCCGTACTCCGGCATGCTGCCGGGCCTGGTCGCCGGGCACTACCGCTTCGAAGAGGCCCATATCGACCTGCGTCGCTTCTGCAGTGCCCGCGGCATCCGCTTTGTGAAAGCGGCGGCTAGCGGTATCGACCGGGAGCGCAGGCGGGTACTGCTGGCCGGTCGGCCGGCCCTGGAATACGACATTCTCTCGATAAACATCGGCGCCCAGCCTGAACTGTCGGTCCCCGGGGCCCGCGAGCATGCGGTGCCGGTGAAGCCTGTAGGCAGCTTCTACCAGCGCTGGCTGAAACTTGAAAAGCGCGTTCGCAAGGGCAGCCAGCCGCGCATCCTGCTGGTGGGCGGCGGTGCCGGCAGCGTCGAGTTGGCGCTGGCCATGCGTCACCGGCTGGGGGAGGCCGCCGGGATTGGCCTGATTTCCGGCGACAGCCTGCTGCCGGGCTACAACCGGCGGGCCCGGGACACCGTGCGCCGGCACCTTGAGGCCGGCCGCATCGAACTGCTGGAAAACAGCCGGGTGACGCGGGTTACTGAGGCCTCCGTGGAGATCGGTGATGTCTCAGAGTACTGCGACGAACTGATCTGGTGTACCGGCGTTGTGCCGGTGGATTGGCTCGCCGATACCGGTTTCGAGACCGATGAGCGCGGCTTCCTGTCGGTAGCGGATAGCCTGGAACTGGTCGGAGAAAGCGGAGTGTTCGCCGCCGGTGACGTGGCCGTGCAGCGCAACCACCCGCGGCCCCGGGCGGGCGTGTACGCCGTGCGGCAGGCGCCGGTGCTGGCCCACAACCTGGCCGCCGCGCTACGCGGTCAGCCGTTGAAGCAGCACCGGCCCCAGCGACGGTTTCTCTCGCTGCTGTCGCTGGGCGACCGCCTGGCGGTGGCCGACAAGGGGCCGTTCAGTGCCAGCGGTGCCTGGGCCTGGCGCTGGAAAGATCGCATCGATCGCAAGTTCATGGACCAGTTCTCGGAGCCACCACCGCCAATGGCGCCGCCCACACCTTCGGACGAGATGCACTGCGGCGGCTGCGGCGCCAAGTTGCCGGCGTCGATACTGCGTGAGGCGCTGGCCAGTGTCGCCGCCGCCCAGCCGGGCACGGTGTCGCTGAAACGCCTAAAAGACGACGCCGCGGTGCTGGACTGGCCCGCCGACACGCTGGTGCAAACCGTCGATACCCTGCGCGAATTCGTTGCCGATCCGTGGCTGATGGGCCGTATTACCGCCCTGCATGCGCTCAGCGATATCTATGCCATGGGCGCGGTACCGCACTCCGCCCAGGTGAACGTTTGCCTGCCCTACGCCAGCGCCAACCTGCAGCGCCGGGAACTCGAGCAGTTGCTGTTCGGCCTGGCACTGGAGCTGCAGGGGGCAAACTGTGCGCTGGTAGGTGGCCACAGCATGGAAGGACCCGAGCTCTCCCTGGGTCTCGCGGTCAACGGCAGCCTTGCCGCCAAAACAGTGCTCGGTAAAACAGGCGCAAGCGCGGGAGACAAGCTGGTGCTGACCAAGCCGCTGGGCACCGGGGTGATCTTCTCCGCCGCCATGACCGGCAACGCAGGCGGCGATTCGATAGCTGCTGCCATCGACAGCATGCTGCGCAGCAACCGCAGTGCCGCCGATCTCGCTCGGCAGTTTGGCGCCAGCGCCAGTACCGATATCACCGGATTTGGCCTGGCGGGTCACCTCCTGGAGATGCTCGGAAAACGCCAGCGGGCGGTGTTGACTGAGGTGCCGGCGCTACCGGGCGCCGAGTCCCTGGTACTTGCGGGTCATCGCAGCACCCTGCACGAGGGCAACCTCGCCGCGCTGGTAGACCCGGTGTTCAGCCGCAAGAAGGCGCCGCCCGCTGATGCCTGGCCGGCCCTGCTCTGTGATCCGCAGACCAGCGGCGGCCTGCTGATCGCCATTAGCGAGAGTAGCTGCGGGGCGCTGATGTCAGCGCTGGAGGGTGCGGGCGACCGACCGACTGTGGTGGGAGAAGTGCGCGAGGCCAAACCCAAGCACCCGCGCATAGTTTTTGATTAAAGGGGCAGCTAGCGCAGGGTCACCTGCTGATCCAGCGCGTTGACCTTCTGGCCGTCGCGCAGGTTCTCGGCACCGCGCACAACCACCGCGTCGCCGGGCTGGATCGCACCGCGGATGGCAATGCGCTCGCCCACTCCCGCACCCAGTTCTACCGACACGCGTTGCGCGGTTGAGTCTTCGGTCACCACATAGACGTAGTTGCTGCGATCCCTGAGCACCACCGCATCGCGGGCAACCGTGGTGGTGGTTTCCACCCGGCTGGCCGGCAATTCGACGGTCACCGCCTCGCCGATCAGCCAGTCCTGGGTGGTAGGAGTGAGGCGCAGCTCCATCATATGGGAGCGCAGGTCACCCACTTCCACCAGGCTGCGAATATGGGCTTCCGCCACCATGTCGCCATTGCTCAGCTGTAAGGTATCGCCGGCCCGGTTGAAGCGCGCGAGCCGCAGGGGCGCGGTCACGCTGACTTCCAGCGCCCGGGTGTTGACCAGGCGCAACAGCGAGCGGCCCGTGGTGGCGAATTCACCGGCGGCCATGTCGCGTGACACTACCACGCCATCGAAAGGCGCCCGCACCGTGGATCGCTCCAGGTTGTAGCGAGTGCGCTCCAGCGCCACCTGGGCCTGGGTGAGCTCCTGCTCCAGCACCAGGTAGCGGGCGCGAGTTTCGTCGAGTTCGGAGTGGGCAGTGTTGTTGCTGGTAGCCAGCTCATCCAGGCGATTGGTCTGGCGCTTGAGCCAGTCGAGGTTGGCTTTCAGCGCCTTGATGCTTGCCTCGCGCTCGCGCTCTTCCAGCTCGATCAGGTGTTGGTCCAGGCGAGCGATGATGTCGCCTTGCTGGAAGCGGTCTCCTACCTCGGCAATCCACTCCAGGCGCCCGTTCAGCTCGCTGGCAATAGCGGCGTCTTCCCGGCTTACCACGACGCCGGAGGCGTTCATGGTCGGTGCCACGCTCTCGCGCTTGGCGGAGTCAGTTTCAACGGTGACCGGCGGCTGCGCCAGTGCCGCCGCGGAGGGCAGCGTAAACAGTGCCAGCAGTGCAAGTGTCCTCAGGTTCATAGCCATGCCTCCAGGCAGTACCGCATCAGGCGGCCGGTTTGGGTTTCGGGCTGGTGTGGGGCAGGCTTGCCGCCACGTTCACTTCGCGACCCATGCGCAGCAGGCAGGGCAGCAGTAACAGGGTAAAGGCGGTGCTGAAGCACATGCCGCCGACAATCACCGCCGCCAGGCCGCGGTAGATGACACTGCCGACGCCGGGCATCAGCAGCAGCGGCAGCATGCCGAAGATGCTGGTCAAAGTACTCATGAATATCGGCCGCATACGGGTCTGCAGCGCCTGGCGTACCGCGTCCGTGCGACTGCTGCCCAGCGCCTCGGCGCTGCGGGTCTGGTGCACCAGCAGGATGGCGTTGTTCACCACCAGGCCCAGCAGGATCACAAAGCCGATCATGGTCAGCAGGTCCAGCGGCTGGAAAGTCACCAGGTTAAGTAGCCGCAGCGATACCACGCCGCCGACCATGGCCAGCGGCATGGCCATAACCACCAACAGGCTGTCGCGTACCGAACGGAACAGCGCCGCCATCAACAGGAACAGCAGCAGCACGGCGACGGCAAAATTGCTGCCCATGGTGCTGATGGCGCGGGTCAGGGCATTAGCGCTGCCACCGTAGATGATGCTGCCGTCAGCAGGCAGGGCAGCTATCAGGGCGGGCTCCACCTCGTTCTTCAGCACGTCCATGACCCTTTCCAGGGACATGTCTTCGGGTGGGCGGATGTCGAGGCTCACCGTGCGGCGCCGGTCGATCCGCACCAGCTGGCTGGGGCCCACCGTGCGCGTCACGTCGACCAGCTCGCCCAGCAGTACCGTGTCGCCGGCGGGGGTGGCCAGCGGTGTGGCGGCCAGCTGTTCGGGCCGGTTCCACTCGGCGCCGCGCAGGATGATGTCCATGCGCTTCTCGCCGTCGAAATGCTCGCCGACATAGAGGCCGTCGCCCAGGGCACGGACGATGTTGCCCATGTCGCGCCGGGCCCAACCCGCTTCGCTGATGCGCCGGTCCCTGGGTGTCAGGCGCAGCTCCGGTTCCGCCTGCTCAAGGCCCGGGTTCACCTGTACCGGGGTGCCTGGCAGCGCCTCCGCGAGCAGTTCCTGGCCGAGCCTGGCCGCCTCGGACAGGGCATCTCGGTCGCGGGACTGCAGGTTCACGGAGATCCGCCGCTCGCCGCCGAAACCGCCGAACAGGTTCCCCTGGGCTGCGAAGGACTGCATATCGGGCAGGTCGGCGAAGATCTCGCTGGTAATGATCTGCTGTAGCTCACCCACCCTGGACTGATCCTTGACCCGGGCACCCATGGTGCCGCCGCCGTTCCAGGTGAGAATGTAGTAGTTCTTGAGTGCCGGCTCGCGCTCGCCCTTCATCAGCGGCTGCATGCGCTCGTCCAGCACCTTGATGTACTCCTCGCGGATGCTGGTCTGGCTGACGCCGGCAGGGAAGCGGAACCAGACGTCGACCGCGTCGCGCTTCACCGGCGGCAGGTAGTCGAGCTCGGGGATCAGCAGCCAGCTGGCGCTCAGCGGGATCACCAGCAGGCCGGCGGCCAGCAGGCGGCGACGGCGCTTGTTGCCGGTAACGCGCATGATGCGCTCGGTGAGCCTGCGCCAGTGGCCGGCGTGGCTGTCCTTGAGGGTGTCATCCCGGAGCCACAGCTTGCTTGCGAGCGGCAGCACGCTGATAGCGACCAGCAGAGACATGACCACGGCGATGGCGATGGTGATGGCGAGGTCGCCGAACAGCTGGCCCTCGACCTCGCGCATGAAGATCACCGGCAGGAAGATGGCCACCGTGGTAGCGGTAGACGCCAGCAGGGCGCCCCACACCTGGCCGGTGCCTTCCAGCGCCGCCTCGGTCACACCCATGCCTTTCTCACGCAGGCGTACGATATTCTCGAGCACCACGATGGCCGCGTCTAACACCATCCCGGTGGCAAAGGCCAGGCCCGCCAGGGAAATCACGTTCAGGGAGTTGCCGGTGACATTGAGCAGCACAAAGGTCGCCAGCAGGGAAATCGGAATGGCGGCGGCCACGATCAGGGTGGCGCGCACCCGGCGCAGGAACCACCACAGCACGCCCACAGCCAGCACCATGCCCAGCACCAGGTTGCCGGTAACCAGGTTGATGGCCCGGTAGATGAACACTGAGGCGTCGAAGGACTGGGCCATTACCAGGCCCTTATCCTTAACCACGCCGGCGTTGAGCTCATCCACCACATCTTTTACCGCGTTCAGGGTGGCGAGCACGTTGGCGCCGTTCTCGCGGTCGATGCGAATGGAAATGGCGGGGTTGCCGTTCTGGGTGGGATAGGCGTCGGCATTGCTCTGGACCACCTGGATGGTGGCGATATCGCCGAGTCGCACCGGGCGGCCGTCGCGCCACTCAAAGATCATGTCGCCCAGCTCGCGGGGCTCGTAGCGGCCAGTAAAGCGCAGGGTGTACTGGCGCCGGCCGACATCCACGAAACCACCGCTGACATCGTTGGCCTGGCCGAGGCGCGCGGCGATCTCCGGCAGTGGTACGCCGAGGTCGGCAGCGCGCTGTGGGTCGAACAGGATCTGCAGTTCCTGGGCGCTGCCGTTGTTGTTGGCCGAGGGCTGCACATTGGCCACACCTGGCACCGCCTCGATGGCCGGGCGGATCACATCCTCGGCGAAGGCTGCATAGTCGTGTACAGCACCGGGGGTGCCGGGAAGTTTCTGCAGGAAGAAGTAGGTTAGCGCCGGCGTATCGCCGTCGCCGCCTCCCAGCATGATCACTGGCTGGCTGGCATCTCGCGGCAGCGGGTCGATGCGGTTCATGCGCGCAATGACGTCCATCAGCGCCTTCTGCATATCGGTTTCCAGACCGAACTCGAGGTTGATCCAGGCGTTGCCGGCGTTGGCATACGCGCCCATTTCCTGGATGCCGGGCATGCCGCGCAGCACCGCCTCGATGGGCTCGATGATCTCCGACTCGATCTCCCGCGGGGAGGCCGCACGCCAGCTGGTCTGGATCGAGATGGTCGGCGTTTCGATATCCGGAAACAGCTGGATGGGCAGCTTGGCGATGCTGTAGCTGCCGAACAGCACCAGCACGGCCACCGCAACGGCGATGGCGGCCGGGTTCTTGATTGAAGTCTGTGTCAGGTTCATTGCGACCCCTGCGTTCCACCGGGGTACGACACTACGCCCGCAACATGTCAGGCCTGTGGCATTCCCCCTACTAACTGAGACACCAACGTACCAGCGTCCCGCGGGGGAATCAGTTCAGCTGCGATGAGTAGAGAGGAGGGTGCGACAAGCCGAAGCAAAACTCCGCCGGGCCAGGGATTACGCGGTGTAGAGCCTTCAGCCCGCCGGCGTTTCCGCCGGATAAAGAGCCTTCAGCCCGCCGGCATTTACGCCGGATAAAGAGCCTTCAGCTCGCCGGCGTTTACGCCGAATAAAGAGCCTTCAGCCCGCCGGCGTTTACGCCGGATAAAGACCCCTCAGCCCGTTGTAGAGAGCGCAGTCAGCTCGCGGATACGGTCGCGGTAGCTGCGGCTTACCTTGAGCCGGGTACCTTCCTGGAGGGTCAGCAGGTACTCGCCGTTGGTGAGGCTCTGGGCACTCGAGATGCGGTCGCGATTGACGATGGTGGAGCGGTGGATGCGCAGGAACTTGAGCGGGTTCAGCAGCGCTTCCAGCTGCTTCATGGTAATGCGCATGATGTGGGTGACATTGTCGGCGTGTACGCACATGTAGTCGCCGGCGGCGTCGATCCAGTCGATCTCCTCCACCGGCACCATGTGCACCTCGTCCCCGTCGCGGATGCTGAGTTTATCCGGGTAGCTCTCGGTCTTGCCCTCGGCGATATCTTCCACTGTGGCTGCACTGGCGCCGCTCAGCTGCATGCAGGCAGTGACCAGGTTCTGCTTCTGGTCCGCCAGTTGCTGCTGGCTGAAGGTATCGACGGCACGGGCGATGGCGGCCTCAAGACGGTCGTCATCGAGGGGCTTCAAAACGTAGTCTACGGCGTTGATCTCGAAGGCATCTACCGCGAACTGGTCAAAAGCGGTGGCGAAAATCACCATTGGCATGGCGTCGCCCTGGAGGCTGTTTACCACTTCAAAGCCGTCCATGCCGGGCATCTGTATGTCCAGGAACATCAGGTCGGGCTCGAGATCGGCAACCGCCTGCAGGGCCTCTTCGCCATTGCCGCACTCGGCTACCAGCTCCAGGTCGTCCCGGTCGGCCAGCCGCAGGCTCAGGCCCCTGCGGGCGAGGGGTTCGTCATCAACGATCACCGTTCTCAGTTTGGTCATGCTGCTACCGCCTGTTCACTGACTTCCAGAGGAATACGAATATTGATGGTGAGCCCGTGGGGCTCGGTCTTGCTCAGGGCGAAGGACTGGTTTTCGCCGTACAGCTCATGCAGCCGCTCACGGGTATTGGCCAGGCCCACGCCGTTGCGCTTGTGCTTGGGCTGTACCGCGGTATCCATGCCGGGACCGTCGTCGGCCACTTCCAGCAGCAGTTCGCCGGCGAACACTCGCGCCGAAATGCAGATAGCGCCGCCGTTCACACTCTGGGCAATGGCATATTTGATGGCGTTTTCCACCAGTGGCTGCAGCAGCAGGCTGGGAATCAGCGCCCGCTCGGCCTGTGACTCGATGTCGAAGGACAGCCGCAGGCGCTCGGCAAAGCGCACTTTCTCAATATCCAGGTACAGCCGCATGGCCTCGATCTCCTGGGCCAGGGTGACCTTGGCCATCGGGTCATTGTCGAGGCTGTAGCGCAGGAAGTGGCTGAGCCGGGTGACCATGGTGTTGGCCATCTGGTTCTGCTTGTCCAGCACCAGGGTGGAAATGGCGTTGAGGGTGTTGAACAGGAAGTGCGGGTTGAGCTGGTAGCGCAGCATCTTGAGCTGGGCCTCGTGGGCCATCGCCTCGCTCTTGAGCCCCCGCGCGCGCTCCTCCTGCAGCAGGTGGTAGTACTTGATGCCGAAATACAGGCCGCTCCAGCACAGCATCACCATCCAGGCCGAGGTGACCGCCTCGAGGCGGTAGAACAGGTGGTCCCAGAAGGTGGTGAGCAGCGACATCATGCGCTCTTCCTTCTCGGAGGCCATTTCGAACATGTTGCGGAAGACATAGAAGCGGCTCATCTTCCAGGCGGCGCCGGCCAGATAGGAGGCCGCCACCACAATCACCATGCGCCGGCCAATCGACAGGTTCCAGGTGGTCTTGTAGATCCACCGCAAGCCCAGCGTCAGCACCAGCCCCACCGTGGTGACCACCGGCACGTACTTGGCGTACTCGCTGGGCGAGCCCCAGAGGACCGCGGCGATATAGAACGTCACGCCCCAGCCGGTCCAGCCGATGATCTGCAGGGCCCAGAACTGGGCGCGGCGATCTTCTAACAGTTTTTCCAGTGTCATGGCGCCCATTATAAGAGCAATTGGCAAAAACGCCGCTCCATTGGCCGCACGGCCGGTGCGGTTTGTCGCAGCGAGATGCCGTGATTTCGGCGCACAGGCCAGTAAAATCACTGCATTTTGCAGCGGAGATGGATTTTATGGAGATCCCGGCGGGGCGTTATCGTCATTACAAGGGGAAAGACTACGAGGTGCTGTTCGTCGCCACCCACAGCGAGACCGAGGAGCGGCTGGTGGTCTACCGCACTCTCTACGGCGACTTCAGCCACTGGGTGCGGCCACTGGCCATGTTCACCGAGACCGTGGTGGTAGACGGGGTGGAGAAGCCGCGCTTCGAGCTGGTGGAAGCCAGCTAGTCGAGCAGTTTGCCGGGGTTCATGCGGCCGGCGGGGTCGATGGCGGCCTTCAGCGCTCGCATCATTTCCAGCGCCGCGGGGTCTCCGTAGCGGGCCAGTTCGCCAGTCTTGAGCTGGCCAATGCCGTGCTCGGCGGAGAAGCTACCGCCCATCTCCGCAGCCAGGTCGTGCACGACGCGGCTGATGGCTTCAGCCTTCTCCGCCCTGAAAGCCTGGGGATTCGTGCCCTCCGGGGCCAGCACGTTGTAGTGCAGGTTGCCGTCGCCGATATGGCCATAAATGGACAGGCGCAGCGGGCCGAGAGCTTCGAGGCGCCCGGGTGCTGCCGCGCAGTAGGCGGGAATATCGGCAATCGGCACCGACACGTCGTGCTTGATGGAGCGGCCCGCGCGCTTTTCCGCCTCCGGTATATTCTCCCGCAGCGCCCACAGGCCGCGGCGCTGCTCGAGGCTCTCGGCAATTACCGCGTCCTGGGCCCAGCCCGCTTCCAGGGCCTGTTCCAGCAGTTGCTCGAGTTGGGGCCTGAGGCTCCCCGGCGGCAGCGCACCCGATAGTTCCAGCAGCACATGGTGCTCGCCGGGCAGCGGCGGTCGCAGGCCGTCAACGTGCTGCGTAAGCAAAGCCAGCGATTCGCCGCTGATGTATTCGAAAGAGGTGACCGAGTCGCCACTGGCGCGTCGTGCCGCCGGCAACAGCTGACAGGCGGCGTCGATATCGCTGACCGCCAGCCAGGCAGTCTGGAATTCAGTGGGCCTTGGGAATAGTTTCAGAACAGCTGCCGTGATAATACCGAGAGTCCCCTCGGCGCCCAGGAACAGCTGTTTAAGATGGTAGCCGGTATTGTCCTTGCGTAGTGGCTTCAGGGTGTTGAGCACACTGCCATCCGGCAGCACCACTTCCAGGCCCAGCACCAGCTCACCAGCCATGCCGTATTTGAGTACCGCCAGCCCGCCGGCGTTGGTGGCGAGGTTGCCCCCCAGCTGGCAGGAGCCCTCGGAGCCCATGCTGAGTGGGAAGAAAAGCTCTTCCGCTTCGACCGCGTTGTGCAGGTTGGCGAGAATCACCCCGGCCTCGGCGGTCGCCGTCATACCCACCGGGTCGATGGCGCGGATCCGGTTCAGGCGCGACAGGTTGAGCAGCACCTGGGATTCACCCGATGGCGTAGCCCCGCCGCAGTAGCCGGTATTGCCGCCCTGGGGTACCAGGCTGCAATCGTGCTCAATGCACAGTTTGACGACCTCGGCGACCTCCCCGGTGGTCGCGGGGAACACCAGGCAGGCGGCGCTGCCTTGGTAGAGGCCGCGTTCATCCTCAAGGTAGGGCGCGAGGTCAGATTCTTCCGCCTTTACGGCCTGCTCTCCGAGCGCGGCCTTAAGGGCATGGGTTACCGGGTGTGCCGCCAGCATTGGGTACCGATCGCTCAGGGAGTGGGAACGACGCGCACAATCTTGCCCGCCTTGCTGTCGGTAAGGATGTACAGGGTGCCGTCTGGTGCGGTGCGAATATCCCGCAGCCTCTCACCAATCTCGGCAAACAGGGGCGTATCGCTGACTACCTGGCCGTCTTCCATGTCCAGGTGGCGCACTTCCTGGTAGACCAGCGCCGTGACAAACAGGTCGCCGCGCCAGTCGGGGAAGGCGTCGCCGTCATACCAGGTCATGCCCGCCGGGGCGATGCTGGGTGTCCAGGTCCACAGGGGCTGCTCCATACCGGGGAACTCGGTGAACGGGGAGACATAGGCACCGCTGTAATCGAGGCCGTAGGTAATGGCCGGCCAGCCGTAATTGTTGCCGGGCTCCAACAGGTTCAGTTCATCGCCGCCCTTCGGTCCGTGCTCGTGCAGGTAGATTGCGCCGCTGTCCTCATCAACCACGATGCCCTGGGGGTTGCGATGGCCATAGGTCCAGACCTTGGCCTGGGGGCCGTCAACATCGGCAAAGGGGTTGTCCGCGGGCACACTGCCGTCGTCGTTGATCCGCAGGGTCTTGCCAAACTGGACGGCCAGGTCCTGGGCTTTTTCGCGGTAGTCGAAACCTTCCCCGGTGGTCAGCAGCAGGGTGCCGTCGGGCAGGAACGTGAAACGGCCCCCGTAGTGCTGCGGGTTGTCTTTGGTGGGCTCCACCGTGAGGATGACCTCTACATCCTCCAGACCATCGTCACCGAGGGTGCCGCGCACAACCCGGGTGGCGTTTGCCTCGGGGGTGCCGTGGGCTAAGGACAGGTACACCAGCCGGTTCTCGGCGAAGCGGGGGTGCAGGACCACGTCAAACAGGCCGCCCTGGCCGGCAAAGTAGCTTGCTGGTACGCCATCGAGCTCCTTGCGGCTGGCGCCATCGGCACTGACCCTCAGCAGTTGCCCGGTGCGTTGTGTGACCAGCAGGTCGCCATCTGGAAGAAAGGCGATGGACCAGGGGAATTCAAAACCCTCGGCAATGGTCTCCAGCTTGTAGTCTGCGGCGTGCAGCGGCAGCGCCATTATCAGCATTGCACACAGCGCACTGATGCGCATCGCACGTGTCACCCTCATGGCCTTTTCCCGTCGCGGTTTTGCAGTCATTATACTGCCACATAAGAAAAGCCTGGTTTTTTACTTCGGGGGTTGGGCATTGAAATCAGCACTGAACTGGATTGGATGTTGGTTGCTGGCGGCACTGGTTGCCTTCGCACTCGGCAGCATTGTGGCCACCCAGATCATCCTGGCCAACGTGGCAGCCCTTGGCCCGGAAGTGGGCTTCGGCGTCCGGCTGCAGGCCACCGGCCATGACCTGCTTGGCCTGTCCACCAGCTATCTGCCGTTGATCGCCGTGGGGTTCCTGCTTGGCCTGCCCATTGCGGCTGGTATCGCCAGGTTGCTGCCCAGCCGCCGCATGCTGCTCTATATACTGGCCGGTGCGGTTGCCGTTATCGCGATACATCTGCTCATAAAGGCTCTGCTGGGACTCAGCGCCATTGCCGCCACGCGCACGGTCGCCGGCTTGCTCTCGCAGGGATTGGCCGGTGCTGTCGGCGGCTACCTTTTTTATCGCCTGCGCTCAAAGCAGCAAACCGCCTGAAGCGCGTTCTCTGCTTTACTAAATATCGGTGCGTTAGCCACCTATCGATTGGTCACTCAATACAGGAACCAACTGCCATGTCTGATCGCAGACCACTGACCCTTCTCACCTCTGCACTGTGGGCCGTTCCGGTCTCCGCTCTGCTGGTTGCCTGTTCGCCTTCTGGTACACCGGGCTCTGCCGAACCCCCGGACTCCCCGCCCACCGCAGCGGAAGCCAAGGCCTTCATGGACGCGTTGGAAGCCGAGCGCGAGCAGCTCCGTGAAGTGTCCGCCCGCACCAGCTGGCTGTCGCAGACGCATATCACCTACGACACCAAACTCCTGGCGGCCGAGGCAGGCAAGCAATTCACGCTCGCCACCATTGATGCGGCCAGCAAGTCCACGCGTTTCAGCGAGCTGGAGCTGGACCCGGTGCTGCAGCGCAAGTTTGATCGCCTGCGGCTGGTCTCCACCCAGCCGCCGCCCAATGATGAGGAGCTTGCTGCTGAAGCAGCGGCATTAGACCAGGAGCTCAACTCGCTTTACGCGACCGGTACTTACTGTGCGGACGGCGAGTGCAAAACCCTGGGTGAGCTCGAGGACGTGATGGCATACAGTCGTGATGCTGAAGAGCTCAAGGACGCCTGGGTCGGGTGGCGGACGATTTCGCCCCCGATGCGACCGCTGTACGCGCGGCAGGTAGAAGTGCTCAACCAGGGCGCCAGCGACCTGGGCTTTGAGGACCTCAGCGACCTGTGGCGCTCAAACTACGATATGAGCGCAGCGGAATTCAGCGCCGACATCGAGCGACAGTGGGAGCTGGTGAAGCCGCTGTACAGCGCGCTGCAGTGCCACGTGCGGGGCAGGCTTGCCGACCACTACGGCGAAGACGTGGTGGGTGACGACGGTACTATCCCCGCCCACCTGCTGGGCAATATGTGGGCGCAGACCTGGGCCAATGTCTACGAACTGGTAGCCCCCGAGGGCGTCACGTCCAGCTACGATATGAACGAGGTTGTGGAAACCAACTTCCCTGACGTCGAATCGATGTTCCGCACCGGTGAGGCCTTCTTTGTTTCCCTGGGGCTCGACCCGCTGCCGGACACCTTCTGGGAGCGTTCCCAGTTCGTGCGTCCCCGTGATCGCGACGTGGTATGCCACGCCAGCGCCTGGGACATCGACACCAATCGCGATGTGCGCATCAAGATGTGCACCAAGCGCAACGCGGAGGATTTTACAACCGTCCACCACGAGCTGGGCCACAATTACTACCAAATGGCCTACGCTCACCAGCCGCAGCTGTTCCGGGGCAGCGCCAACGACGGTTTCCACGAGGCCCTGGGTGACACTATCTCCCTGTCGATCACGCCCAGCTACCTGGTGCAGCTGGATATGCTCGAAGCAGAGCCGCCGGCGGAAGAGGACCTCTCCCAGCTCCTCAAGCTGGGCCTGAACAAGATCGCCTTCCTGCCGTTCGCCCTGGTGGTCGACAAGTGGCGCTGGCAGGTTTTTTCGGGTGAGCTGACGGAAGCTGACTACAACGCCGGCTGGTGGAAGCTGCGCGAGGAGTACCAGGGTATCTCAGCCCCGGCACCGCGCTCTGAGGCCGACTTCGATCCCGGCGCCAAGTACCACGTACCTGGCGGTACACCCTATATGCGCTACTTCCTGGCGCATATCCAGCAGTTTCAGTTCCACAAGGCACTGTGCGACACCATCGGACACAGCGGGCCGCTCACGCGCTGCACCATCTTCAATCAGCCGGAAGCCGGCAAGCGCCTGGCCGACATGATGGCGATGGGATCCAGTCGCCCCTGGCAGGAGGCCATGGAAGCCATGACCGGCCAGCGCGACCTGGATGCCTCAGCGGTGGTGGACTACTTCGCCCCGCTCAAGACCTGGCTGGACGAACAGAACCAGGGTCGGCAGTGCGGTTGGTGACAAAGGTGTTTCAGACTCGGGCGGTCCACGTAAGACGTTTCGCATAGGTCGACCTGCATGGCAGAAACCCAGGTTGAAATCTACGTGGTGTGCGACGACAACGAGCTCATCGACAAGGTGGAGTCACTGTTGCTGGCAGATGATGAAACCGATGCACTTGGCATTGCGCAATCCTTTGGCGTTGAGACGGCTGCCGTACCGACACCGCCGACTCTTGGGGAGGAAGCCATTGCACTCTACAAAGGCTACCTTCGGGCGAGTTTCACAGCTGGCGGCGAGGGCGAAGAATTAGCGCTAGCCTGGACTCGCTTACTCAGTTCACTGCTGCCTGACGCGACCGTGCATGCCTGGGGCCATGAGGATGGCATGTGGGAGTTCTGGTGCAGGGGGGTGGCCGGAGCCACGGAAACCCGGCAAGACGAGCCCGACAGCGGTGACGACGCAGACATCCTGACCGATATCTATCCCTGGTGGCACGAGGGTATGCCTCCTGGCGTAAAGACCGGCCTGCTCCAACGCCGATTCAAGCACCCGGGACGCAAACCGGCTGCGCGCAACAGCACCAGGAAAAAAGCGGCACAGCAATACAAGACCCTGTACGACGCCTGGCAGGCGCGCGATTACGAGTACCTGGACAGGAAAATTACCAATCGCAATCTTTACTCAAGCAGGACCTGGGAAGACGCCCGCTATCCCAAGCTGCCGCTGGAGTTTGCCTGCAAGGAAAAAGACGCCAGGTTTGTGGCCCTATTGCTGGCCAGGGACTACGACTTCACCCAGGCCAACAAGGACGGAGACAGCGCCCTGCACTGGGCCTGCCACTATGGCGACGTCGAAATCATCGATATGGTGCTGGCCTCTGGTGCCGACCCCAACACTCCCGGCCATAGGGGGGACTGCCCTCTCAACAAGCTCTTCAATAACAGGGGACTGGCAGAGGATGAAGAACTCGAAGTCCTGGACAAGATGCTGGAAGCGGGTCTCAACGTGCAGTACCGGAACCAGTCAGACAATACCCTGCTCTGGCCGACCGCTGTGCATTCAAAACTCAGGGTGGCGGAAAAGCTTCTCGAACTGGGCATCGATATTAACCACCGCAATAAGAACGGCACCACTGTGGCTTTCGCATGCGACTACGGAGGCCCGAAAGGTGAGGCCGCGCTGCGGTTCTTCCTTGAGAAGGGTGCTAATCCCAGCAACAAGGAATTCGACAACATTATGACTCGCTGGTCGGCACCGCGTAAGAAGAAGATCATCGAGTGGGGCTTTGCGAACGAGGAGGACTTTTGATCCCGCCGGCTCCCGGATCAGGACAGGATGAAGTCGAGGCCCCGTTCGACCATCGCACCACCGAACCATGAGCCCAGTGGGATCAACAGGTATAAGGTGAAGCGGGCCAGGGTTGAATTATCAAAGGGCCAGTTCCTTATGCTTTCGACCAGCTTTTGGTAGGCGAGTATTTCGGATATCGGCCGCTGGTCACTGGCGCCTGACTTGAGTGCATCCCTGGCCTCTCCAAGACGCTGCTCGCACCACGCGAGCTCCTGCTGCTTGGCGAGCCTGATCTTCCTGCGAATACCGCGCAGCGGCAGCATCAAACCTATCCACGCCAGGATCATGAACGTGATCCAGAAGCCGATCAGTGCCGGCCAGTAGCGGGATTCGACCCCTAGCAGTGACAGCACCGATACCATCCCTATAAGCAACAGCGCATTGGTCAGCCCCTGGCGAATCAGTGGCTGATAGGGTCGCAGGTCGAGAAGATCCATGGAGCTAATGTCGTCCGTCAATCGCGACAGGCGGATGGATTCGATCAACATCACGCTGGACAGGCAGCCCGTCCAGTAAGAGAAAAATGCGGTCGTGCCACGATGCCAGAAGACGTCGTAATTCCAGGTTTGCCATTGCCACGGCCCCGCCAGATCGGGCGTGGTCACATTGGTAACGCCGACGCCAATAATGAGGTAGCTCACCGCGCCGATTAGCACCGGTATCCACACGCGGTGCCTGCCAGCGCGATCAGCGATTATTTGCCAATCCGGCAGGTGCTGAGCAATGGGCGACAAACCCTGCGTCGTCTCGCGCGCAACGATCAGTAGATAGGCATAAGCCGAGGCGCTGTACGTCACCATCAGGATCTGCGTGATGGCAATGCGAAGATCACCGGGAGTAGAAGTGCTGGCGCCGTCGGCAAGCACACGACCAAGGAAGAAGATGGTGAGCAGTGTGAGGGTAAAGGCAACACCGATTTGCGCCGGGTTGCCAGGCAGTGCGTCAAATATGCGAAGAGTCCACGGTTTTGAATACGAGAGCGTAGACTTTGATGTGCTGCTGTCCAAGCCAGTTTCAGCCTGTTGGGAGAATTTGGCGTGATAAGGACTGGCCAGAAGCCGCGGGATCGGGAATTTCGAACTTACCCTTTTTTGCAAGGTAGACGGCGGCACGCCTGGCGGCTGTGGTCGTGAGTTGCTGGGGAGAATTCCGGACTTTGATCATAGAGGGCGTCTGCTGTTTTTTTGAAGTATAGCAATCACCCCATTAAACCCACCGGGGTTCATCCCTGGCACCAAGGCGCCCGTGTTGTATTGCCGGAAGCAGCTAGAAATGATTTTTTGGATAGTGATTTTTTTAAAGCCGCCAATATGCTGCTGATCGCTGCTGCGGTGCGCTTTGTCGCATAACTGCTGCATTTCAACTACAGGTATCCGAAATTCGCAGGATGCTCCACTCGCGCCAGGTTGAGATAACGGTATTACTCATGTGGCAGAACTCGCTTTTCTGTCCCGGATCATGAGGAGAGGGATGAACTTGCGTCTGGCCAATATCATTGCTGCCTCCGGGCTTGCCATCCTAGTCGGGGGCTCAGCCTGGGCGGGTGAAGAGATATATCCCGGTTATAGCTGGTCTGAGATCGGCGCAAGCGTGTACCTTCATTCCCCTGTCGATCCCCTGGCCGGCCCGGTTGACGGCAACTCTGTGGTCATCATCAACGAGCATGATGTCTTCGTTGTGGACACCCATATCAACCCGGCGGCGGCTCGGGCGGTGGTCCAGAGAATCCGCAGGCTGACCGACAGGCCGGTGACCCATATCGTCAATACCCACTGGCATGATGACCACACCAATGGCAACTACGTGTATCGACAGGCGTTTCCGGAAGCGAAGATCATCGCCCATCGCGCCACCTTGGCGGCGCTGGAGGCTGAGTGGCCGGAAATGGAGGCCGGGCGGAGCAAAGCGTACGAGAACCTCAGCCCGGAGCAGTTACTGGCTGCGGCCGACAAGCTGGAGGACCTCGACAAGGCAATCGCGTATCGGGTGTATGCGGGCTATGTCGCGGCGCTAAAACCGGAGCTGCCGACACTGGAACTGGTGTATCCAGATACGGTAATCGACGACCGCCTGACCTTTGATTGTGGCAGCAGGCGTATCGTCGTGGAGTGGCTGGGCCGGGGCAATACGGACGGTGACGTGGTGGTGGAACTGCCAGACGATGGGATATTGATCACCGGCGATCTGCTGGTCGCGCCGGTACCCTTTGCCTTCGACTCACCGATGACCGATTGGGCAGGGACGCTTCAACGGCTAGCCGATAAAGATGTGACCACCCTTGTTCCCGGCCACGGCGCTGTGCAATACGACAAGAGCTACCTTATGCAGGTCACAGCGTTGCTACAGCACACCATTGAAGCGGTACGCGACGCCCATGAGGCCGGTGCTGAGCTGTCCGAGCTGGATGGGCGTGTTGAAATTGCGGAGTTCGAACGTCGCTTCACCGGCGGAAATGCGGAACGAGCCTACGCCTGGCGCACCTACTACCTGAACCCGGGACTGAAGAGCGCCTGGGTCTCGCTGGGTTATCCCGTGCCAGACTGAGCGTAAAGAGGTCAGAGCCACTCTCTGCAACAATAAGCGGGAGCTAAATGGGGTTAGAGCCCTTTTCCCTGCCGTCCGCACTATGTGACTTAGCAAGATCAAGGCAGTTCGAGGGGGAAGACTCCTTGATTCCCCTCTGATGCCTGCAATCACCAACTTTGAGATGATTAGAGAGCATCAAGACAGAGCCCATGCGAGTCCGCACATGTCTGCTTCAAACCCAAAGAAGATTCTGGTCGTGGGAGCAACCGGTGGCGTGGGCCGCTTCATCTCGGAGGAGGTGATGCGGATGTTTGGCCTCGGCTCGTTGGTGGTCGGTGACTACAGGCGGGAACGGGGAGCTGCATTCGCCAACGAGTTGGGGGCCGAGGTCTCGTTTCGATGCGTTGACGTAACCCAGAGGGGATCCATTGAGAACGCAGTCGAAGGGGTCGACGCGGTTATCGTTGCCGTTCAGCAGGTTGATCCCGTCGTTCAATCTGTCTGCCTGGAAAGCCGTATCCCGTGCCTTGATGTCACGCTCAATGCCGAGCTTCTCGAGAAGGCGAGGACACTCGATGCACAGCCAGAGGCGCGCGCGACGGCATCGATCATGATGGCGGGGCTGATCCCGGGCCTGTCGGGCGTGATGGTCAAGCACGTCGTCGAAACACTGCACGACGTTTCCGCGATCGATGTAGGTTTGCTACAGAGCTCGCAAGGCAGCGCAGGGACCATGGGAATTGCCGACATGTTGGGTGCCTTCGCTCAATCCGTTGAGTTCCGGAGTCACGGAACGCAACATGTGAGGCCGGGCTTCACCGTGAAACGGGAGATGGAATTTCCGCAGCCTTTCGGCATTTTTACCCAACGCCTGATCAACTATGTCGAGGCTCCCGTCGTGGCCGCGCACTGCGGCGTGCACGACGTAAACTACTGGACCGGCTTCGACAGGCCCGCTTTCGAGATGCTCGTGGTGTGCCTGAACAAGGTCGGGTTGCTCCGCTTGTTCAATCTCCAGACGACGCGGAAGGGCCTGGCTACGCTGTTCGCCCTGACAAAGCGGGGCAGCGGGCCCGAATCGGAAACCATTGCCCTGTCCATCGAGGTCTCGGGAAGCGTCGATGGATCACCGCGCACCCGCACCCTTGGCCTCGTGGGTCCATCCGACTACGGGACTACCGCGATATGCGTGGTGTCGATGACCAGGCTGCTTCTGGAGAACCGGGTCGAGGCGACGGGAATTTGCTTGCCAATGGAGGTGTTCACTCTCGATTCACTGGTAGAAGCCATGGATTGTGACGAGGTGACCCTACACTGGTTAGATTCCTGATAAGGCGGTCGCAAGAGAAACAGCTGGCACCACACGCGTGTGTCACGATGGCTCTACAAACTTTGACTACGAAGGGCGCCAGTGAGTTGGATTCAGTAAAGCCAAGGCGTTTATGCGATCTAACCAATCGATGAAAAAGCTCATCGTTCTGTCCCGTGCACTCCTCGCCGCGTTAGCGCTGCTCGTGGCGACCGGTTTCCTTTACGAAAGGTCTTCTCGCGCCCAGGCTCTAGAAGAGTTTCCACCTGCTGGGCAGTTATTCGATACCGGCCAATCCCGGATACACATGTTTTGCCTGGGCGACTCCACCAGTTCGCCAGTAGTGTTATTTGAGGTGGGCTGGAGAGGCTCCTCACTTCTTTGGCTACCGATTATGGAATCGCTCGCATCTGAGATGCGGGTGTGTGCATATGACAGACCGGGAATGGTCTGGAGCGACTTTCGGCACTACTCGGACTATCCGAAACAGGCGGCTGCAGAATTGGATTCACTACTTCAAGCAGCGGGGGTCGATCAGCCCCTGATTATTGCCGCCCATTCCCTGGGTGGCGCTTACGCCCGCGTTTTTGCCGGCGAGTACCCGGATCGGGTGGCGGCGCTCTTGCTTATCGATTCAGTGCACCACGACATGCTCAACAGGGTAGATCGAGTAGACCCATCGAAACTACCTCTCGAAATTCGCTACCCGACGCTTACACGTTGGCTGGGTGAAATTGGTGTCGTTCGTCTGATTGCGAAAATGGAACTCGATGCCGCACTGGAGCGGAACCCGGGTCTGGAGACCATGCTCCGCACCAAGGCCGCTTATGCACCCAATCAAGTGCGGGGGGAGGCATACGAGTTTAATGAAGCGCCCAAACTTCACAGGCAGTCGGCGAGCTATGTGAGCCCGCTGTCTATACCAGTGGTTGTTGTTTCGAGAGGTTTGCAGCCGGACCCAAGCGACGACAAAGCCATACGACACTTTGCTATCTGGCAGCAGATGCAGCGTGAGTTGCTAGGTATCAGCGAAAACTCGCGGTAGGTCATTGCCACGGGTAGTGGCCACAACATTCCTCTAGACGAGCCAGAGCTGGTGGCGAACCTCATCCGTGAACTCATGCACGACATCGAAGGTGCAGGGGACTAGAGATGCTAGAGAAGATGGTGCCCGGGGGCGGAATCGAACCACCGACACGAGGATTTTCAATCCACTGCTCTACCAACTGAGCTACCCGGGCAGGGTGTGCGGGCCCGGCAAAAGAGGGTGCCGACCGCGAGAGGCGCGTATTAAACCCGCTGGGCCGGTGTGAGTCAAGGGTGAGTCAAGCGCCCGAATCTTCAGGCGGGACGTAGCCTTCAGCCCGGTCGAAGTCCTCGCCGGTGAGGAATTTGTCCATCTGCCCGGTCAGGTATTTGCGGGCCTCCGGGTCCATCATGTTGAGGCCCTTTTCATTGATCAGCATGGTCTGGTGGCCCTGCCATTCCTCCCAGGCCTTTTTCGAAACGTTGTCGAAAATGTCCTGGCCCTTGGGGCCGGGGTAGGGGGGTACGGCGAGCCCTTCCAGCTCTTCCTGATAGCGGCGGCAGAACACCGTGCGGCTCATAGTTCCTCCAGGTTTTTGATCAAGCGGGCGACCGGGGCGGCCAGGCCCACGGTTTCCGGTGCGGCCCAGTTATACCAGAGCTGTTGCCCACTCTCCATGACGGCCCCGGGGCTGCTGGGTAGCGTCAGCCGCAGGGGCTGGATATTGAGGTGATAGTGGCTGAAGGTGTGGCGCAGGGGTGCCCAGCTCTCCCGGGCTGCCGGTTCCAGCCCGAAGGTGTCCAGGCAGTAATAGAGCGCCTGGGCTTCATCCTCCACTTCCGGGAAGCTCCATAGCCCGCCCCACAGGCCCTCGCTGGGGCGGCGGGTCAGCCACACGGCGTTCTCGGGGGAACATACCAGTAGCATGGTGGTGGCGCGCACCGGCAGGGCCTTCCTGGGCTTTTTGCCCGGGTAGTCGGCGTGGGTGCCGGCAGCGTGGGCCGCACAGTCATCTACAAGCGGGCACAGGTCGCAGGCGGGTTTGCTGCGGGTGCAAAGGGTGGCACCGAGATCCATCATGGCCTGGGTGTAGTCTGCGCAGCGCTTTTCGGGAGTGAAGCGCTCCGCCACCTGCCAGAGCTGGTTGTGAACGGCGGTCTGCCCCGGCCAGCCGGGAATCGCCGCGAAGCGCGCCAGCACCCGCTTGACGTTGCCGTCGAGAATGGCGGCCGGTTGGCCGTAGGCCATGCTGGCGATGGCCCCTGCGGTGCTGCGGCCTATCCCGGGCAGGGCCTCCAGCGCCTCAACCGTGCGTGGGAATTCGCCGCCGTGTTCATCGACCACCGCCCTGGCGCATTTCAGCAGGTTACGGGCGCGGGCGTAGTAGCCGAGGCCGGTCCACAGGTGCAGTACCTCGTCCTCGTCGGCGGCGGCCAGCGCGTTCACGTCCGGGAAGCGGTCAAGGAAGCGCTCGAAATAGGGGATCACCGTCTTCACCTGGGTCTGCTGCAGCATCACCTCGCTGAGCCACACCCGGTAGGGGCTGCGCGGGTGCTGCCAGGGCAGGTCGTGGCGACCGTGGCGGTCGAACCACTCAAGAACCTGGCGTTGGAATCGGTCGGCTGATATCACGGTGAGGCTTCCTTGGGGGCCGCGTATTGTACGGTATGACGGCGGTGTATTGACCAGCGCTTTGGCCTATAATGCGCGGCTCTTTCGAGCAGGGGGTGCCACCAGCCCCCACGTTTGACCCGGAGACGCACATGACCGACAGCCGCAGCGCGAGCGTGGAACGCAACACGCTGGAGACGCAGATTACCGTCGCGGTAAACCTCGACGGCAGCGGTGAGTGCCGGCTCGACACCGGCATTCCCTTCCTGGAGCACATGCTGGACCAGGTGGCGCGTCATGGCCTGATCGACCTCGACATCACTGCCAAGGGCGACCTGCACATCGATGCCCACCACACGGTGGAAGACATCGGCATCACCCTGGGGCAGGCCATGGCGAAGGCGGTGGGCGACAAGAAGGGTATCAACCGCTACGGCCACAGCTACGTGCCGCTGGACGAGGCGCTTTCCCGGGTGGTCGTCGATTTCTCCGGGCGCCCGGGCCTGGAGTTCCACGTGGATTTCACCCGCGCCCAGGTGGGCGGCTTCGACGTCGACCTGTTTATCGAGTTCTTCCAGGGCTTTGTGAACCACGCCGCAGTCACCCTGCACATCGACAACCTGCGCGGCCACAACAGCCACCACCAGGCCGAGACGGTGTTCAAGGCCTTTGGCCGCGCGCTGCGCATGGCGCTGACTGCTGACCCCCGCGCGGCGGGCACCACACCGTCCACCAAGGGTGTGCTTTAAGGCAACGATATGACTGCAGGCACGGTCGCCGTTATCGATTACGGCATGGGCAACCTGCACTCCGTGGCCAGCGCTCTCAAGCACGTGGGCGCGCAACGGGTGCTGGTCAGCCACGACCCCGCACAGATTGGCGAAGTCGACCGGGTGATCTTCCCTGGCGTTGGCGCCATTCGCGACTGTATGGCAGAAATCCGTCGCCTCGATTGCGACAAGCTGCTGCTGGACGTCCTCGAATCCCGCCATATCCCGGTGCTGGGCATCTGCGTGGGCATGCAGTCGATGCTGAGCCACAGCGAAGAGAACGACGGCGTGGACTGCCTGAACCTGGTTGAGGGCGAGGTGCGCTACTTCGGCGACGACCTCCGTGATGCCAACGGCAACCGGCTCAAGGTGCCGCACATGGGCTGGAACCAGGTGCAGCAGACCATCGATCATCCGTTGTGGCAGGGCATTGAAGACCAGGCGCGGTTCTACTTCGTACACAGCTACTATGCCGACTGCGCCGATCGCGAGCTGGTAGCCGGACGCGCCAACTATGGCGTCGGCTTTGACGCAGCGATTGCCCGTGACAACCTGTTCGCGGTGCAGTTTCACCCGGAGAAAAGCGCCGACGCCGGCCTTACCCTGCTGCGCAACTTTCTCCATTGGAATGGACAGAGCTAGAGATTCCTATGCTGGTAATCCCCGCCATTGATCTCAAGGACGGCGCCTGTGTGCGCCTACGGCAGGGCCTGATGGAAGACTCCACCGTGTTCTCCGACGACCCGCTGGCCATGGCCGCGCGCTGGGTCGAGGCCGGCGCCCGCCGCCTGCATCTGGTAGACCTCAACGGCGCCTTTGAAGGCGAGCCGGTCAACGGTGAGCCGGTGGAGCGCATCGCCGCGGCCTACCCTGAGCTACCTATCCAGATCGGCGGCGGCATTCGCAGTCTTGAGACCATCGAGCACTACGTGAATGCCGGGGTCAGCTTCGTGATTCTCGGTACCAAGGCGGTGAAGGAACCCGAGTTCGTGGCCGAGGCCTGCGCGGCCTTCCCTGGCCAGGTGATTGTCGGCCTGGATGCCAAGGCGGGGCTGGTGGCCACCGACGGTTGGGCCGAGGTCTCCGAGGTGAAAGCCACCGACCTCGCCAAGCGATTCGAGGGTGACGGCGTTAGCGCCATCGTCTACACCGACATTGCCCGTGACGGCATGATGCAGGGGGTGAATGTCGACGCCACCCTGGAGATGGCGCGGGCGGCCAGCATCCCGGTGATCGCTTCCGGCGGTATTACCAACCTTGACGACATCGAGGCGCTCGCAAAGGTGAGCAGCGAGGGCATTGTCGGCGCCATTACCGGTCGCGCCATATATGAAGGATCACTGGACCTGGCCGACGCGCAGCGTCTCAGCGACGAGGTCGCCGCCTGATGGGGCTGGCCAAGCGCATCATCCCCTGCCTGGATGTCGACGCCGGCCGGGTGGTGAAGGGCGTGAACTTCGTGGATATCCGCGATGCCGGCGACCCGGTGGAGATCTCACGCCGCTACAACGAGCAGGGCGCCGACGAGATCACCTTCCTGGATATCACCGCCAGCCACGAGGGCCGCGACACCACCGTGCACACGGTGGAGGCGATTGCCGGCGAGGTGTTCATTCCGCTCACCGTCGGTGGCGGCATCCGCAAGGTGGAAGATATTCGCGTGATGCTCAACGCCGGCGCCGACAAGGTCAGCATCAACACCGCGGCCATTCACGAGCCCGAGTTCGTGAAACAGGCAGCGGAGCGCTTCGGCTCCCAGTGCATCGTGGTGGCCATCGACGCCAAGCAGGTCGAGAATGACACGCCCCGCTGGGAGATCTTCACCCACGGCGGTCGCAAGCCTACCGGTATCGATGCAGTGGAGTGGGCCGCGCGCATGGCGGAATACGGCGCCGGCGAAATCCTGCTCACCAGCATGGACCGCGACGGCACCCGCGACGGCTTTGACCTGGCCCTGACCCGGGCCATCGCCGATGCGGTATCGATTCCGGTGATCGCTTCCGGCGGCGTGGGTAATCTCGACCACCTGGCCGAAGGCGTGCTGCAAGGCGGGGCCGACGCGGTGCTGGCGGCCAGCATCTTCCATTTTGGTGAGTACACCGTGCAGCAGGCCAAGGAACACATGGCCGGGCGCGGTATCGAAATGCGGCTGTAGAGGTACTGCGGCGTTAGTCCGCCGCGGTGACGGCAACCACCTGCGGCAGCGGTTTGGGCCTGGGCTTTGGTTTGCGCTGGTATTGCGCCAGCTGTGGCGCGAGCACTTCTGACACCAGCTTGAGCTGGTAACCCTTTCGCTCCAGTCGCGGCAGCTGTCGCCGCAGGTAGTCCAGGGTTACGTCGTGGGGATGGCCAATGGCGACTGCCATGCCCCTGCGGTCGGCAATCGCCAGGGCTTCCTTGAACCGGTAATGAATGGCCGTGGCGTTGATCTCGTGGTCGAGGAATACATTGCGCGACAGGTTTGGCACGCCGCGCTCTTCAGCGACGGTGCCGGCTACCGATTTGGAGATCGTGCGGCTATCCACGTAGTAAAGCCCGCGGCTTGCCAGTTCTTCCATCACCCAGGCCATGGGCTCGCGCCGCCTGGTGAGCAGGCTGCCCATGTGGTTGTTGACCCCGCGCACGCCGGGGGTGCTGTCGAGGCAGCGGGCCAGCGTGCGTCTCAGTTCTTCCTCGCGCATAAATGGGGTCAGCACGCCCTTGCCCGGCGGCAGCTTCCGCAGGCTGGTCATGGGGGCGTGCAGCATGATTTCCTTGCCGGCGGCCATGCCCAGCCGCGCAATCTCTGGTCCGTTCGGGGTGTGTGGCAGGACCGCCAGGTTGATCTTGCCGGGCAGGGCGACGGCCCGTTGACCGGCGTCAAGCTCGTAACCGAGGTCGTCGATGATAATTATGAGGGAGGGCTGATCCGCCCAACCTAGATGAGCTATGCTCAGTAACACACTGAAAACTAAGCATTTCATTGCGGTGCAGCATATGAATACTGCAGCGGGGCGTCAACTCTGTGACGCCCCGTCAAAGTGTGAAAATTACCGAAATTGAGACTATTTCAGTGGTCCCTCGATTAGATACAAAGGTAAGTTCCCTTCATTGCTTTTCCAGCTCCGCCACCCCCAGGTTGTAGAAAGTGAATCCGTAGATGTCGGCATACTGGTCGATGATCTTGCTCGTCGGGGTGCCGGCGCCGTGACCGGCGTCAGTCTCAATGCGAATTAAAACCGGCGCCTTGCCCGCCTGGTCGTGCTGTAACTGGGCGGCGAACTTGAAGGAGTGAGCCGGCACCACGCGATCGTCATGGTCGGCGGTAGTTACCAGGGTAGCCGGATAGCTGGTGCCTTCCTTGAGGTTGTGCAGCGGCGAATAGCCCAACAGGTAGCGGAACATGCTCTCGCTGTCTGCGGAGGTACCGTAGTCGTAGGCCCAGCCGGCGCCGGCCGTGAAGGTGTGGTAGCGCAGCATATCCAGCACGCCCACTGCGGGCAGCGCCACCTGGAACAGGTCCGGGCGCTGGGTCATCACCGCGCCTACCAGCAGTCCACCGTTAGAGCCTCCGCGCAGCGCGAGCTTTTCCTTGCTGGTGTAGTTGTTGTCGATGAGCCACTCGGCGGCGGCTATGAAGTCGTCGAAAACGTTCTGCTTTTGCTCCTTGGTGCCGGCCAGGTGCCAGGCCTTGCCATACTCACCGCCACCGCGAATGTTGGGTACGGCGTAGATGCCACCCAGCTCCAGCCAGGTTGCCACCACGCTGCTGAAGCGCGGGCGCAGGCTGATATCGAAACCCCCGTAGCCATACAGCATGGCCGGCCGGCTGCCGTCCAGCGGTGTGCCCTTGGCGTAGGTGATGGTCATGGGGATGCGGGTGCCGTCCTTCGATTCGAAGAATACCTGCTCGGTAACAAACCGGTCTGATTCAAAGCGGGAGTTCGAGGCGCGGTACAGGCTGCTGTCGCCACTCTCGGGGTCGAGCTCGAAGATGCTGGGCGGCAAGCGGTAGTTGGTAAAGCTGAAGTACAGCTTGTCCTGGTCGTGCTTGCCGTCGAAGCCGGAGGCGGTGCCCAGGTCCGGCAGGACGATTTCACGGACCATCTCGCCTTCGCGGGTGTACTGCTTTACCTGGCTCAGCGCGTCGACCATGTAGGTGGCGAAGAAGAAACTCGAGCCGGTGGCCACCGACAGCACGTTGTCGCTCTCGGGGATGACGTCCTGCCAGTTCGCGGGCCCAGGCGTTGCCGCAGTCACGCTGACCACGCGGCCGTTGGGCGCGTCGCGGTTGGTCTGGATGAACAGTGTGTCGCCGTCGGAGTCGATGACCTGGGCGTCGGCATCTTCGCCCGCAAGAATGGCGACCAGTTCTGCATTGTCTGCTGCCAGGTCCACAAGGAACAGGCGATTGCCGGAGGTGGAGTTGGCACCGTAAATACTGAGGAAGCGGTCGTCCTCGGTCACACTGGCCCCGACATAGCGATGCTTCTGGGTATCAATGCCACCGAACACCAGCTCGTCGTCGGCCTGTGCGGTACCGATTTTGTGGAAGTAGAGCTTGTGCTGGTCGGTCATGGCCGACAGCTCGCTGCCCTCGGGCTTGTCGTAGCTGGAATAGTAGAAGCCCTCGTTGCCGCGCCAGGCGATGCCGCTGAACTTCACATCGACGATCGGGTCGCCCAGTGTCTCGCCGGTTTCCACGTTGCGCACAATGATCGTGCGCCAGTCGCTGCCGCCTTCGGAGAGCTGGTAAGCCACCAGGCTGCCGTCGCGGGAGAAGCTCACCTGGCTCATGCTCACCGTGCCGTCGTCACTGAAGCCGTTGGGATCCAGGAATACCTCGGCCTCAGCGTCGCCTTTCTGGCGGAACAGTACGTCCTGGTTCTGCAGGCCGTCATTGCGGTAGAAGTAGGTGTAGTTGCCCTCAAAGAACGGCGCCGTCTCGCGCTCGTAATCGAGCAGCTTCTCGAGAGTGTCGGCAATCCGCTGGCGATAGGGGATGGCGTCGAGATAGCCCCGGGTAACGACGTTCTGCGCCTGCACCCATTCCGCGGTTTCGTCGCTGCGGTCGTCTTCCAGCCAGCGGTAGGGGTCACTGACCTCGACACCGAAATAGGTGTCGGTCACGTCTTCACGTCGCGTGTCGGGATAGCTGATCAGGCTGGGTGAGACCGCGGCCGATTGGGTCTGCGCCGGTTGGGAGTCGCTGGCATCTTTTGAGCAGCCGGTGAAGGTGAGGCCAAGAACTATGGCCGCAAGCGCCTTGTACATGAGGTGGTTCCTGTTATTTATGCGAATAGAGGGTAAAGCCGGGCAACAGTATAGGCCCCCTGTCGGAGTCCTTCTGCCCCGGTGTCCCGGTGATGATGGCTGCCTGGGGATGCGGTAGCGGGAACCGCTAGTCTTCCTGGTACATCCCCAGGATGTGAATGCCCTTGAGCAGGGTCAGCGCTTCGTAGAGCTGGTTGTCCTGGCTCAGCAGCTCGTTAGGCACCCGGCTGCGAGCAGGGGTGTCTTCGTCTTCACCGTTGGCGTTTTCCAACCGGTTGTTGAGGTCGGCCTCGGTGACGCGGCGGGGCAGGTTGTCGTAGGCAGTAACACGAGCGCGCTCCACCTCGATATCCGGCACAATGCCCTGGGCCTGGATGGAGCGCCCGTTGGGGGTGAAGTACAGCGCCGTGGTCAGCTTGATGGCGCGCTCTTCAGACAGCGGCAGAATGGTCTGCACGGAGCCCTTGCCGAAGCTGGGGGTGCCCATAACCACCGCGCGACGGTGGTCCTGCAGGGCGCCGGCCACGATTTCCGAAGCCGAGGCAGAGCCGCCATTGATCAGCACTACGATGGGGGCGCCCTCAAGCATGTCGGTGGGGGTGGCGTTGTAGCGGGTCTGGGAGTTGTCCATGCGGCCCTTGGTGTACACCACCATGCCACCGTCCATGAACTTGTCGGCCACGTCGACACTGGCGCGCAACACGCCGCCCGGGTTGTTGCGCAGGTCCAGCACGATGCCCTTGATATCTTCCTCTTCCAGCAGCGCGTTGACGGCCTTTCCGACCTCGTCGCCGGTGTGGCGCTGGAACTGGGCAATGCGCACATAGCCGTAGCCCGGCTCCAGCCAGCGCTTGCGCACGCTGGCGGTGCGTATCACGTCGCGCTCCAGGGTCAGGTCGAAGGGCTGACTGCGACCCTCGCGAGCGATGGTCAGTTCGATGGCGGAGCCCTTGGGGCCACGCATCAATTCGATGGCCTCGTTGAGGCTCATGCCTTTCACGGGCTTGTTGTCGAGCTTGATAATGATGTCACCGGGCTGGATCCCGGCCCGGTCTGCCGGAGTGTCGTCGATGGGGGAGATGACTTTCACGAAGCCGTTCTCCATGCCCACTTCCAGGCCAAGGCCGCTGAATTCACCGCTGGTACTGGTCTGCAGGTCCTGGAAATCGTCCTTGGTGAGGTAGACAGAGTGCGGGTCCAGCCCGCTCAGCATGCCCTGGATGGCGTATTCCAGCAGGGTGGAGTCGTCCACTTCCTCGACGTAGCCGAGGCGGATCTGGCTGAATACGTCAGCAAAGGTGCGCAGATCGTCCAGCGGCAGGACACCGTCAACGGCGGCCGGCGGTGCATCTACGGGCACTTCAACCGTGACATCTTCGCCTTCCTGGGCGAAAGCGAGGGGCTGAAGCAACAGGCTGCCGAGGAATGCGGCGCCAATAAAGCGTTTGTACATGGTTCTACTCCACTGCCAGGAACGCGGGGCAGGCCGTCAATAATACCCGATTGCCCCCGGCAACGTCTTTGCCGATTTGTTGCAGCAATATGCTGCTTGTCACGAATCCGGTCCTTCGATTCATTGTCTCTATTCGAGCCACGGCCCCGGATTGGTGGGCTTGCCGCCCTCGCGGATTTCGAAGTACAGCGCAGATTCCGCCTGGCCGCCGCTGTTGCCCACGGTGGCCACCGCCGAACCCGCCGACACCCATTCCCCCACATCCCTCAGCAGGGCCTGGTTGTGGGCGTAAAGGCTCATGAAGCCGTCACCGTGGTCGATGATCAGTAGCAGCCCGGAACCGCGGAACCAGTCGGCAAAAACCACCCGCCCGTGGTGAATGGCATTGACCTCGCTGCCCTCCTCGGCGGGAATCACCAGCCCCTGCCAGCGCAGCTTGCTGCCGCCGCCGCGGCGCGCACCGTAGCGGTTGCTGGCGCGGCCCGGTACTGGCCAGGGCATGGCGCCGCGGGCATTGGCGAAAGGTTGGTAGGCGTCGGGCACCTCCAGTTCGGCTACCGCCTGTTCTATGACTTCCAGCAGCCGCTGCAGTTCCTCCTGGTCCTGGGCCAGTTTCTGCAGGCGCTGGTCCTTGGTCTCGATGGTGGCATTGAGCTGCGCCAGTTCCCGCTGGCGCTGACGCTGGCGGGCCAGCAGCTCAGCCTGCTGGGTCTCCAGCTGTTGTTCATTGAATTCCAGCGCCGTCGTGGTGCTGCGAATCTCTGGTTCCAGGGTGTTGATGCGCTCGACGATTTCCAGGTACCGGCTGATGTGCTCGAGTCGGGCCTGGTAGAAATAGTCGTAGTAGGTCATCGCCCGGGCCAGGGTGGCCGGGTCTTCCTGGTTCAACAGCACCCGCAGCTGGGCCTGCTTGCCCATCTGGTAGGCGGTCTGGATTTCGGTACTGATGAGCTCCTGCTGGCGACCGCGCGCAATCAGCAGGTCGCGGCGCTGCTTGCGCAGCTTGCCGAGCTGCTTGCGGTTGCGGCCAATCCTGGCCTGGGTATCGGAAACCTTCCGGCGTACCACGCCAATGGCCACCTCGGATTCACGCAGGGCGTCGCGCAGGGTGCTGCGCTGGGCGAGATCGGCGCGCAGCTCTTCGCTGAGGGTGGCGATTTCCGCCTGTAGCTTCACCAGCTGGCGGCGGGCGCGGCTTTCCTCGTCTTCCTGGGCAAGGCCGGCACTCGCCAGCGCCACCAGGAGAAATACAGACAGCCAGCGCTGCAAGCGGCTACACCTCCAGCAGGCTGGAGCCAGTCATTTCCGCAGGCTTGGGCAGGCCCATCAGGGCGAGCAATGAGGGCGCCACGTCGGCGAGCACCCCGCCGCTGCCGTTGAAGCGCGCCGACCGCGGGCCCACGTAGACCAGCGGCACCAGTTCGGTGGTGTGCTGGGTATGTTGCTGGCCGGAGTCGTAGTCAATCATCTGTTCGCAGTTGCCGTGGTCGGCGGTGATCAGGGCTTCGCCATCGACTTCCTTGAGGGCAGCCTCGATACGGCCCAGGCAGCTGTCCAGGGCTTCCACCGCGGCCACTGCAGCGTCGTAGTTGCCGGTGTGGCCGACCATGTCACCGTTGGCAAAGTTGCAGACGATCAGGTCGTAGGCGCGGCTGGTGATCGCTTCCACCAGTTTGTCGGTAACTTCCGGCGCGCTCATCTCCGGCTTCAGGTCGTAGGTAGGCACATCCGGGGAGGGCACCAGCACCCGGTCTTCGCCGGCATAGTGGTCCTCGCGACCGCCACTGAAGAAGAAGGTGACGTGCGCGTACTTCTCGGTCTCGGCAATGCGCAGCTGGGTCTTGCCCAGGTCGGCCAGGTATTCCCCCAGCACGTTGGTCAGGCTCTCCGGCGGGAAGGCGCAGGGCGCATCCAGCGAGGCGGCGTACTCGGTGGTCTGCACAAAGGCCGACAGGGCCGGCACGGTACCGCGGTCGAACTTGTCGAAGTCCTGGTCGAGGAAGCTGTGGCTCAGCTGGCGGGCGCGGTCGGCGCGGAAATTCATGAACAGCACGCTGTCGCCGTCGGCAATCTTTACCTCGGGCTCGCCCTCGGCGCGCACCAGGGTAGGTTTGACGAACTCGTCGTTCTCATCGCGAGCGTAGGCATCGGCCAGCGCCTGCGCGGCATTGCTGGCGCTGAAGGGGGCTTCGCCCCGGGTCAGTAGCGCCCAGGCCTGCTCGACGCGATCCCAGCGATTGTCGCGATCCATGGCGTAGTAGCGCCCGGTAATGCTGGCCACCCGGCCGCAGCCCAGTTCCTCAAACAGCTCCTGCATGGCCAGCAGCGAGGGCTCAGCGCTGCGCGGCGGCGTGTCGCGACCGTCCAGGAAGGCGTGCAGGTAGACGCGCTGCGCGCCGCGGGCATGCGCCAGGCGTATGGCGGCGGCCAGGTGGCGTTCGTGGCTGTGCACGCCGCCGGGGGACAGCAGCCCCATGATGTGTACCGCGCCGCCGGCGCTGTTGGCGGCGTCGATGGCCTCGCAGTACACCGGGTTCCTGTCGAAGTCACCGGTTTCGATATCGTGATCGATGCGGGTCATGTTCTGGTAGATCACGCGGCCCGCTCCCAGGCTCATGTGGCCCACCTCGGAGTTACCCATCTGGCCTTCCGGCAGGCCCACGTCCTTGCCGGAGCCGGAAATCAGTGTGTGCGGAGCCTCCGCCCAGAGCCGGTCCCAGACCGGGGTGTTGGCGTTGGCAATGGCGTTGTCCGCGGTTTCTTCACGGTAGCCAAAGCCGTCGAGCACGATCAGCAACAGGGGAGTGCGGGAGGTCTCAGTCATGGGGTCAACAGCACGTCGGATAGCCACAAAAACAAGCCACGCAGTGTACCCGTTATGGCCCGCCAGATCACGGGATCACGCGTTTCCAGAAGGGGAAAGAGCCTGTATACTTGGCGCCCTTTTGCGGGGCCCCGGTTGGCGGGACCCCTCGACACTTCCGGAACATCCAGAGAACGCCCTGTGTTTTTCGAATTTCTTGCACAGCAGTGGATGCTTGTCGGCGCCCTTGCGGTCGCCGTGGGCATGTTGGTGCAGTATGAGTCGCGCAAGAGCGGCCAGAGCCTGTCACCGCAGCAGGCCATCAACATGGTCAACGCCGAGGACGGTATTTTCGTCGACCTGCGCGAGGGTGGCGAATACGGCAAGGGCCACATCGCCAACGCGGTGAATATCCCGGCGGCGAAGATCGACGGGCGCATTGCGGAGCTGGAAAAGTACAAGGAAAAGCCGGTGGTGCTGGTGTGCAAGATGGGCCAGACGGCGGGCGCCGTGGG
>JASJBK010000069.1 GCA_030066555.1 Halieaceae bacterium
GGGGAAAGGCCGCCCTGCGGCCATCCAGACGACCTCGCTGCGCTCGGAGCATCGCTCCCGCACATCCATGTGCTCCGCGATGGCCCCACATCCTGTGGCGCACCCGCGCCTTCCGGCGCGGGCACAACTCTCGCGTGCTCCTCACAAACAAATAGGGCCACCCATGGGGTGGCCCTATTTGTTTGTATGGTGGAGGCGGCGGGAGTTGAACCCGCGTCCGCCAGTACTCTGCCTTCAGCTCTACATGCTTAGATTCCGTCTATTGATTTAGCCGCACACAGCCCGACGGGCAGGACGTGATTGGCGATTCCGGTAAGAATCTAACAGCGCAGCCCCGGACAAGCGTTGCTGCGATCCAGTTCTATATGACAGTCAATAACGCGGTACTGGCACCTTGCTAAAGACCGCTAGCGGGGTTTATGCCGCCAGAGCGTAGTTGTCGTCGTTGGCAACTATCAAGTTACAGCTTTGGATTAACGTGATTCGCTGTCCTCACGGCATGCACATCAGGTTTCGTTACCGTCGTCGAATCCAAATCGCCCCCGGTAAAAACGCGATTATACCGTATTTGCGCGGAATCGCAGTGCCGATTGTCATTCGCGTATATGGGGGCGGATCCCCGAAATGCAAATGCCCGCACGCTGCGCTAGGCTCTTTTCTCGTCGCCCATTGTGGGGCGGGAGAGGATATGACAGGAGTAGCTGCGAAATACGCCATGCCGGATCGGTTGACGAACCCGACCGGCTCTACCCGTCGCGCCGGCTTTGAGGTGGAGTTTGCCGGCCTGGAACTGCGCGCCACCGTGCGCGTGCTGCAGCAGGTGTTCGGTGCCAGCGCCACGCTGCATTCCGAGGCTGAAGCGACCATGGAGGTGCCGGGGCTTGGCAAGTTCAAGGTCGAGGTAGACAGCGAGCTCGCCAAGCAGCTCGCCAAATCGCGGGCCGAAGCGCGCAGCGGTCGCGGCAAGACTGATGATCCCCTTGCGCAGTGGCTGGTCAACCTCACCACGGAACTGGTGCCCGTGGAAGTGGTATGTCCGCCCATTCCGATCGACCGGCTTACTGTGCTGGACGCCATGGTCAAAGCCCTGCGGGAGGCCGGTGCCGAGGGCACCGCCGAATCGGTGGTGTATGCCTTCGGAGTGCATATCAACCCGGAGCTGCCGTCGCTGGATGCGGCCACCATTGGTCAATACCTGCGGGCCTACGTGGTCGCACAGGACTGGCTTATCCGCCGCCACCGGGTAGACCCGACCCGTCGTTTTACTCCATATATCGACGTCTACCCGGGCAGCTACTGCCAGCGCGCCGTGGACTACGATGCCAGCCTCAACCTCGACACCCTGGTGGCGGATTACCTGGCCTACAATGCCACCCGCAACCGAGGCCTGGATATGCTGCCCCTGTTCATGGAGCTCAATCCGGAGCGTGTCCGCGAGTCCGTCAGCGATTCCCGCATCAATGCGCGGCCTACCTTCCACTATCGCCTGCCAAACTGTGAAATCGAGCGCGGGGACTGGAGTCTCGCCGAGACCTGGAACCTGTGGTGTGTGGTCGAGCGGCTCGCTTCGAACAGCGCGTTGCTCGACAGCGTGGTGGCCGAGTATCGCCAGTACGCCACCCAGCTCATCAACTTTACGAGGGCGCCATGGCATCGGACGCTGGACCGAATCCTCAACGACCTTGTATCGGCGTAACCGGCTCCGCCAGGCGCTTCTCGCCGTCCTGGCATGCCATCAGGCTCTCTGTGCTGCTGTCGGGCGGCCGAGCGGTGCGCATCACGACCCGCCAGCGCTATCCCCATGAGCACCTGGATGCGGTGATCGTCAGCGGCGGCGACGACATTCACCCTGGCCTGTACGACTCCGAGGAGCTGCCCGACAAGGAATACGACCACGACCGCGACGAGCTGGAACAGTCCTATATCCGCTACGCGCTGGACGAAAACCTGCCATTGATGGGCATCTGTCGCGGCTATCAGCTCATCAACGTCATGATGGGCGGTAGCCTGCATCTCGATATCCGCCAGATGCGCAGGAAAACTTCAAACTTCGGCACCGTTCTGCCGCGTAAAACGGTACTGCTTGAGCCGGGCTCATTTATCGCCACCCTCACCGGGCGTGAGCGGCTGCGCGTCAACAGCCTGCACTACCAGGCGGTGGACCGTGTCGGCGAGGAGCTGCTGGTAGCAGGTCGCGACCGCGATCAGTTTGTGCAGGTGCTGGAGCACCACGAGGCTGCACCCATCCTGGGTGTGCAGTGGCACCCGGAGTACCTGTTCTATCTGCCCAGCCATCTGCTGCTGTTCCGTTGGCTGGTCCGGCAGGCCGCCGCCCGCTGAGGCTTGTTGGGACGTGAGCGCTTATATCATCCTGTTCTGGAGCGCCTTCGGCGCGGCGACCATCTTGCCGTTCTATTCCGAGGTGGTATTGCTGGCCATGCTGGAAGCCGGCAAGGATCCCGCCGGCCTGTGGCTGGCGGCCACCCTGGGCAACACACTCGGTGCGGTAGTGAACTGGGCCATTGGCTGGCACGTGGACCGGCTGGTCGGCACGCGCTGGTTCCCGGTGACCGAAGCGCAGCTGGAGCGGGCGCGGGAGTGGTTCTATCGCTACGGGGTCTGGAGCCTGTTGCTGGCCTGGTTGCCGGTCGGCGGCGATGCGCTGACCTTCGTGGGCGGCATGATGCGGGTGCGGCTGACGACATTTGTCCTGCTGGTGGGGTTTGGCAAAGGGGCGCGTTACCTCGCGCTTATCTTGGGCTGGGGGGCATTGCCGGGGGTGGGGTAGTGGGGACTACCAGGTAGTCATTCCCGCCTTTGCGGGAATGACTGGAGAAGGTCGAGGAAATGACGGGGGAGGGTCGGGGGTCCAGCCTTGGGGTCGGCGCGTATGAAGCAGCATGTCTGATGCCAAGCTGATCCTGGTCCTCGGTGACCAGCTATCCCTCCAGAACCCCGCGCTCAATGGTGCGCGTGCGGGTGTAGACACCGTGCTCATGGCCGAGGTGGGCGAAGAAGCCTCCTATGTGCGCCACAACCGTCACAAGATCGCACTGATCTTTGCCGCCATGCGCCATTTCCGTGACCAGCTGCGGGATGCCGGCCATGTCGTGCACTACTACGAGTATGAGCAGGGCGTGACCTCGCTGGCCGAAGCGGTGGAGGCGGAGCTGTCGCGCGCCAATTTTTCCGGCGTCGTCGTCTGCGAGCCGGGGGAGTACCGCCTGCGCGAGGCCATGGCGGGCTGGCAGGAGAGCTTCGGCATCGATGTCGATGTGCTCGATGATCGCCGCTTCCTGTGCAGTATCGACGAGTTCAATACCTGGGCCGACGGCTACAAGAGCCTGCGCATGGAGTACTTCTACCGCAATATGCGCAAGCGCTACGGCGTGCTGCTGGAGGCCGATGGCGAGCCCTGCGGTGGCAAGTGGAACTATGACCAGGAGAACCGCAAGGGCTGGCGCAACCAGGTGGAGGTGCCTGCGCGCCGGAGCCTCCGGCAGGACGAGATCACCCGCGAGGTGCTGGCCCTGGTCGAAAATGCCTTTCCCGACAACCCTGGCGACCTGGCACAGTTCAATTACGCGGTGACCCACAGCCAGGCCCAGGCCCAACTCGACTGGTTTTGCGAACACGGGCTGGGTAATTTCGGCACCTACCAGGACGCCCTGGCCGAAGAGTCACCCTGGATGTTCCACAGCCTGGTGTCCATGTATATCAACATCGGTTTGCTGGAGCCGCTGGCGGTCTGCCAGCAGGTGGAGCAGGCCTGGCGTGACGGCCGTTGCGAGCTGGCCGCCGCCGAGGGATTTATCCGCCAGGTGCTGGGCTGGCGAGAATATATCCGCGGTGTGTACTGGCGTTTCATGCCGGACTACAAGTCCAAAAACCACTTTGATGCCCGGCGCAGTCTGCCGGAGTGGTTCTGGACTGGTGACACCGACATGCGCTGCCTTTCGCAGGCACTCAAGCAGAGCCTGGACCTGGGCTACGGCCACCATATACAGCGGCTGATGGTCATTGGGAATTTCGCCCTGCTGGCGGGGCTCGATGTCGAGGAAGTCTGCGACTGGTACCTCGCTGTCTATGTGGACGCCTTCGAATGGGTCGAGCTGCCCAACACGCTGGGCATGGCCCTGCACGCCGACGGCGGCATGATGGCCAGCAAACCCTATGCCGCCAGTGGCAAGTACATCCAGAAGCAGGGCAATCACTGCGCCGCCTGTCACTATTCCCCCGCCAAGATGACCGGCGACGGTGCCTGCCCCTACAACTCCCTGTACTGGCGTTTCATAGATAGCCACCTCAAGGCCCTGGAAGGCAATGGGCGCATGGGCCTGGTACTCAACAACTGGAAGAAGCGCAGCGAGGCAGACAAGGCGGCCATCCTGCAGTGGGCGGACAAGGTTCTTGAAGACGTCGCGGGAGAGGGAGCATGAACGGTGCGCTACAGCAGGACGCGTTGAACGTGGTGGTCGCCGGTGGCGGTGGCATCGGCGCCGCGGTAGCCGAACACCTGCTGGCCAACTACCCGGTGGCGCGGCTGTACATGTTGCAGCGCAGCGGCCGCTGCAAGCTCGATGATGCGCGCTTCGCAAGCCTTACAGCCGATGCCGAAGACCCGGCCACGCTCACCGCTGCCGCCGGGCAGATTGCTGCCGAGTGCGATGAACTGCACCTGGTGTTCAATGCAGTCGGCATGCTGCACGACGACCAGTTCAAACCGGAGAAGCGTCTCAAGGATGTCAGCCCTGAGGCCTTGCAGAAGCTGTCTGCGGTCAATGCCTGGTTCCTGCCGCAGCTGGCCATGGCGCTGGCGCCCTTGCTGCGCCACAGCAAACCCTCGCTACTGGCCTCGGTGTCGGCGCGGGTGGGCTCGATAGCCGACAACGACATGGGCGGCTGGTACAGCTACCGCGCCAGCAAGGCGGCGCACAATATGCTGTTGCGCACCCTGTCGCGGGAATGGCGGGTCAGCCATAAGCACTGCGCGGTAGTGGCCCTGCACCCCGGTACCGTGCAGACCGGCCTGTCGGAACCCTATACGCCGGCCAACTATGGCAAACGTGTCCTGCAGCCGGCGGAGAGTGCCGCGGCCATGGTCGACATCCTGGCGGGACTGAAGTCTGCTGACAGCGGCAAGTTCTTCGCCTGGGACGGTGCCGAGATTCCCTGGTAGGGCAGCACCTACTGCTTGAGACTGCGGCGCTGGCGTCGGCAGCGCTCGGAGCAATACACCACCGACGGCCAGTTCTTCTTCCACTTGGCGCGCCAGCTGAAGGGGCGTTCACATACCGGGCAGAGTTTCTCCGGCAGGTCAGATTTGCGAATCTGTTTCGGCACTGTGGGGCCTGTCAGGATTGCTCGATGGGCCAGTCGGCCGCATCGACAATGTAGCGCGGTTGTACGGCGCGCTCACCGTCCCACTTCGCCGTGAAGGTACCGTCGGGGTCGTACTGGGCAGCCTGCTTGTCGATATTGAAGTGGCGCCCGCCGCGGGGGTCAGTGCCCACACCGGCGATGTACTGCCAGTTGCCGTAGTTGCTGCCCACGTCGTAGTCCACCAGGTGCTTCTCAAAGAAGGCTGCGCCGTAGCGCCAGTCGTGGTTGAGTTCGTTGATAAGGTAGCTGGCAGCAATCTGCCGGCCGCGGTTGCTCATCCAGCCGGTGGCAGTGAGCTGGTGCATCAGGGCATTGACCAGGGCGCTGTCGGTCTCGCCCTGGCACCAGCGTGCAAAGTCCCGCGCCTCGAAGGTTTTCAACTGCTTTTTCTTGCGCAGTCCACCCGGGTGGAACAGCAGCGCGCCATCGACCCGGGCGCGCCACTGGAAAAACTCCCGCCACAGCAGTTCCATGAACAGGTGTTCGGTAGATTCGTTGCGTCCCTGGCTGTCTTCAAACTTGAACAGGGCGAAAGCGGCCTCGCGCGGCGAGAGCGCGCCGGTGGCCAGCCACGGCGACAGCACGCTGGAGCCGTCGAGGCCATCCAGGTAATTGCGGGTGTACTTGTAGTCTGCGACCAGTCGGCGCTCAAACATCCATTGTCGCAGTCGGCGCTGGGCTTCCTCGCTACCGCCTCGCAGCGGGAAGGCTGGGTGCGGCTTTGCCGCGCTCGCCGTCACGGCCCAGAACTGGGCGCCTTGCGGGGGCGGCGGCAGCTTTGCGGGTGATTCAGCCGGTGTGGGGATCGGCAGGTCCTCCACGGCACGCCGGAACGGTGTGAATTGCCTGGCGAGCTTGTCGAGACCACCACTGAGTTGCGCGACGTCATACAGGGTGGTGTTGTCGTGTACCACCAGCGGCACACTCAGCCGCTTGCGCAGTGCACGCAGCTGCTGGTCCTCGAAGTAGCCGGGCGCGCCGCCCACGCCGACGCGGTCGATCTCGAACATCTCCACCAGCTGGGGGATGGATACCCGGGGGTCGGTATGCAGCACCAGCAGGCCCTGGCCCTGTGCCTCCAGCTCTTCCTGTAGCGCTCGCAGGCTCTCGCGCAAAAAGCGCTCGCGCTGCTCGCCCATGCCGGTGAGGTTGCACCAGGCCGGCGTCGCCGGCCAGCAGTAAACGCACAGCAGGGCATCGCCGTCAGCGTGATGCAGCAAGCCGGGATTGTCGGCCAGCCGAAGATCGTTCCTGAACAGGTATAGTTCGCGCATGAACTCAATACGTGAGCGGACAAGGTGTGGATTGTGAGGCGCAGCCATGACGCTTGAATCGCTGGCAGGCGTTGCGCTGTGGGAATTGCCGCTGCTCTGGTGCGCCACCGCAGCGGCCGCAGTGCTGCGATCCTTTACCGGCTTTGGCTTTGCGCTGGCAGCGGTACCGGTCTACGCGCTGGTGTTGCCCCCTGCCCAGGCTGTGGTGCTGTGCGCCTCGCTGGCGCTGGTGCTGGGCGTGCAAACTGCACCCCAGTACCTGGGGCACCTCGACAAGCGCCAGCGACCGGTGTTCCTGGCCGCCGTGCCAGGCACCCTGCTGGGGGCCATTCTGTTGCAGCGGCTGGACGCGGATCAGTTCCGGCTGTTGCTCGGCCTGGTGACTATTGCCGCCAGCCTGGTGCTGTCGCGCCATCGGCCGAAGCTGCTGCAGGTGCCTGCGGGTTTGCGCGGCCTCACCGGCCTGGCCAGCGGCGTGCTCAATGGGGCCTTTGCGGTACCAGGCCCGCCGGTGATCGTGTACGCGATGGCCACGGTGTCAGATCCGGCCCGTAGCCGGGCATTCATGATCGGCTTCTTTTCCTTCTCTTCGCTGCTGGCGCTGACGGGCTTCGCCTGGCTCGGGTTCCTGTCTTGGCGCTCGCTGTGGCTGGTGCTGCTGGTGTACCCGGCGATGTTTGCGGGTGATCGACTGGGCTTTCGCCTGTTCGAGGCGCACGGCGATGTCCACTACCGCCGCATCGCGGTGTTGACCTGCCTGCTGATCGGGGTGTCGATTACGCTGCGGGCGCTACTGTAGCCCGGCGCGCGCTACTGTTTGACGTTGTCGCGCAACACGCGCTGCTTCTGGCGGTTCCAGTCACGATCGCGCTGGTCCTGGCGCTTGTCGTGGCTCTGCTTGCCGCGGGCCAGGCCAATCTTGGCCTTGACCAGATGGCCTTTCCAGTAAAGCGCCGTGCACACGCAGGTCATGCCTTTCTGCTGGGTGGCGGCGACCAGCTTGGCGAGCTCCTTCTTGTGCAGCAGCAGCTTGCGGGTACGGGTGGGGTCGGCGACGAAATGTGTCGAAACCGTGTCCAGCGGCGTGATTGAGGCACCCACGAGAAAGGCTTCGCCATTGCGAATCAATACATAGGTATCGGTGATCTGTACCTTGCCGGCGCGCAGGCTTTTTACTTCCCAGCCGGTCAAGGCCAGTCCGGCCTCGAAGGTCTCATCGATGTGGTAGTCAAAGCGAGCGCGCTTGTTAAGCGCAATAGTGTTGTCAGCCACCTTGGGCTTCTTCTTGCTCATGGCGCGCAGTATGCAGATTTTTAGGGCATTGTCACATTGCCCCGCCTGCGGATTTTGCAGGAGAATCGAGGCATGAGCATCGCAGTGCGCTCCACAACCGGGGTGTGGGGCAGCCGCACCACCTTCGTCTTCGCCCTCACCGCTTCTGCTATTGGCCTTGGCAACCTCTGGCGGTTTTCCTACCTGCTGGGCGAGCAGGGCGGCGCGCCGTTCCTGGTGGCCTATCTTGTCTGCCTGTTCCTGGTGGCAGCACCGGTATTGATCGCCGAGATCCTGTTGGGCAGCCACGGGCGCGGCAACCCGGTGTCTGCGCTGCTCTATACGGCCCGTCGCTCGGAAATAAGCCGCGGCTGGGTGGTCATCGCCTGGCTGGCCGGTATTGCCAGCATACTGGTGTTGGCCTACCTGAGCGTGGTGGCGGGTTGGGGGCTGGCCTATATCGAGAAGTTGCAGGCGGGTATTTTCGCTGATGCCAGCGCCGCTGACGCGGGGCGCGAATTCAGCGAAATGCTGGCGGGGCCCCGTACCCTGGTGCAGTGGCAGACCATCTACATCATCTTGGTGTTCGTGGTTTCCGGCCTGGGTATCTACCGTGGTCTGGGGCCGCTGTTCTGGCTGGTGGGCCCGGTGCTGCTGGTATCGCTGGGCGCCCTCATTGAATTTGCCCTCGTCCACGGCAACATGGAGCGCGCCGGCAACTTCCTGTTCTCAGTGAACCTCTACGATTTCGACGCCACGTCGATCCTCATTGCCATGGGCCAGGCGTTCTACACGCTCGGCATAGGCCTGGGTGTGGGCATGGCCTTTGGCGCCTATGCGCCTGACAAGATTCCGCTGGGCCGGGTGGTGATCGCAGTGGCACTGTTTGACGTGCTGATTGCGCTGGCTGCCGGTATCGCCATCTTCCCGCTGGTGTTCGCCACCAACCTCGAGCCCACTATGGGCCCGGGCCTGGTGTTTGTGGGCCTGCCCTATGCCTTCGGCAATATGCCGCAGGGGGAACTGCTGGGCGCGCTGTTTTTCCTGATGACGTCGATGGTGGCGCTGGGCTCGGGCGTGGCCCTGGCCGAGCCTGCCATGGCCTGGATGACCGAGCGCATGCGCATCGCGCGACCGGCGGCGGCACTGCTGCTCGGCGGGGCCGTGTGGATTCTTGCCCTCGGTGCATCGCTGTCCTTCAATATCTGGCACGACGTGTACGTGATAGACGATCTCAACCTGTTCCGCTTCCTGGAAGTGCTTACCACCTGTGTGCTGCTGCCGCTGGCGGCGCTGCTGACGGCGCTGCTGGTCGGCTATCGCGTGCGGAGGGATATCCTGCGGGTGGAGCTGTACCGGGAGAGCAAGCACTTCGTTTTTCTCTGGCGCGCCTGTTTGCGCTATATTGCGCCACCGGTGATCGTCGTCATCATGTTGACGGCGTTGATTGAATTCCTGTGAGACGCGATGACACGAATCCAGCGCAGCGCACTGATGCCCTTCCCGGCGGAACACGTGTTCGCCCTGGTGAATGACATCGAGGCCTATCCCCAGTACATGGACGGCTGCGTTGGCGCCGTGGTGCTGCGTAATCACGGCGACGTAATCGAGGCGCGTCTCGACCTGGCGCGCGGCGGTGTGCGCCAGAGTTTCTCCACCCGCAATCGCTCGCGGGCACCTCATGCGATCGAACTGGAATTGTTGGAAGGGCCCTTTGAGCACTTCGCCGGTTGCTGGCAGTTCCAGGCACTGGGCGAAGCGGCCTGCAAGGTGAGCCTGGACCTTCAGTTCAAGCTGCGCGGTGGCTTGCTGGGCGCTGCCGCCGGCAAACTGTTTGAAAGTGTGGCGCCCACCCTGGTCGATGCCGTCGACCAGCGCGCGCGACAGCTGTTTGGGAGTGCTTCATGACCGAAGCCGACAAGATACCTGTTGAAGTAGCCTACGCCCTGCCGGAAAAGCAGGAGATCGTCATGCTGGAGGTCTCGCCCGGTACCACGGCGCGGCAGGTCGTGCTGGATTCAGGCCTGGAACGTCACTTTCCCGGCCTCGACCTGGCGGGCGCCAGGCTAGGGATCTTTGGCAAGGCCATCAAGGACGGCCAGGTGCTGAAGGCCGGTGACCGGGTCGAAATCTACCGCGAGTTGATCGCCGACCCCAAGGAAGTTCGCAAGCGACGCGCTGCGGAGGCCAGAGCGAGGCGCGCCGAGAAGTCCTGAGATAGCCGCGACGCGCCGAAATCCTAACTCAGGTGTCGGTCTCGGCGCTCGCTACGGAATCAGCCTGCGCTTCCTCGCTCTCGTCCCCGGATTCCTCGCTGGGCGGCAGGCTGCTGGTGAAGCGCTCCAGGTTGTCCCCCTCGAAGTACACCGTCAGGCGCTGTTCGCGCAGGGTGTTATTGCCGTTGCGCAGCATATAGATGTATTCCCAGCGCTCGGAGTGGAAGGGATCTTCCACCAGCGGCGTGCCGAGGATGTAGCGGACCTGCCGGCGTGTCATACCGGGCTTGAGCTGGTCGACCATGTCCTGGGTGACGATGTTGCCCTGTTCCACGTTGATCCGGTAAACCCCCGGGAATCCCCATGAGCCGCAGCCTGCCAAAAGGGGCAGGATCAGCAGAGATAGCAGCGCCAGCGGGCGCGGCGGGAGGCTGAATCGGCGGGGGCGGTTGGTGTACATGGGCTCCGGCTTTGACTTCCAGAAAAGGGGTGGCATGATACATCAGCCATAACCCTGAATACAGAGATACTCCCATGTCCTCGGAAAACCAGGAGCTGCGCAAAGCGGGGCTCAAGGTCACCTTACCCCGGGTCAAAATTTTGCAAATCCTCGAGAATGCAAACCCGGAAGACCAGCACATGAGTGCGGAAGATGTGTACCGCGCCCTGCTGGATGCGGGTGAGGATGTGGGCCTGGCGACGGTTTACCGGGTGCTTACCCAGTTTGAAACCGCAGGCCTGGTAACCCGCCATAATTTTGAGACCGGCCACTCGGTATTTGAACTGGCGAAGGGCGAACACCATGACCACATGGTGTGCATGGAATCAGGCGATGTGATCGAGTTTGTCGACCCGGTCATCGAAAAGCGCCAGCACCAACTCGCGGAAGAACACGGTTACGAACTCGTAGACCACTCCCTGGTCCTCTACGTCAAAAAGAAGTAACTCCTTCCTTCGTCATTCCCGCGTATTTCGTCATTTCCGCGCATTTCGTCATTCCCGCGCAGGCGGGAATCCAGCAATCCCGAATAAATAGGGACAGACCACGTTTGTTGGCGTTTTTGTAGACGAAAAACGGGGTCTGTCCCTATTTTTTCGTCATTTCCGCCCTGGGGGGATGACTGTGAAGCGACGTGCCCCCGGCCCACCCCAAAAAAAACCAGGCTAGCTGCGGCCACGCCCAGCCCGTGACTGAGCGGTACCGGCACGAAGGCTGTTTGCGGAGGCAGGCCCGTCGTGGCTACGTGCTGGTACAGGTCCAGGCCGATCTTCCCGAACAGCAGTATCAGCATTGCGGTCCAGAAGGCCCGCTGGCGCCAGGCCCCGAATACCCCTCCAAGGGCGAGGTAAGCGCCCAGGCCGTAGGTGATGCCCGATAGTCCCCCGAAAACCGCTATCTCTGGCTCCAGGGCCAGCAGGCCAACACCGATCACCAGTCCCAGGGATAGCACCAGCAGTGTCAGCAGAAACGTGCCGCTGCGTTCGACCAGGGTTCCCAGCACCGCCAGCGCTAGCGCATCGCTTCCATAATGTGCCGGTGTAAAATGCACAAGGTGACAGCCCAGCAGGCGCCAGAGCTCTCCCTGCAAAATCTTCACCCGGTCGTAAACCAGCAGCTCCGAGAATCCGGGCTTAAATTGTGCCAACGTGGCCAGCACCAGCAGGGTGGCAGTGATGACCGGGAATTGGCGCTTCATGCTGCGAGAATTCTGAATCGGGTCATACCGTAACCCAGACCGATCGACAGCATCACCAGGAACAGGGCGTCCACGCTGCCGCCGCCGGTGTACCCGCCGCGGTGCACCACCTCGTACTGCTCGGGCGCTTCCCTGAGCCGCAGTTTGAACTCTTCTAGCTCCTTTGCCAGATTCACCTCTAGTTGCGCGCTGGCCTGCTCAAAGCCCTCCAGGCTGTCATTGCGAAGCTGCTCGGACAGGTTGACCGGCGTCGCGCGGCCCTTGATGTGGCTGACGCCAGGCGCCCGGAACAGCATGGCACGGCTCTGGATATCGTAGACCGTTGCATCCATCATGGTGTGGGTGTCGTTCTTCTCCCCGGGGACGAGGTAGGCGCCGACCAGCGTCCAGTAGCTCAGTGATGCTATGCCCGAGTCTGTGAACTGGGTCTGGTCAAAGGAGACCAGGGCGATCACATCGACGTTGTAGAGCCTGCTGATTTGTTCCAGGTTGGTAAAGCTGCCCCCACGCACCAGGTATGCAGACGGAATCACCTGGATGGAGCCCACAAACTCCTGCTCGCGGAACTCTTCGCTGATCGATTCCAGCAGCCGCTCCCGTTCCACCTCGCTGAACTGGGGGTTGTAGCCCTGCGTCTCGGGCACCATCGCCACCCCCACTCTGGCCGGCAGGCTCAGTCGCGTGAGTCGAACCGATTCCTTCACTTCCACGTTGTCTGGATAGAGATAATTCACCACGCTGCTGCTGTGATGCCGGGTGCCATGGGCGCAGCCTGCGGTCAGCCAGGCGATCAGGCCAAGCAGCAGTGTCGCCGAAATTAGTTTGAAAACTCTCATCGATGTTGACCCCCGCGATTGCAGTGCCACGCGCGCTCACGCGGCCGTTGTGCTTTCAGCCACTGCCTTGTGACAGCAGCTTCGTCAGGGGTAAAGAAATATCGCCGGGCGGGGGCCCACTCAAGGGCTATCTGGAAGGTGGAGGGCCACAATACCCCTGGTACTGTGTTTTGATACCGATGCAGCCAACCGACGACAGTACCAGCGGGGGGGTGGTGGGGAGTTAGTGATCTGGCACTTCGATGACGAGTCTGGCCAAGGCCTTGAGCGGTGTTATGAAGACGACAGCATTTCGCGGGCCGCATCCCGGGTCTTGTCGGTAATATCGATCCCGCCCAGCATGCGGGCAATTTCTTCCACCTTGTCGCTGTCGTCCAGTCGGGCAAGGTCTGCCCGGGCGGCTTTCTTGTCCGCCGATTTGCTGACCCGCAGGTGTTGCTGGCCCTGGGCGGCGACCTGCGGCAGGTGAGTCACGCAGATCACCTGGCTGGCGGCTGCCAGTGCCCGCAGCAGGCGCCCGACCACCTCGGCCACCGCACCGCCGATACCCACGTCGACCTCATCGAAGACCATGCTGGGCACGGTGTTGGCGCTGGCGGATATCACCTGGATCGCCAGGCTGATGCGCGACAGTTCGCCGCCCGAGGCAATCTTGCCCAGTGAGCGCGGTTCCTGGCCCGGGTTGGTGCTGATCAGGAATTCCACATCTTCCATGCCGTGGGGGTGCGGGTTGTCAACTTCCCGGGCCGTCAGCGCCACCTCGAAGCGGCACTGTTCCATGGCCAGCTCAGCGAGCTGCTTCTCGACCAGCTTGCGCAGCTTGTCGGCGGCCTTCTGGCGGGCCTTGCTGAGCTTGCCCGCCGCGGAGCGGTAGGACTGTTCTACTGAGGCAAGCTCCTCAGCCAGTTCCTCTATGCGCGCGCCACTGCCAGTCAGGCTGTCCAGTTCCTCACGCAACTCGGCGTGCAGCGCCGCGAGGTCACGGGCCTGTACCCGGTGCTTGCGGGCGATGCCGTGGATGGTATCGAGCCGGATTTCAACGTCCTTGAGGCGACCTGGGTCCAGCTCGACCTGGTCCAGGTAACGGCGCAGTTCCGACTGGGCTTCCTGCAACTGGATGGCGGCGCTGTCCAACATCTCGCGTACGCCATTGACTACCTCACCCTGCATTGCCTCATGCTGCACAAGCCCCAGCGCCGAGCGAGTGCCGGACTCCTGGGTTTCGCACAGGTCCATGGCCTGCTGGGCGGCTTGCAGGATCTGCTCGGCGTTTGCCAGCTGCCTGTGCTCGGCTTCCAGGGCATCCAGCTCGCCGTCCTTGAGGTCGAGCGTGTCCAACTCTTCGACCTGGTAGGCCAATAGCTGGGAGCGGGCCGATTGCTCATCCCGCGCCGCAGTCAGTTCATCCAGCTCGCGTCGGCGTCGCAGCCAGTCCGAGGCCAGTTGCTCCAGCTCTCGGGCGGCGGCACCCTGGCCGCTGTAGTCATCCAGTAGTTGGCGCTGTGTATCCTTGCGCAGCAGCGACTGGTGGGCGTGCTGGCTGTGAACGTCGATCAGCAGCGCGCCGAGCTGGCTGCAGTCCTGCAGGGTGCAGGCATTGCCGTTGATAAAGGCCCGGGAGCGCCCCTCACGGGTAATCACCCGGCGCAAAATGCATTCTTCGCCCGCCGCCAGTTCGCGGTCGCCGAGCCAGCGTTGTGCTGCCGGGATGCCGGAGATATCGAAAGTGGCGGTGACCTCGGCGCGCTCTGAGCCGCTGCGCACCGCCGCCGGATCGGCGCGGTCGCCCAGGCACAGGCCCAGTGCGTCCAGCATTATGGATTTGCCGGCCCCGGTTTCGCCGGTAATCACGGTCATGCCGGGGGCGAGTTCCATGTCGAGCTCGTCGACGATGGTGTAGTTGTTGATCTGGATGTGGGCGAGCATGCCAGTCTTATACCGCAGTTACTCGACCGCGGAAACTGTCGTGGCCAATAGGGATGGTTTTTTCTTAAATCGCGTTGATAGAATCCGAACTATGACCACTCCGGAACTGTCTGAACGCGCCAGCATCCTGCTCAAGACCCTGATCGAGCGGCACATCCGTGACGGTCAGCCGGTGGGTTCCAAGACCCTGCTGGAGGAGGCGGGCCTGCCGGTATCGGCGGCCACCGTGCGCAACGTCATGTCCGATCTCGAGGAGCGTGGCTACCTGACCTCGCCACACACCTCGGCGGGGCGCATCCCCACCTCGGCGGGTTACCGGCTGTTCGTGGATACGCTGCTGCAGGTGCGCCCCATGGACCTGGCCTCGGTGCCCGACCTGCGCGAGGAACTCAACCCTGACCTGACTTCCCGGGAGCTGGTGCAGACCGCGTCCCAGCTGCTGTCCAGCGTGACCGCCCAGGCCGGGCTGGTGACCGTGCCACGCCAGAATGCGGTCCAGCTTCGCCAGCTCGAGTTCCTGCCCCTGGACGGCAACCGGGTGCTGGTGATCATGGTGGTCAACGAACACGAGGTGCAGAACCGCATCATCTATACCGAGCGTCGCTACAACGAGGATGAGCTGCGCCTGGCCACCACCCTGGTAAACCAGCGCTTTGCCGGTTCCCGCCTCGACCAGGTCAAGCGCCAGGTGGTGGCGGAAATGGAAGCCGACCGACAGTCCATTGACACCTATATGCAGGCTACCATGGACCTCGCCAGCAAGGCCTTCGAGGACGATACGGCCGAGGAAGAGGACTACGTGGTGGCGGGAGAGTCCCAGCTGGTGGGCAGCGCCACCGTCGAAGAGCTCGAGCGCCTGCAGGAGCTGTTCGAGGCCTTCCAGCGCAAGAAAGACCTGCTGCACCTGCTGGAGCGCTGCAGCCGCGCCGAGGGCATCCAGATCTTCATCGGCGAGGAAGCTGGATTTGACGGCCTCGGCGGCTTCAGCGTCATCACCGCCCCCTACACCGACGGCGCCGAAACCCTCGGTGTGCTGGGGGTGATTGGGCCTACCCGCATGGCCTATGAGCGGGTCATTCCCATCGTCGATATCACCGCCCGGCTGCTGTCCTCGGCCTTCAGCTCCGAGCACGCCTGAAAAAACGTTC
>JASJBK010000070.1 GCA_030066555.1 Halieaceae bacterium
GGGATAGAGTTCCTGCATGGCCGGGGCCGAGCCCCCGTACAGGGCGGCCAGGCCGCCGAGCGGGTAGCGTGACAGCTCAGCCTGGTTCATGGGGTTGCAGAAGTGCCCGCGCAGGCTTCCCGGAAGGTCCGCCGCACGCCCTGGCAGCGGCGTCAGGTGCAGGAACTTCGACGCTTTCGCGCCATCATTTACCGGGTAGTTATCCCAAAGCACCGGCTTGCGACCCAGGCTCTCGGTGATCGCCGCCAGGTCCGCTGCCGACACGGTTGCGGAACACACCTGGTTGCCGGTCCAGAACACATCGACGGAAGGGTCCAGGTCGCGCCCCAACTGGTCCCAGTAGTGCTCCGGTCGTGCGCCGAAGAAGCGCTCCAGCACCGGGTCATATGAGTAATAGGTCGGACAAACGATAAGCCACTCCGCCCTGCTCCAGGCGCGCACATCGGCGACTATTTCCGCCTGCCGTGCCGCGAGGTCCGCGATATCCCCCGGCATGTCATCAAACAGCAGGGCAACGACATCGCCGCCCAGACTATCAATAGCAGCTACCCGGGCTTTCAGGGTGTTGCGGGCAGCGGCACTGTAATCCTGGTACAGCGCAAAAGGAGAAAGGCCCACGCCCCAGTGCAATCCCTTCTCTCTATATACAGTGGCAAGACTCGCCAGCTCGCGTTGCACCGGTGCAGGCCAGGCATGCTGCCACTGCTTGCGGAGGTGTGCATCACCTTTCGGGCAGTACAGGTAGGCATTGAGATTCATCGCCTCCAGGTAGCCCGCATAGCGGCGCCTGGCATCCCAACTCCACTCCCGGCCATAAAAGCCCTCGATGATGCCCCTGAGGTAATTGTCAGACGCTGCCATACTGCTTCTTGGAATTAGAAGTCATTTCGTTATCGCGATTTATTTTAAAAAACCCAGAAAATCATTATGGAAAATTACCATTTTTGCGCAATACTAAGAACGTGGGCACCTATCCCCTAGTTCAAACGGGTGCTCGCTGGGACACCTTCCGTGTTCCAATCAGGGAAGCAATTCCTTTATGTTTCACTCCTAATGGTCTTATTGGGCTCCTCTCGGAGCCCATTTTTTTTGCGCAAAATACTGCAAAAACAATCACTTGGCGCAGCTTTCTAAAGCTACAGGGAAGGTGAGGTGGGATTTGTAGAGCCGTCGGCATTCCCGGCCATGCGGGATACTGCCGGCGTCACATGGTGTGGGTTGGGCGATCGGACTCAAGTGAGCCGGCGAGGTGGTTCTCGATCTTGGCGTTGGCCTGGGCATCCTCTTCACTGAACTGCACCCCGATACCCGCCGTGCGGTTGCCCTGCGCGCCTTTTGGCGTAATCCACACCACTTTACCGGCAATGGGGATCTTGTCGGGCTCATCCATCAGGTTGAGCAGCATGAACACCTCGTCGCCGATCTTGTATTCCTTGTTGGTAGGCACGAACAGACCGCCGTGCTGCAGGAACGGCATATAAGCCGAATACAGAACGGCCTTATCCTTAATGGTAAGGGACAGGATGCCGTTACGGCCCCCCTGTTGTGTGCTCATAGTCGAGTGCTCACTGGTGCTCCCCCCGATCGACTCCCGGAGATACTAGCACTAACTCCCGACTATACCCAAAGTCCTTGCTAATCTTGCGGAACAGTCCTCAATTATCAGCTGGCGGTTAGGGTTGGCGCCGCTGGCAATGCTGCGTTGCAGCCTGCCGAGCTCTGTCCACAGCTCGAAGGCGTCCCGGCGGGCCCCGCCTCCCTGCTGTGAAGTGGATTTCACGTTTTCCCGTATCCTGCCCTGAACGACCTGTTGCATGACGGCGAGGATTTCCACCAGCTCCAGATCTGCGCCGAGGGCGGGAACGTCCAGTGGAGACAGCCTGCCTTCGAGCAGCGCATCCACACCCTTCAGCAACGCCAGGCGCTGTTCGAGACCACCGGACTCATAGAGCGCCAGGGCCGCCAGGGGCCTGTCTTCGCACACATCCAGCAATTGCTCGGCAGGCTCCTGGCCATCACAGGCGTTCTGCAGCCATGCGAGGCTTGCCTGTCGACCGGGTGGCGCCAGTGCGACCGCCTGGCAGCGGGAACGCACCGTTGCCGGCAGGCCCCCGGGCTGGTGGCTGACCAGCACCAGGGTGGTGCTGGGGCTGGGTTCTTCCAGGCATTTGAGTAGCGCATTGGCGGCGTTGAGGTTCATGGCCTCGGCCGGGTGTATCAGTGCCAGTTTGTGCCCGCCCAGTGCCGGGGTCTTGCTGGCGAAGCTGATCAGCTCCCGGACCTGGTCAATCTTGATCACCCGGCTGCCGTCATCCGGTGCGACCTCCATGAAATCGGGGTGGCTGCCCGCAGCCAGAACCGTACAGGTCTTGCAACGCCCGCAGGCCAGGCCGGCTGAGGGATCGTTACACAGCATGCGAGCCGCCAGCACCTGCGCCAGGCGGGTCTTGCCGATCCCGGCCGGGCCGGTCAGCAGCAGCGCGTGCGGGAGTTTGGCGGCATCAAAGCGGGCAGCGAGCGCCGCCCACGCCTCGGCCTGCCAGGGCAAGGGCGCAACGATCATCCCTGCCCTCCCAACGCGGCCAGCACCTCACGAATTTCCCCGGCAATGGCCTCCAGGGGCCGGTCAGTATCCACAACCTTGAAGCGTTCGGGTTCCTCTTGTGCCCGTTCCAGGTAGCAGGCTCGCACCCGCTCGAAAAAGCCGCGCTGCTCCTGCTCAAACCGATCCAGCGCGCCGCGCTGGCCGGCCCGGGACAGGCCGACTTCGACAGGGGCATCCAGCAGCAGGGTCAGGTCGGGGCGCAATGCCCCCTGCACCAGCGACTCGAGGCTGGAGATCCAGTCCCGCGGCAGATCCCTGCCGCCGCCCTGGTAGGCGTAGGTGGCATCGGTAAACCGATCGCAGACCACCCAGTGACCCGTCGCCAGGGCAGGTTCTATCACCTGCTGGATATGCTGGGCCCGTGCCGCGAACATCAGCAGCAGCTCGGTCATCGGTGCCATGGACTCCTCGCGCTGCTCCAGCAGCAGGCCGCGCAGCTGTTCTGCCAGCGGCGTGCCGCCGGGCTCCCGGGTCAGCTGGTAACCAATCCCCTGCCCCCTGAGCCAGTCCTCCACCACGGCGATATTGGTGGATTTACCCACCCCTTCACCGCCTTCCACGGTAATAAACAGGCCTCGTTTACTCATCAATGGTGTCCTGCGGCTGCCTGGCCGGTGGCGGCGCGGAACGGTAGTCTTCACGCCGGCGCAGCTGGTAGCGCCTCACAGCGGCATTGTGCTCTTCCAGGGTGCTGGAAAACTGGTGGCTGCCATCACCGCGCGCCACGAAGTAAAGCTCGCTGCCGTCGGCCGGGTTCAGCGCAGCCCTGATCGCGGCCTCACCGGGCAGTGCAATGGGCGTGGGCGGCAGCCCACGGTGACGGTAGGTGTTGTAGGGGTTCGACTCGTCATCCAGGTGCTTGCGGCGCAGGTTGCCGGTGTAGTCCTGGCCGAGGCCGTAAATGACCGTCGGGTCCGTCTGCAGGCGCATGTTGTTTTGCAGGCGCCGCACAAACACCCCGGCGATCCTGTCCCGCTCCGCCGCCATGCCGGTCTCTTTCTCGACAATCGATGCCATGATCAGCGCCTGGTAGGCATCGTCATAGGGAAGCCCCGGATCATGTTGCCCCCAGGCGTCCTCCAGCACCGTGAGCATGCGTCGATGGGCAACGGTGAGAATCTCCAGGTCGGTCTGTCCGCGAACGAAACGGTAGGTGTCAGGGAAAAACAGCCCCTCCGGGTGGGTATAGGGAGCGATCAGCGCCAGCAGGCGCGCGTCTCGGGTGCCGTCCAGCAGCGCTTCAATGGCCGGGTTCTGCTGCAGCACGTCCAGGGCTTCCGCCAGGCTCAAACCCTCTGGTACGGTGACGTCGTACTGCCGCACGTCACCGGCCACCAGCATGGCGAGAACTTCACCGGGCGTGCGCGCCCTGTCCAGCCAGTACTCGCCGACCTTGATGCTCGCATCGAGCCCCTGCAGCCTGGCTGCAACGGTCCACAGGTCCGGCCATCGCAGCGCGCCGAGCTGCTCCAGTTCCACCGCCACGTCGGACAGGCTGTCGCCGCTATCGACCAGCAGGATGGTGTTTGGAGGGGTAATGGGTTCCTGCCACCACTGCCAGACCGCAAAGCTTCCCAGCCCGACGAGCAGCAGCGCAGCGAGCACGAGGGTCAGCAGGAAGGTCTTCATGGAGCGGTTTCGCAGGCGCGGAAAAAATGTTCCCGCAGGGTATCGCCCCACCGGGTGGAGGTAAAGCTGTGGCCGTCGCAGCCGGCGACGGAACGGATCCCCTGCAGTGAGCTGGTCAGCAGCAGCTCATCTGCCGACGCCAGGTCGCCGGGCAGCAGCGGGCCAACCGCCACCTCGATGCCCGCCTGCGCGGCCAGGGTATCGATAATGAGTTGCCGCACCGTCCCGGCGATGCCGCAATCTTCGATGGGCGGTGTCAGCAAGCGATCGCCGCGCACCACAAACAGGTTGGCGGACACCGCGCAGACCAGTTCGCCGCGGCTGTTGCACATCAGGCCCTCATCCGCCTGTCGGCGCTCGACCTCGCGTGCACCCAGCACCTGTTCCAGCCGGTTGCCGTGTTTGATGCCGGCCAGCAGCGGCTGAGACCCGAGCCGGGTCTCACAGACCACAAGCTGCAGCGGTGGCAACGCGGCACGCCAGGGTAACGCCTCGTTGAGTTGCAGCGCGACGGTAGCCGGCCCGACCGCGCCGCGGTAGCCGCGCTCAGCCGGCCCCCTGCTAACCGTCAGGCGTGCGGAGGCAGAGTCAATGCCGCGGCCCTGCAGCCAGTCGAACCCCTGCTGCAGTTGCTCGTCGATCCGCGCCGGGGCACAGCTAATATGCAGCAGATCCAGGCCGCCCCGCAGGCGCAGCGCATGTAGCTGCCAGAGATGGGCCCTGCCGTTCTGGATGCGGAAGGTTTCGAAGACGCTGTCGCCGAAACTGAAGCCGCGATCATTGACCGCAACTCCAGCGTCGAGTGTGCCGTTGACCCAGTGAACCGGGAGCGTCACGCGTCAGTCGGCGTGACGGAACAGCAGGCTGCCGTTGGTACCGCCAAATCCGAAGGAATTGGACAGCACGTTATCGATCTTCATTTCCTGGGCAGTGTGGGGCACAAAGTTCAGGTCACAGCCCTCGTCAGGGTTGTCGAGGTTGATGGTCGGCGGTGCCACCTGGTCGCGCAGCGACAGCACCGAAAAGATCGCCTCGACAGCGCCGGCTGCACCGAGCAGGTGACCGATCATTGACTTGGTGGAACTCACGGCAACCTTGTCTGCGGCGGCGCCCATCAGGCTCTTTACCGCGCGACACTCAGCCAGGTCACCGGCCTTGGTCGAGGTGCCATGGGCATTGATGTAGTCGATGGCCGCCGGGTCGCAGTTGGCATCCTCGACTGCCTGGCGCATGGCCTGCAGGGCGCCGTGGCCATCTTCCGGCGGCGAGGTCATGTGGTAGGCGTCGCCGCTCATGCCGAAGCCCGCAAGTTCTGCATAGATCTTTGCGCCGCGAGCACGGGCGTGTTCGTACTCTTCCAGTACGATAACGCCGGCACCGTCGCCGAGCACGAAACCATCGCGGTCGCGATCCCAGGGACGGCTGGCGCCTTCGGGATCATCGTTGCGGGTCGACAGCGCACGGGCGGCGGCAAAGCCGCCCAGGCCCACCGGCGTGGTGGCCATCTCGGCACCGCCAACCACCATGGCGTCTACATCGCCGCGCTCGATCAGCCGGGCGCCGAGGCCGATGTTGTGGGTGCCTGAGGTGCAGGCCGTAACCATGGCGAGGTTGGGGCCGCGAAATCCGTACTTGATGGAGAGGTTGCCGGCGATCATGTTGATGATGGAGCCGGGCACGAAGAACGGCGAGATCTTGCGGGGACCGGAGGTGCGAATCACCTCGGCATTTTTCTCGATCTGGCCGATGCCGCCGATGCCGGAGCCGATCGATGTGCCGACCCGCTCGGCCATGGCTTCGGTGACTTCCAGGCCGGAATCTTCCATGGCCTGGATGCCCGCGACCATGCCGAACTGGACGAAGCTGTCCATCTTGCGGGCTTCCTTGGTCGTCAGGTAAGGCTCGAAATCGAAGTCCTTGACGCTGCAGCTGAACCGGGTGCTGAACGCAGAGACGTCGAAGCTCTCGATACTGGCCGCCCCACTCTTGCCGCGCAGGATATTTTCCCAGGACTCAGCCACGGTATTGCCCACGGGGGTAACCATGCCGAGTCCAGTTACTACTACTCGTCTGCGCGACACGCTATGTCCTCATTGTTAACTTGTTGCTGCCCTAATAGCACGAAAGCCGCCCTATTTACGCAATAGGGACGGCCTTCGAGGGAGTGCTGAAAGCTTGTATCAGGTCAGGTTCTCGTTGATGTAGTCGATCGCGAGCTGAACCGTGGTGATTTTCTCGGCTTCCTCATCGGGAATTTCGGTCTCGAACTCTTCTTCCAAGGCCATAACCAGCTCGACCGTATCGAGGGAATCTGCGCCCAGGTCCTCGACAAAAGAGGCGGACGACTCTACCTCGTCCTCTTTAACGCCAAGTTGTTCTGCAACAATCTTTTTAACGCGTTCTTCAATGCTGCTCATGGTTTCAGTGTACTCCTGTGAAGATAAGATACCGTCCGGTACTCGAACGGGCCGCATTTTACTCGCCTTCCCCGTTTATGTACATGCTGCGGACAGGGACTTTAGCCCTGTTTTTTCCGCTGTCCGGGGATGTTTACTGCATATACATGCCGCCGTTGATTTGCAGTGTCTCACCGGTGACATAGCCGCCCTGCTCACTGGCGAGGAAGGCCACCACGGCGGCGATTTCCTCGGGCTGCCCCAGCCGGCCCAGGGGGATCTGCTGCAACAGCAGTTCGCGCTGTGCTTCCGGCAATTCCCGGGTCATATCGGTGTCGATAAATCCCGGGGCAACACAGTTGACGGTAATATTCCGCGACCCCAGCTCGCGCGCCAGGGCGCGGCTGAAACCCTCGGCGCCGGCCTTGGTGGCAGCGTAGTTGCTCTGGCCGATATTGCCCATGGAGCCGACCACAGAGGTGATATTAATAATGCGGCCCCAGCGCGCTTTGGTCATGCCGCGAGCGCAGGCCTTGCACACCCGGTAGAGTGCGTTGAGGTTGGTGTCGATCACCGCGCTCCACTCATCTTCCTTCATGCGCATGAGGATGTTGTCGCGGGTAATCCCGGCGTTGTTGACCAGCACCGTGGGGGCACCGAATTCCCCGGCAATGGCGGCCAGGGTTTCACTGACGCTGGCGTCGTCGTCCACCCGCAACACCCTGCCGGCCCCGGCGAGGCCGCCGGCCTTAAGGTAATCGCTGATCGACTGGGCGCCGGCCTCGCTGGTGGCAGTGCCCACCACGGTCATGCCGTCGGCCGCCAGCCGCTCAGCAATCGCCCGCCCGATGCCCCGGCTGGCGCCGGTAACCAGTGCGACGGTTTCACTCATGCCGCAGTCTCCTCATTGATTGCGTCCAGGCTCGCGGACAGCTCAGCCGGCTCTTCGATAGTGTAGCTGGTGAGGCTCTTGTCGATACGACGATTGAGACCGCTCAGCACCTTGCCCGGTCCGCACTCGACCAGGTGGCCGATGCCGCTGGCGGTGATGGCCTGCACACAGGCGGTCCACTGCACCGGGCTGTAGATCTGCCTGACCAGCAGTGCGCGAATGCTGTCCGGCGCGGTCTCGGTGTCGGCATGCACGTTGTGAACCACCGGGATCTCCGGGGCCGAGACCGTGATCTGCGCCAGCACTTCCTGCAGGCGCTCACCGGCGGGGCGCATCAGTTCAGTATGGAAAGGAGCGCTGACCGGCAGTGGCATGGCGCGCTTGGCGCCAGCCGCCTTGCAGCCTTCGATAGCGGCATCGACGGCTGCGGTATGTCCGGCGATCACGACCTGCCCCGGTGAGTTGTAGTTCACCGCCGCCACCACCTGGCCCGTCTGCTCGGCTACCGCCTGGCAGGCCGAGTCGATCGACTCATCATCGAGCCCGATAATCGCCGCCATGGCGCCCTCACCCACCGGCACCGCGGTTTGCATGGCCGCGCCGCGCTCTCGTACCAGGCGCACGGCATCGGGAAACGCCAGTGCGCCGGCACAGACCAGCGCGGAAAACTCGCCGAGGCTGTGCCCGGCCATTCGCGACGGTACCGCTCCACCGGCGGCGCGCCAGGCACGCCACAGTGCCACGCTGCTGGTGAGCAGGGCCGGCTGGGTAGTCTCGGTCAGGTTGAGCGCTTCCTGCTCGCCGTTCTGCACCAGGTCCCAGAGGTCGTAGCCCAGCGCCTCAGCTGCCTCGTCGAAGGTCTGGCCCACCGCAGGATGCGCCTCCGCGGCGGCGGCGAGCATGCCGATTTTCTGTGAACCCTGGCCGGGGAAAACAAATGCCAGATCGTCCCGTATCATTGTGTTTGTGTCTCCTGCTTGTCCAGATAGCGCGCCAGTCCGGGCACCATATCCTGTTCTATACATTGCACCGCCTGCTCCACGGCAGCCCCGAAACCGACCCTGTTGGAGCCGCCGTGACTCTTGACCACGACGCCGTTCAACCCCAGCAGAAACGCGCCACCGTGAAGGTCCGCGCTGAGTGCTTCTTCGACTTCCCGCATCGCCGGCGCCGCGGCGCGCGCCAGCAGGCGCAGCCACCAGTGGCGCCGGAAACTCTGTGCCAGCCGACCGGCGGCGTAGTGCGCAGTACCTTCAGCGGTCTTCAGCGCCACGTTGCCAACCAGGCCGTCGCAGACAATGACATCGGCCTTGCCGGCAAACAGGTCACTGCCTTCTATATAGCCGCAATAGTTGATCGCTGCATCTGCTTCCAGTCGCGCGGCCGCTTCACGCATGGCGGTGTTGCCCTTGGAGGCTTCGACGCCATTGCTGAGCAACGCCACCCGGGGTTGCTCCAACCCGTCCAGTGCCCTGGCCAGTGCGGCCCCCAGCAGCCCGAACTCGTGCAGGGACAGGGAATCTGCCTCGACGTTGGCGCCCAGGTCGAGCATATAGCTGGTGCCGGCTTCCGTGGGCAGGGCCGAACAGAGTGCGGGCCGGGCAAAGCTCGGCAACATGCTGACCCGATGCCTACCCAGCGCCATCAGTGCCGCGGTGCTTCCTGCGCTGACCGCGCCTGCCACCTGTTGCTCTGCCAGCAGCCTGAAACAGCCGTGCAGGCTGGAGTCCTGGCTGCCACGCAGGGCGTCCCGGGGAGAGCAGTCAGCGGGTAGCGTGACCGGCGCATGGACGATCGACAGCCGCCCGCGCTGGTCTGCGGGGCACTGAACGAGATGGGGTTCGATGTCGGGAGCGTTGCCCACCAGGTGCAGGTGCAGCCTGGGGTGGGCGGCCAACACGGCGAGCGCCGCGGGCAAAGTAACGCGGGGACCGAAGTCCCCGCTCATGATATCTACAGCCAGGTGGACCCGTGAGTCCAAGGACTGGGAATCCGCTTAGTCGTCGTCGCCGCGCTCAACCACCTTGCGACCGCGGTAGAACCCGTCCGCGGTCACGTGGTGACGACGGTGCGTTTCGCCCGTGGTCTGGTCTACGGACAGGGTTGCCCGCGACAGCCCGTCGTGTGAGCGACGCATACCGCGACGAGAGCGCGTCTTCTTGTTCTGCTGTACAGCCATGTCAATTCTCCTGCTGTGTAGCGCCGGGCTTTAACTGCTCCAGCACTTTGAACGGGTTATCGCCATCGGTTTCCGGTGTTTCTGGCGGCTGGCGATAAGCGTCCAGTAACTGTTTACAAGCGTCTGTGTCACAGTAGGCGACGACAGGAATCTCGAGGATCAGTTCGTCTTCTACCAGGTCCCACAGGTCGCCCTGCTCCTCGGCTACGACCCAGGGGTCCAGCGAGGCGGGTAACTGTTTGGCCATCTCGTCGCTGCCAACAATGGCAAGCGTATTCTCGCTCTCGATAGCCAGAGGCATCGGCTGCAGGCAGCGCTGGCATGCCACGGTCAGCTCGGCTGACACGGTGACCGTGACCAGGGCGCGGCTTTCCTCGTCCCGCCCGAAGGCGCAGCGCGCAGTTATGATGCCCTCTCCAGACGCCAGCGCTTCCCTCAACCGCAGCAATTTCGCAAGCTCGACGGCACCGCTGACGACGCTTCCGCGAGCCGCCGCTTTGCGTACATCCAGGGTGGTCGGAAGGGGCTCTGGCGACATAGGCGCGCAATCATAGGGACGGATTCCGATATTGTCAAAAAAATCTTTAAAATACAGACAGTTCTAGCATTCTGACCGACAAACTGCCCGCAACCGAATCGACGCCCGTTGACCATCGCCACAGGAGCCAGCCGGATGCACCTCATTCTCGCCTCGAGTTCACCCTACCGACGACGACTGTTGGAGCGATTGCGGCTCCCTTTCGAGGTGTCAGCACCGGGGGTAGACGAGGCGCCCGCCGCGGGCGAGAGCGGACCGGCACTGGCGCTGAGACTGGCCCGGGAAAAAGCCCAGGCAGTGGCTGACGTCAACCCCGCTGCGGTCGTGATCGGCAGCGACCAGGTGCCCTGCCTGGGCGATGAGCTTTTGCGCAAACCCGGCAGCGAGGAGAATGCGCGCAAGCAGTTGCAGCGCTGCAGTGGTCGGTCGGTGGTGTTCCATACCGGCCTTGTCGTGCTCGCGCCGGATGCCGAACCGTTGGCGACGGTAGTGCCCTTCACTGTGCATTTCCGGGTATTGCAGACACCCGCTATCGAGCGCTACCTGGCCCTGGACGAACCCTATGACTGCGCCGGCAGCTTCAAGTGGGAATCCCTTGGAATCGCGCTGTTTGAAAGGCTCGAGGGCGACGACCCCACCGCCCTGGAAGGCCTGCCGCTGATCGCCCTCTGCGGCATGCTGCGCGAATCCGGCCTGGATCCGCTTGACGCAGACATTTAAATTATTATTTCAACTACTTACGCAATCTTTGTAGAAACACTTCGAGGTTTTCATCGAGCGGTGCCGATAGCGACAGGCGCTCGCCGTCGAGGCTGAGACTGAGCCCCGCAGCATGCAGGAACAGCCGTTTCAGGCCCAGGTCCGCGGCCTGCTTGTTGGCCTCGCGGTCGCCGTACTTTTCGTCACCGAGGATCGGGTGCCCGGCCTGCAGGCAGTGCACACGAATCTGGTGAGTGCGACCGGTGACCGGTTTGGCTTCCACCAGGGTAGCGGTGTCAAAACGCTCCACCACCGAGAACTCGGTCCGCGCGGCTTTGCCCTCGCGGTCGACGCGTACGATTCGCTCGCCGGATTTGAGGGTGTTCTTCTTGAGCGGCGCTTCCACGAAGCTGCGCTTCGCAGACCAGCGACCCGCGACCAGGGCCAGGTAACGCTTGTCGACACGGTCCTCTCGCAGCAGGCGGTGCAGTGATTTCAGCACGGCAGGTTTGCGCGCCACCATGATGCAGCCGGAGGTATCGCGGTCCAGCCGGTGCACCAGCTCCAGGAAGCGCTCCTCCGGCGCCAGCTTGCGCAGGCATTCGATCATGCCCACGGCCAGGCCGCTACCGCCGTGCACCGCCAGCCCGGAGGGCTTGTTCAATACCCAGAGGCCCTGGTCCTCATATATAAGCTGTTCCTCCAGCAGGCCGGCCCAGCGCCGGGGTACGCTACTGGGCTCTTCACGCTCGGCGGTACGCAGTGGCGGGATACGGACGCTGTCGCCCTCCGCCACCCGATAGTCACCGCGCACCCGACCCTTGTTGACACGAATCTCTCCCTTGCGCAGGGCCTTATAGATGCGTGTCTTGGGCACGCCGCGCAGTTCCCGCAGCAGGAAATTGTCGAGGCGCTGGCCCTGGTAATCAGCAGACACTTCGATGAAACGAACCTGGCTCATAAACCCTTTTAAATTGAAGCACTTAACTTTCGGTGTTATATTGCCGCGCGTGCGAGCGGAATCCCCCAGGGATTGCCGGCGCCGGAATCACAGACGCGCAGTTATCCGCGCGATGCCGGCAGCCGCAGCGGCTACGACCATCACGGCCACGCAACCACGGTATGTATAAGGTACTGCGAAAACCCTGCAAGCGCCCTGCGCAGGCAGTGATGAGCGCAGTGACTGAAAATAGAAAGCAGTACAAAGAGCAGTACAGAAAATAGAGGGTTGCGCCCGTGTTCTCAAGACATTATCGCGCTACCCCGGTAAACGGAAATACCCATAACCGCACAGCCGATGCTGGCGGCCATTGAGATAAAGCAGATTTCGCAGGCGGGACGCGAACAAACACGACCCCCTGCATACGGTGACATCACCGACGGCAGACAAACGGCGCAGAGCCCTGCCAGCCGCGCATAGCGCGAAACCGCAGGACATGTGTCGCAGAGATTGACCAGTGCGAGAGCACTGGCCCTGTCGCCGATGTGATGCAGCGTAAACAACCGGGTCAGGGCTCGCAGCCCTCCGTGCGTAGTTTGCACAACATACCCGCCATGCCGGACCTCAAGCCGCTTTCCCGCTGTGCCACAGCCAAGTGTGGTACACATGAAAAAAATGCTTATCAATGCAACTCAGCCCGAAGAGTTGCGCGTTGCCCTGGTCGACGGCCAGCGGCTCTACGATCTCGATATCGAGAACCGGACCCGGGTCCAGAAAAAATCCAACGTTTATAAAGGTCGCATTACCCGCGTAGAACCCAGCCTGGAAGCGGCGTTTGTCGATTTCGGCGCCGAGCGCCACGGCTTCCTTCCCATGAAGGAAATCGCCAAGGAGTATTTCTCCAGGAAAGGCGGCAACGGCGAGAGCCGGCCGCGCATCAAGGACCTGGTCAAGGAAGGCACAGAGGTCATCGTCCAGGTCGACAAGGAAGAGCGCGGTAACAAGGGTGCCGCCCTGACGACTTACATCAGCCTGGCCGGTCGCTACATGGTCTTGATGCCCAACAACCCCAAGGCAGGCGGAATTTCCCGGCGCATCGAAGGCGACGACCGCAGCGAGCTGCGCGAAGCCATGAGCGGCCTGGAGATTCCCAAGGGCATGGGCGTGATCATTCGCACCGCCGGGATCGGTCGCAGCTCTGAAGAGCTGCAATGGGACCTCGACTACCTGGTGCAAGTCTGGGAAGCGATCGAGAAAGCCGGCGAAGAAGAGAAAGCACCTTCCCTGCTACTGCAGGAAAGCAATGTTATCGTTCGCGCCATCCGCGATTACCTGCGTGAAGACATCGACCAGGTACTGATCGACTCACCCGATGCCCACCAGCACGCCGAGTCCTTCGTCAGCCACATCATGCCCCAGTACAAGAATCGGCTCCGTCTGTACGAGGATCAGATTCCGATGTTCAACCGCTTCCAGATCGAGTCCCAGATCGAAACCGCTTTTCAGCGCGAAGTTCGCCTGCCTTCAGGCGGCTCGATCGTGATCGACCCGACCGAAGCCATGGTCTCTATCGATATCAACTCAGCGCGCGCCACCAAGGGCAGCGACATCGAGGAGACCGCGCTGCAGACCAACCTGGAAGCGGCGGATGAAATTGCCCGCCAGCTGCGGCTGCGCGACATCGGCGGCCTGATCGTCATCGACTTCATCGACATGATGGCATCTCGCAACCAGCGCGCGGTGGAAAATCGCATGCGCGATGCGCTGAAGATCGATCGCGCACGCGTCCAGCTGGGACGGATTTCCCGCTTCGGCCTGCTGGAGATGTCGCGACAGCGCCTGCGTCCCTCACTGGGTGAAACCAGCGCCATTGTCTGCCCCCGCTGCAACGGCCAGGGCACGATTCGTGACACCAAGTCCCTGGCGCTGGCTATCTTGCGCCTGCTCGAAGAAGAGGCCATCAAGGAGCGTTCCGCCGAGGTTCGCGCCGTGGTACCGGTACCGGTAGCCACCTACCTGTTGAATGAGAAGCGCGCCGCCATTGCTGAAATCGAGGAGCTCACCAAGGTGCGCGTGGTGGTGCTGGCTAACCCCGCCATGGAAACGCCGCACTTCGAAGTCGAACGCCTGCGGGACGACCAGATTGTAGAAAAGAAAGACCTTTCCTTCGAAATCGATATCACGCCCGAGGAAGAGGAGGTCCCCGCGGACGTGCCCGTGGATGTGCCGCAGGAGCGCGCCGCAGTCCAGTCGATTGCACCTTCGACGCCCGCCCCGGAAGCGGCGCCCGCTCAAGCGCGCCCGCAGAAGGAACAAAAGCCGGAAGCAAAGAAGCGCGATCGCAAGTCCCAGCAGAAGCGCGCACCGGCCAAGAAGCCCGGTTTCTTTGCGCGACTGTTTGGTTTCCTGGGTGGTGAAGCCGCCGAGGAAGAGAGCCGCGATAAGGGTGGCAAGAAACGTGGCAAGCAGGCCCGTGGCAAGCAGGAACGTGATGACAAGGACGGCCAGCGCAGTCGCAATCGCCGTCGCGGCGGACGCGGTCGGCGTCGCGGAGGTGAAGGCCAGCGTGGTGACGCCCAGCGTGGTGATGCCCAACGTGCTGATTCTCCTCGTGAACAGGACGGTCGCCAGAAAGATGCCCGCAAGCGTGACGACGCCCGACGTGACGACGCCCGACGCGACGACAAGCGCGGCAAGTCTCAGGACAACGAGCAGCGCAGGGATGCCGAGCCCCGCCGTGGAGAGGCAGAACGGGAAGGCGGTAGCGGCGAGGAAACTCGCAGCCGTCGCCGGCGCGGTGGCCGCGGCCGTCGCCGCAGTGAAGAAGGCGCTCCGCAGCAACAGGCTCGGGAAGCGACCGACAACATCGACAGCGACGAGGCCCAGGACAAGCCGCGCAAACGTCCTTCCGACCAACGCAGTGCCGACAAGCCCCGCCGCCGCCGTCGCGGCAAGCGTCCTCAGGACGATGAGGCAGTGCAGGCCACAGACGCGACGCCGGAGACTGGCAGCGAAACGCCGGCTGAACCGTTAACTGAAGCACCGGTGGCCGCCGATATGCAACCCGCACCGGCAGTCGCGGAGATTGAGGAAACCACTGAAGCGATGAGCGCGGAAGCTCCGGTAACCGCCGAAGAACCCGCGGTTGCGGAGCAAGCTCCATCCGAACAGCCGTCAGAAGAGCTGACTGCACAAGCGGATGAGAGCGAAGTCGAGGACAGCGAAACCACTTACACGGCAGCACCCGAATCGGAAACGGACGTTGCTGTTGCCGAAGCTGCCGCTGAGGCTGCGGTTGAGACCACAGCTGAGAGCGTAGCTGAAGAGTCTGCGCTGGATGTTGTCGCCGTGGCAGAGCCGGAGCCCGTGGAGACGCCGGTTGCAGAGCAAGCTGTCGCAGGAGCCGAAAGCTCCGGCGGTCGCGCCTGGAACGATCCGCGCGTTACGCCAAAGCCCGTGGCATCAGTCAGCATCGATACCGCCCACCCGGTGTTTTTCCGGGCCGATATCGCTCCGCCGGTGGTGCCCGTCAAGCCCCAGCCGCCCCGCGCAATCAACGATCCGCGCGGTCCGGCCGGTGCTGGCAGCGACAGCGCGCCGGTTTCGCAGTAGCAGGCTTGAGCACAGTGGGCATCGCTGTATAATGCGACGCCTGCCGCGGCGAACAGTTAAAGGTGGGCTGGCTGAGCGGTCGAAAGCGGCGGTCTTGAAAACCGTTGAACCGAGAGGTTCC
>JASJBK010000067.1 GCA_030066555.1 Halieaceae bacterium
CGGGATCCCGCCCAGGTGATCGACGGCAACGAGCGGGTGATCAGACCGCGGCTGGCAGATGCAGATTTTTTCTATTCCAGTGACAAACTTCAGAGCCTGGCCTCACGGGTAGAGCAACTCAAGAGCATTGTCTTCCAGCAGAAACTGGGAACCCTTTACGACAAGGTCGAGCGCTTGCAGTCCCTGGCCAGGACCCTGGCCGAACCGGTCGGCGCCGACGTCGATACAGCAGCCCGAGCGGCACTGCTCAGCAAGTCTGACCTGCTGACCCAGCTGGTAGGGGAATTCTCGGACCTGCAGGGGATTGCCGGGCGCTACTATGCGCAGCAGGATGGCGAGCCCGCCGAGGTGGCGGAGGCCATGCAGCAACAGTACCGGCCTGCCTTCGCCGGTGACAGCCTGCCGGAGGGTCCGGTCGCCACCTGTCTGGCTCTGGCAGACCGGCTGGATACCCTAGTAGGCATTTTCGGAATCGGTCAGGCGCCCACCGGCTCCAAGGATCCTTTTGCCCTGCGCCGCGCCGCACTCGGTGTATTGCGCATTCTGGTAGAAAAAGAATTGCCTATAGACCTGCACGACGCCCTTCGCTGGGCGGTCGGCAACTATCCAGACGGCACCCTCAAGGAAGGCTGTGTTGAGGAAGTAACGCGCTATATGCTCGAGCGCCTGCGAGCCTGGTACGAAGACGCTCACATACCCGTCGAGGTCTTCAAGGCCGTCGATGCCCGCGGCGTGTCGTCTCCGCTGGACTTTGATCACAGGGTGCGGGCCGTCCATGCCTTCAGCGCCCTGCCGGAGGCGTCTGCCCTGGCCGCGGCCAACAAACGCGTATCCAATATACTCTCAAAGCAAGCCAGCGAAGATAATACATACGAAGTAAGCGAGGACTTACTAACAGAGCCCGCAGAGAAGGCTCTTGCAGAGGCGCTGGCCGCCTGCCGCCCGGGCTTCGAATCACATCTGGCAAACGGCGCCTATACCGAGGCACTGGCGGCGCTAGCCGGCCTGCAGGCGCCGGTCGATACTTTCTTTGATGATGTGATGGTCATGGCGGACGACGAGACGGTGCGCAACAATCGCCTTGGCCTGCTCAATCGTCTGCGGCAGCTATTCCTGCAGGTCGCGGATATCTCTCAACTCGCCCCCGCGCGCTAGCGCGGGGCATTTCGCCAAAACCAGGGAAAGCCTGCTAGACGTCGAGGTTTGCCACCGACAAGGCATTGTCTTCGATGAAGTCGCGACGCGGCTCCACCTGGTCACCCATCAGCGTGGTGAAAATCTGGTCAGCCGCAATCGCATCCTCGATGGTAACTTTCAGCATACGGCGGGTTTCCGGATCCATGGTGGTTTCCCAGAGCTGGTCAGGGTTCATTTCACCGAGGCCCTTGTAGCGCTGAATGTTGTAACCCTTGGCGGCTTCCGCCATCAACCAGTCAAACACCGCATAGAAACTCTGGGTTTCAAAGCGCTTTTCACCGCGTTGGATAAAGCCATCCGCTTCGATCAGGCCGTTGAGCTTTTCCCCCAGGTCACAGAGTTGTCGGTACTCGCCTGAACCAAAGAATTCGTGGTGATATTCCGTTTCAGTCTCTACCCCGTGTGAGAGGAGTTTTACTACCGGGTAATAGATGCTGCGTTCGCTGTCGCGGCGCACAAAACAGGTGTAGACCTTACCGTCCATGGCGGTATCGTCGAGCTGGGCCTGAAGGGCATCGGCCCATTCGGTAACCCGTGACTCGTTCTCGAGTTCCTCCTGGCCCAGGCGGGATAGCTTAAGCATGGCCCACAACACATCCGCTGCGTACAGTCTGCCCAGTCGATCGACGGTCTTGCAGAAAGCGCGGTAATCGTTGACCAGGGTCTCCAGGGGCTCGCCGGTTACCGGCGGCGCCTCGGCGCTAACATACAGGGACGCGTTTTCCAAAGCCGACTGTGTCAGGTAATCGTTGAGGGCCGCATCGTCTTTGAGGTACTGATGCTGCTTGCCCTTGGCAACTTTGTAAAGCGGCGGCTGGGCGATATAGATGTGACCGCGCTCGACCAGCTCCGGCATCTGCCGGAAAAAAAATGTCAGCAGCAGTGTTCGGATGTGTGACCCGTCAACATCGGCGTCAGTCATGATGATAATGCTGTGGTAACGGAGCTTGTCCGGGTCGAACTCGTCTTTACCTATGCCGCATCCCAGGGCTGTGACAATGGTGCCCACTTCCGCAGAAGACAGCATCTTGTCGAAGCGCGCCTTTTCTACATTGAGGATCTTGCCCTTGAGCGGCAGGATGGCCTGGGTACGGCGGTCCCGACCCTGCTTCGCAGAACCGCCCGCGGAATCGCCTTCCACCAGGTAGATTTCGGACAGGGCGGGATCTTTTTCCTGGCAATCCGCCAGCTTGCCCGGCAGGCCGGCAATATCCAGGGCGCCCTTGCGACGAGTCATTTCTCGTGCCTTGCGGGCGGCTTCCCGCGCCCGTGCGGCATCCAGCATCTTACCTACCACAGCTTTTGCTTCCTGGGGGTTTTCCAGCAAGTAATCAGCAAAATGCTTGTTCATCGCCTGCTCGACCGCCGGCTTTACCTCCGATGAGACCAACTTGTCCTTGGTCTGGGAGGAGAACTTGGGGTCGGGCACCTTCACGGAGATGATCGCGGTAAGGCCTTCCCGGGCATCGTCCCCGGTGGTAGAAACCTTGGCATTGCGAGCCAGGCCCTCGCGCTCGATGTAGTTATTGAGGTTTCGGGTCAGTGCGGCGCGGAAGCCCGCCAGGTGTGTGCCACCATCCCGCTGGGGAATATTATTGGTATAGCAGAATATGTTTTCCTGGAACGAGTCGTTCCACTGAAGGGACACCTCTACCCCGATGCCGTCGTCCTGAGTCACATCGAAGTGAAACGACTTGTTAATCGGGTTCTTGTTCTGGTTGAGGTAGTCCACAAAGGCGCTCAGGCCGCCGTCATAGCAATAGTCTTCCTTGTGGCCGCTACGTTCGTCGACGAGATGGATAAACACTCCGGAATTCAGAAAGGCCAGCTCACGCAGGCGCTTGGCCAGGTAATCAAAGTGGAATTCGATATTGCTGAAGGTCTCAGCGCTGGGCTTGAAGCGCACCTCCGTTCCGGACGCGTCGGTTTCGCCAATGACCGCCAGCGGCGCATTGGGGACCCCGTGATGGTAGGTCTGCTCGTACATCTTGCCTTCGCGGCGGATTGTCAGGACCAGCTCTTCAGACAGTGCGTTCACCACCGAGACGCCCACACCATGCAGGCCGCCGGATACCTTGTAGGAATTGTCATCGAACTTACCGCCGGCATGTAGCACCGTCATAATGACCTCGGCGGCGGATACGCCCTCTTCATGCTCTTCCGTCGGAATTCCACGGCCATCGTCACCAACCGATACGGATTCGTCCGGGTGAATTACCACGGTGATCTTGCTGCAGTGGCCAGCCAGCGCCTCGTCGATTGAGTTGTCCACCAGCTCGAAAACCATGTGGTGTAGTCCGGTGCCATCATCGGTGTCACCAATGTACATGCCCGGGCGTTTGCGGACGGCGTCCAGGCCCTTGAGTACCTTGATGCTGGAGGAATCGTACTGGTGTTCTTCGCTCATAACTTGCTCTTATTTCAATCTACAACAACCGCTGGGCGCGCGGTGTTCTGCGCGCAGCCACTTTTTCGTGTTACGTTCCGCGCCAGCCCTGTTTCATTCGGCCGGCAGGCGCTGGATATCGCCGTGTTCCACGTGGAACATCGCTGTGCTCGACGGGTCAATATCCCGCCAGATCGCTTCTACGTCCTTTCGCTGGATACAGGTAACAAACTGCTGCACCTGCATTTCTCCCAACATCGTGGCTACCTGCCGGCAGTGTTCTATATCCAGCTCCGCGGTAAGGTCGTCCACCAGGTATATGCACGGCCCATGGCCCGCCAGCTGAAGCAGCTCTCCCGCAGCGAGCTTAAGCGCACAAATCACCAGCTTCAGCTGGCCCCTGGACAGGTTGTCCGCAGCGGGTTTACCTTCGAACACCACCCTTATGTCAGCACGCTGTGGGCCAATATGGGTATAGCCCTGCTGAACATCGGCGGTTCGCGATTGCTCTAGCGCCTCCACCAGGGCCAAATCCCGATCCCAACCGCGCCGATAACGCAGCTCCACGTCTTGCAGATGCGGAGAAAGCTGCTGGAGGAACTGTTCAAAGACAGGCTTCAGCGCTGTCAGATATGCGGCGCGTGATGCATCAATCTGTTCGCCCGCGACTGCCAACTGCTCATCCCAGGGACGCAGCAAATACTCGTTAATTTTACCATGCCGGAGCAGGCTATTGCGCTGTTTAATTGCCTTCTGGAAGTGCTGCCAGGCTGCCAGGAACTGATGTTCCACGTGGAACACTCCCCAATCCAGAAACTGCCGGCGCTCAATGGGGGCGCCCGTAAGGATTCCAAAACTATCGGCGTGTACTAGCTGCAGCGGCATCACCTGGGCCAGCTCCGCCCGCGCCTTTACCGGCGTTCCAGCTACTCTCGCATCAAGATTGCCATCTCGCTCGCGCCGCACGCCCACGCTGACTACCGGGCCCTGTTCACGGGCAATCTCCCCATAAACGGTGCAGTCGTTCTGCCCGTGGCTGATGACAGACTTTATATGGGCTGTACGGAATGACCGGGCAAGGCCCAGCAAGTGAATAGACTCGAGCAGGCTTGTTTTACCACTGCCATTAACGCCGAAAAACACGTTTACCTGCCTGAGATCCCGCAGGCTCTGGGCGCTAAGGTTGCGAACCCCGCGAATATCAAGCCGTTCGAGGGACACGGAATAATGGCGCTGCTATGCGCCCGCCCTATAGCCTCATCGGCATAACGACATACAGGGAGTCGCCATCTTCCGGCTCTTCCAGCAGGGCGCTGCTATTGGGATCGGACAGGGATAGTTTCACCTTCTCACTAGTAACCACGCCCAGTACATCCAGCAGATAACTGACGTTAAAACCGATCTCCAGGCCGTCACCACTGTACTCGACCGTCACGGTTTCCTCAGCTTCTTCCTGTTCGGGGTTGTTGGCCACTATTTCCATTGCCCCGTTACCGAGAGTTAATCGCACACCGCGGTATTTCTCATTGGAAAGGATGGCTGTACGCGTAAATGCTTGCCGCAATTCCTCCCGAGCGCCAATAACCACTTTGTCAGCACTACGCGGCAGTACACGCTGATAGTCGGGGAATTTTCCGTCCACCAACTTGGAGGTGAACATGAAATCATCAGTGGTAGCTCGGATATGGTTGTTCCCAATGACGATAGCCACCTCGGCACCGTCATCTTGCAACAGCCTCGCCAACTCCAGCACACCTTTACGGGGCAATATCACCTGCTTGTTTTCCTCTACCGGAAAGTCACTGTCCAGGGAGCACATCGCCAGGCGATGACCATCAGTTGCTACCACACGCAAACCCTTGGCATGCAGTTCCCATAGCATGCCGTTCAGGTAGTAGCGCACGTCCTGTTGCGCCATTGCGAATGCCGTGCGATCAATAAGTCGCCGCAGTTGTCCCTGCAACAAGGTGACCTTGTGGGTACCGATACTGTCTTCAACATTCGGAAAATCCCTGGCCGGCAAAGTTGACAACGTGAAGCGGCTACGACCGGAACGCACCGTGACCTTGCCCTCTTCGACTGCAAATTCGATTTCACAACCCTCCGGCAGTGATTTGCAAATATCCACCAGCTTGCGCGCCGGCACCGTAATTTCCCCGCTGTCTCCGCTGGACTGCTCCAGGCGCAGTCGACCGACCAACTCAACTTCCAGGTCCGTACCCGTCAGTGACAGCCATTCGCCATCCAGCACCATCAGTACATTGGCCAGGATCGGTAGCGTCTGGCGACGCTCGACCACGCCAGCGACCAGGTTGAGGGGCTTCAACAGGGCATCCCGTGAAATGGTGAACTTCATCTAGCGGTTTCCTATAGGTAATCGGCCGGCGGCCATTTATGACTCGATAAGGTCTGGATATTACTCTCGACTGGTCTGCTCTGGATCTAACTCAGGTCGTTAGTGAGCGCAGCAGATTCTTATAATCTTCACGTATATCGGAGTCAGTTTCGCGCAGTTCGCGGATTTTACGGCAGGCATGCAGGACCGTAGTGTGGTCTCTGCCGCCGAAACTGTCGCCTATTTCGGGCAAACTGTGGTTGGTTAACTCCTTGGCGAGCGCCATCGCCACCTGCCGCGGCCTGGCAACAGAGCGACTGCGACGCTTGGACATCAGGTCCGATACCTTGATCTTGTAATACTCGGCGACAGTGCGCTGGATATTATCAAGGCTCACCTGCTTGTCTTGCAACGCCAGCAGGTCCTTGAGGCTGTCCTTGATCAAATCGACATCGATTGGCTTGGATGTGAAGTGAGCGCTTGCTATTACCCTTTTCAGCGCTCCTTCGAGCTCTCGCACATTGGAGCGGATTCGCTGGGCGATAAAAAATGCCGCTTCCGGTGGTAGTTCAATTCGCGCCTGTACAGCTTTCTTCATGAGAATGGCGACGCGAGTTTCCAGCTCCGGTGGTTCTACCGCCACGGTCAGGCCCCAACCAAACCGCGACTTAAGTCGCTCTTCCAGTCCCTCAATCTCCTTCGGGTAGCGATCACAGGTAAGGATCATCTGCTGCCCGCCTTCGAGCAGCGCATTAAAAGTATGGAAGAACTCTTCCTGTGAACGCTCCTTGCCGGCAAAGAACTGAATATCATCGATCAACAGTGCATCGACCGATCGATAATAGCGCTTGAAATCGTTGATGGCGTTAAGCTGCAGGGCCTTGACCATGTCAGCCACAAAACGCTCGGAATGCAGGTAAACCACCTTCGCTTCCGGATTGCGCCGCAACAGGGCGTTACCGACGGCATGCATCAGGTGAGTCTTACCAAGGCCGACGCCGCCGTAAAGAAAGAGTGGGTTATAGGAGCCCCCGGGGTTTTCCGCGACCTGCCCGGCAGCCGCCAGAGCGAGCTGGTTAGACTTACCCTCGACGAAATTGTCAAAGGTGTAATGATCGACCAGGTAATTCTGGTGCCGTATCGCCCCTTCTACCTCCACCTGGCGTGCAGGCGCAGGCGCCATGCGCATACCCGTTCGCGGCACACCTGCAGTCTCGCCATCATTTTCGGCTGCGGTCTCCTGAGCCTGTGAAATCGCAGATGCAAGCTCAGCAGAGGCGCGTCTTGCGCTGTCCGGGCGCTGGGTGTCGGCGCCACCTGCAATGCTGGCATCCAGCGAGCGACTGGCGCTTGCAACGGTTCGTACCACAGTTTCTGTGGCTGCCCCGTTAACACGTTTCGGTGCACCGATTTCCAGCACCACCCTGCAATCGTCTTCGCTGGATACCTGGCTGACCAGCTCGCTGATCCGCTCCAGAAACTTGTCCATGACCCATTCCTTGACGAAGCGATTGGGCGCGTACAGGCAAAGATCATCAGCGTCGGGTGTATGTCGATGCTCCGCCTTGAGCGGCTTGATCCATGTATTGAATTGCTGGGACGGCAACTCCTCCTGGAGGCAGTTGACGCACTTTTCCCAAACCGGACTTGGCAATGTGTACCCCTGTTTTTGTTTTTGATTGGGCATCGTCCTACCCAATGTATTTCTGACGACACCCACAACGAGTCTCCGTAGCCTCGAGAGCACGTACGGGCGAATAATTCCTTGTATACATATCGCGGGGCAACCGGGCTGGCACTGGCTGTGTGCGTGCGTCCCGAACCGGTCAACCGTGTCCGAGCCACGAAAGACATCGCGATCCGAAAGAAAGCCGGTGCTTGTAGTTTTACCCGCAAAGCTCACGCATTCTAGCGCCGCCCCGGCAAGTTATCCACACCTTAAGAAAACCACAAAAAGCTATTTATATTTATATTTTTCAATAACTTAGGATACTTAAAAATCTGTCAATACGGTTTCAAAAAAATATTTTTTTCTTGTTATTAACATGTGGATAACTTGTTGCCGACAGGGAGAAAACATGTTTATCCCATGACAAATACCTGAGAATTCAGTAGCTTGCGTGACAACGGCGGCAAGTGTAATCCGGCCTGGCCCGCTGGGCTCTCGATTCCGAAAACCAGCGACTTCAGAAGGCCGGCCAGAGCCCGTGAACGTCTTCCAACAGGCCTCTATATCATTGATTTTATGATTGAATCCGTGCCTGCCTTTCACTAGAATACACGCCCTTTTGCGCGGCCACCTCACGTTTATCACGCCAGGTGCCGCATAACAGACATCAACCAGGACTCTCGTCATGAAAAGAACGTTCCAGCCCAGCGTACTGAAGCGCAAGCGCACGCACGGTTTCCGCTCACGCATGGCCACCAAGAGCGGCCGCCAGGTGATCAACCGTCGCCGCGCCAAGGGCCGCAAGCGCCTCGCAGCCTGATGCCCGGTTTTGGCAGCAGTGCTCGACCACTCCTTCCCTCGGAAGGACCGTTTGCTTGATGCTGCCGCCTACGGCCGCGTTTTTGACGCGGTCGAGGCCCGAGCCTCCCACAAGTACCTTCTTCTTCTAGCCGCCAGCAATACTCTCGGTCACCACCGCCTCGGGGTGATTGTCGCCAGGAAAAACGTCAAGCTGGCAGTGCAGCGCAACCGCTTTAAACGCATTGTCAGGGAAGTCTTCCGAACCCAGCCAACTGAAACAGCAGGCCTGGACGTTGTGATCATGGCCCGCAAGGGCGTCGATACGCTGGACAACAAGACTCTATCCACTATAGTGCGCCAGCAGTGGCAAAAGCTGGTCGACATCAAGGGATAAGCGGGTGCAAGAAATGCGCAAACAGAGCAGCGCCATGACTGGCCTGGACCGGTCAGGACTCAACGCCAGGGCCGCACGGCGCCTTGCCGAGTTCCTCTGGCTGCTGCCTGCCGCTGCACTGATCGGCCTGATCAAACTTTATCGACTGATTCTCAGCCCGTGGATCGGCAACCAGTGTCGCTTCTATCCCAGTTGTTCACACTACGGTGAAGAAGCCATTCGCCATCACGGCGCAGTGCGCGGCAGCTGGCTGACCCTGCGTCGACTGGGCAAATGCCACCCCTGGCACGAAGGCGGTTGTGACCCGGTACCCCCTTCCAAACCTCATTCCTGAAGAACTGTATATGGATGTCATTCGTTCCCTGCTGATTGGTGTAATCGCCGTGCTCTCCTTCATGTTGTTGACCGAATGGGTCAATTTTCAGGAAGCACGCGCTCCTGCCGCCTTGCCGCCCAACGCTCCGAGCCAGGTTGTCACCTCTTCAGATTCAGAGCTCCCCGCTGCACCCGTTGTTACGGACAGCGAAGACATACCAGAGGTAGAGGCTCCCGCGAACCCGACACCCGTGGTCAACACCGGCGAAACTATCAGCGTTACTACCGACCGTCTGCAGATACGCATCGACCTTACTGGTGGCGATATTACCGAAGTCGCCTTGATCGATTACCCGGCTCGTATCGAGAGCCCGGAAATTCCCTTCCTGTTACTGGAAGACAACCAGCGCCGCAGCTATATCGCCCAAAGTGGCCTGATCGGCCAGGACGGTATCGACAGCCAGGGCCGCGCCCGCTTCGCTACACCGGCACGGGCGTTTACCCTTGCCGACACCGCCGACGAATTGGTAGTGGACCTCATCGCCGTGGACACCGGCGATATCGACATAACCAAGCGGTTTACCTTCACCCGCGGAGACTACCTGGTTCGGGTGGAATACCTGGTGACCAACAATTCTTCCGAACGTTGGCAAGCCAACCTGTTCGGCCAGATCAAGCGTGACAGTAGTGACGACCCGTCCGCCGAACTATCCAGTGGTATGGGCATGGTGCCATTCCTCGGTGCCGCCACCACACTGCCAGATGAGCGTTTCGCAAAGTACGATTTCGAAGATATGCGCGAGAAGCCGCTCAAGGAAAAAATCGAGGGTGGCTGGATCGCGATGATCCAGCACTACTTCCTCAGCGCCTGGATACCCGATGCCAACCAGAGCCACAACTACAACACCCGGGTCACCAACAACGGTTTCAATATCGCCGGCTTCGTATCACCGGCGATTACCGTAGATCCGGGCCAGCAGGGCAGCGTGCGGGCCGAATTCTATGCGGGCCCCAAGGACCAATACCGACTGGCTGAAATTTCCGAATACCTGGACCTCAGCGTCGATTATGGCTGGCTGTGGTGGATAGCCCAACCGCTATTCTGGCTCCTGATCAAGATCTACAGCTTTGTGAACAACTGGGGTGTCGCCATCATCATGCTCACACTGGTGATCAAGGCGGCCTTCTTCAAACTCTCAGCAACCAGCTACCGCTCCATGGCCAACATGCGCCGGGTACAGCCGCAACTGCAGTCCATCCGCGAACGCTATGCCGAAGACAAGCAGAAGCAGTCGCAGGAAATGATGAACCTGTATCGCAAGGAAAAGATCAACCCGCTGAGTGGCTGCCTGCCGATCCTGGTGCAGATGCCGGTGTTCATTGCCCTCTACTGGGTACTCATGGAAAGTGTTGAACTGCGACAGGCGCCTTTCTTCGGCTGGATCCAGGACCTGTCGGTCATGGACCCATTCTTCATCCTGCCGCTGATCATGGGTGCCAGCATGTGGTTCCAGCAGAAGCTGGCGCCGCCGCCGCCAGACCCCATGCAAGCGAAGATCATGCAGTGGATGCCAATCATCTTCACTTTCTTCTTCCTGTGGTTCCCGGCCGGTCTGGTTCTGTACTGGGTAACCAACAACCTGCTGTCCATCGCCCAGCAGTGGTATATCACCCGGCAAATCGAGCGAGCCGGCAGCAAGGCCTGACAACGCAGGAGCGGCAATGAATCCCGCCCTGGAACAAGACACGATCGCGGCGGTAGCCACAGCGCCTGGCCAGGGTGGTATCGGAATCGTGCGACTGTCTGGCGGGGCTGCAGCCACGATCGGGAGTCAACTGTGTCAGCGTGATTTCACGCCGCGCCATGCACACTACTCGCAGTTCCTCGATGCCGACGGACAGGTCCTCGACAGCGGCATTGTCCTATATTTCCCTGCACCAAACTCATTTACAGGTGAAGACGTCGTCGAGCTGCATGGGCACGGCGGCACTGCAGTCATGGACCTGCTGCTGTCACGCTGCTGTGAGCTGGGAGCGCGGCTGGCCCAGCCCGGCGAGTTCAGCCAGCGGGCTTTCCTCAATGACAAGATGGACCTTGCCCAGGCCGAGGCCGTAGCCGACCTTATCAGCGCCACTACCGAGGCCGGTGTGCGCAGCGCCAATCGCTCACTGGCCGGGGAATTCTCACGACGCATTGCCACCCTGATGGACCAGTTGGTAGCACTGCGTGTCTACGTTGAGGCCGCTATAGATTTTCCGGAAGAGGAAATCGACTTTCTCGCCGAGGGCCAGGTCGCTGATCGCCTGCAGCAGATCCGCAATCAACTGGCATCAGTCACTGATAGCGCCCGGCAGGGAAGGCTCCTGCGTGACGGCATGAAGCTGGTGATCGCCGGCCGACCCAACGCTGGTAAATCCAGCCTCCTGAATGCACTGAGCGGTGAAGAGTCGGCGATAGTCACCGCGATCGAAGGCACCACCCGTGATGTCCTGCGAGAACACATCCAGATCGATGGTATGCCCCTGCACGTGGTAGACACCGCAGGCCTGAGGAGCAGTGAGGACCTGGTCGAACAGGAGGGCATCAAGCGAGCCTGGAAAGAAATGGCCAGCGCTGACCATGTACTGCTGGTGGTTGACGCCAGTGACCCGAAGGCTGCGGCAGCGGACACCGATACCCTGTGGCCGGAATTACACCGCGAACTCTCCGCCAATATCCCGGTAACCATCGTCCACAACAAGAGCGACCTGACCGGTACAGAGCCAGGCAGCAGCCAGCAGGCTGACGCCACCGTTATCAGCCTGTCGGCCAAAACCGGTGCCGGCATGCACCTGCTGCGCGATCACCTCAAAGCCAGCATGGGCTTCGACGCCGACGAGGCTCATGGATTCATCGCCAGGCGCAGGCATATCGATGCCCTGCAACGTGCTTCCCTGTGCCTTGAAGATGCTGGCGTCCAGGTAGAAAACGGCGCTGGCGAACTGCTGGCCGAAGATCTCAAGCGCTGCCACGGGGTACTGGGCGAAATCACCGGCGCGATGAGTGCCGACGACCTGTTGGGTGAGATCTTCTCCAGCTTCTGTATTGGCAAGTAGCGCACAGGCCACTACCGCTTCATCCACAGCCTGCCCAGAGCCTGTCACCGCAGTTAACAGCCGTCGCCGGTTCAGCATGATTCATCCACATGCTTTAAAAGGAAGCTGTGGGTTGCCACTGCACAGACACAGGGGTAACCCTATGAACAACAAAGAGCTCGTGAATGAGGCAAATCGAACAACGCTGTTATCCCCGCTACATGCAGGCTTCTTCACAGCCAGGGACAGGGCATACCACCGGGTTATTTAGGTCGTAACTCACTGATATATATAAATTAAACTGCCTTCTCCCCAGAATTCCGCCAGCTATTAATAACTACAATATTCCTTCTATATATACATAAATATATTTTCTTAACTTCCTAAATAGGAAATAGTCAGCGTCGCATGATCATCTTTTGATCACGCGCACTGATCACTCTATAATCGCGCTCCTTTTTCGAAACCCTGTACAGACGAGCTCAGTCTCATGACTCACAGCAGCGACAGTTACGATGTTATCGTGATCGGCGGCGGCCATGCTGGCACCGAGGCGTGCCTTGCGGCTGCGCGCATGGGCTGTCGTACCCTGTTGCTGACCCACAGCATCGATACCCTTGGACAGATGTCCTGCAATCCGGCTATCGGCGGCATCGGCAAGAGTCACCTGGTCAAGGAAGTCGATGCCCTGGGCGGTGCCATGGCGCGCGCTACCGATCGCGCCGGCATCCAGTTTCGTACCCTAAACGCTCGCAAGGGCCCTGCGGTGCACGCGACCCGGGCTCAGGCTGACCGGGTGCTGTACCGCAATGCCATTCGCCAGATTCTGGAAAGCGAACCGAACCTCTCCATTTTCCAGCAGGCTGTCGACGACCTGGTCATTGAGAATGGACGCGCCGTGGGTGCCGTTACACAGATGGGCCTCGAGTTCCGGGCGCGCTGTGTGGTGCTGACCACCGGAACCTTCCTGGGTGGCCGGATTCATATCGGGCTCGATAATCACGCCGGTGGACGCGCCGGCGACCCGCCTTCGATCGCCCTCGCACAACGGCTGCGCGACCTGCCATTCCGCGTAGAACGCCTGAAGACCGGCACCCCTCCGCGCATCGATGCGGGCAGCGTCGACTTTACCGACCTCGAGGAGCAATGGGGCGATGAGCCCTCGCCGGTGATGTCCTTCATGGGCAGCGTCGACGAGCACCCTGAGCAGCGCTGCTGCTGGATAACCTATACCAACGAGCGCAGTCACGACATCGTGCGCAGTGCCCTTGATCGCTCGCCCATGTTTACCGGTGTTATCGAAGGCACCGGGCCGCGCTATTGTCCGTCCATTGAAGACAAGATTCACCGTTTTGCCGACAAGAACGCGCACCAGGTGTTTATTGAGCCCGAGGGCCTGACCACCCGCGAGCTATACCCCAATGGCATTTCCACCAGCCTGCCCTTCGATGTACAGCAGGAAATGGTGCGCTCCATCGCCGGTTTTGAGAACGCGCATATCACCCGTCCCGGTTACGCGATCGAGTACGATTTCTTTGATCCGCGCGATCTTCAGTACTCGCTGGAAACCCGGGCGGTTCCGGGCCTGTTTTTTGCTGGCCAGATCAATGGCACCACCGGCTACGAGGAAGCCGCAGCCCAGGGACTGCTGGCCGGCTTGAATGCCGCCCTCCAATGTCGCGACGAGGCACCCTGGTGCCCACGCCGCGATGAGGCCTATATCGGCGTGCTGGTGGATGACCTGATTACCCTGGGCACGCTCGAGCCCTACCGTATGTTCACTTCGCGGGCGGAGTACCGGTTGTTACTGCGCGAAGACAACGCGGATTTACGCCTGACGGAACGCGGCCGCGAACTGGGCCTGGTCGGCGACCAGCGCTGGGCTCGATTTGAAGCCAAGCGCGAGGGTATTGCCCGCGAGCAGGCGCGCTTGGCGGCGGCTATTGTGCATCCTGGCACAGCGGCAGCCGATCAACTCGCGCCGCATCTCAAGCAACCCCTGGCGCGGGAGTACGCTGCTATGGATCTGCTGCGGCGGCCGGAGCTCGGTTACTCTGAACTTGCCGCGGCACTGCCCGGTGATGCCGCGCCGGCAGACGTGGCACAGCAGGTTGAAATACAGGCCAAGTACGCCGGTTATATCGATCGCCAGCAAGACGAGGTCGAACGACTGCGGCGCCACGAAAACATGCACCTGCCCGATAGTCTCGACTACCAGGCCATTGATGGCCTGTCGAACGAGGTCAAGCAGAAGCTCGATGATGCTCGCCCGGTTACCCTGGCCCAGGCTGCCCGTATTCCCGGCGTCACGCCGGCGGCAGTGTCACTGCTGCTGATTCATCTCAAGAAGCGTGGCGATCTCGATCGCCAGATCGCCTGAGTTGATGTCAAATTCCGACGCCGCAGGCCAGCGCCTGGACGCCGGCCTGGCTGCGCTCGAACTGTCCGCGTCGGAGAAGCAGCGCAAGCTGCTGCTCGCCTATCTCGATCTTCTGCTGCGCTGGAACGCTAGCTACAACCTCACGGCGGTGCGCGATTCACTGGAAATGGTTACCCGCCACCTGCTGGATTCGCTGTCGATACTGGCCCATCTGCCGGGAACTGCCCACAGGGCGATAGATGTCGGCACCGGGGGCGGACTGCCCGGTGTGCCGGTCGCCATCATGCGCAGAGATATCAGCGCTGACCTGCTGGACAGCAACGGCAAGAAGACGCGATTTCTGTTTCAGGTGAAAACTGCTTTGGGCTTGGATAATATGGCTGTCCGCCACGCCCGGGCCGAAGCCTGGACGCCGGACGCCGCCTATGACGTTGTGCTGTCTCGCGCCTTTGCATCACTGTCCGATATGGTCGCCTGCTGTGCTCACCTGTGTGACGGCAAGACACGCATCCTTGCCATGAAGGGTCGCGTGCCAGAAGAAGAACTTGAGGCTCTGCCTGTCACAGCCAGGCTGGTGAGTGTCACACCGCTGGTGGTACCGGGGCTCGATGAAGAACGCCACCTGGTAGAACTGGCATTGACGACGTAGCGGTCGGGGTGGATTGGAACGCAATGGGGAAGGTTCTTGGCTAAGATTCTGGCGGTCGCCAACCAGAAAGGCGGGGTAGGCAAAACCACAACCTGCGTCAACCTTGCTGCATCACTGGCGGCAACGCGTAAGCAGGTGCTGATGGTAGACCTGGATCCCCAGGGCAATGCCACCATGGGCAGCGGTATCGACAAGTACGAGCTGGAACTGTCGATCTACGATGTACTGGTACACCAGCGCCCGATTAAAGAGGTCAAGTGCCTGTCCGAGCCAGGCGCTTTCGACGTACTGCCCGCCAACGGTGATCTCACTGCCGCTGAAGTCGAGCTGATCGATACCGATCACAAGGAAAAGCGACTGGAAGAAGCACTGGCGGTGGTGCAGGCAGATTACGATTACATCCTCATCGATTGCCCGCCCTCGCTGAATATGCTGACCCTGAACGGACTGGTCGCGGCAGACAGTGTGCTCATTCCCATGCAGTGCGAGTACTTCGCGCTGGAAGGATTGACTGCCCTCATGGACACTATCCAGCGCGAAGTACTCGCACTGCATGGGAATGAGCACACTGTCTGCCGCGACCAGTCCGTTCAGGGTCAGCATATTCAGCGAGGGCGGGCAATCGATGAGGATGTAATC
>JASJBK010000068.1 GCA_030066555.1 Halieaceae bacterium
AGGCGCTGGTCCAGCCAGGCCTGCAGGTCAGCAAACACCTGGGCCCGCTCCGGCTCATTGAAAATCTCGTGATACAGCTCCGGATAGATCTTGAGCGTCTTGTCCTCGGAGCTGACCGCCTCGAACAGGAATCTGGAGCCAGACGGCGAAGTCAGGCTATCAGCCTCGCCGTGCATCAACAGCAACGGCAGGCGAATATCCCCGGCCTGTTCCTGGATCCACTGCATGGCGGCAAACAGCTGCGCTACCTTGCGCGCGGTCAACTTGCCACCGTAGACCAGCGGGTCATCCAGGTACTCCTGTACTTCCAGCGGGTCGCGGCTGACGCCGCTGGCGTCCAGCTGCAGTACACCCATGCGCGGCGCCACCATCGAGAAAAACTGGATCAGCAGGCGCTGCCAGATCGGTGGTTGCAGGTCGGTCTTGATGGCGGGCCCGGACAACACGCACCCCACGAAATCGTCCTGGTTCTGCAGCAGGTAGCAACTGGCGATCAAGCCGCCCATGCTATGCCCTAGCAGCACCCGCGGCGTATCTGGAAACTTTTCCTTGAGCAGGCGCACGAAACGATCCAGGGTCTCGATGTAGTCGCCGAAGTTGCGCACATAGCCGCGCTGCCCCTCGGAGTGGCCGTGGCCGATGTGGTCGAGCGCCGCGGTGGCGTAGCCGGCAGCTTCGAAGTGCTCGGCAAAGCGCCGGTAACGACCGCTGTGCTCGGCCGCGCCATGAACCAGCACGATCAGGCCCCGGGGTGGGTGCTCCGGCGCCCACACCTGGTAGTGAATCCGGGCGTCGCCCGCACCGGTGAATGTCGCTTCGCGATGCTGCATCAACCTGGCTCCGACTCGGCGCCCGGCGTGACCCGCAGCAGCCCGCGGAAGGCCTGGCGCGCATTGGATTCGCCGCATACAACCCTGAACACGTCACTGGCAATTGGCATATCGATGGCATGCGCCTCGGCCAGTGCCATGACCGCCGGCGCACTTTTCACGCCCTCTGCCACCATGACCATTTCCTCGATAATCTCGTCGATATGGCGGCCCTTGCCCAGTTCGACGCCGACGTGACGATTGCGGCTCTGCGGACTGGTGCAGGTGGCGATCATGTCTCCCATGCCCGCCAGCCCAGCAAAGGTTTCCGCCCTGCCACCCATGGCCACACCCAGCCGAGTCACTTCTGCCAGCCCACGGGTGATCAGTGCCGAGCGGGTGTTGTCACCGGCGCCCTGACCATCGCCCATGCCTACGGCGATGGCAATGATGTTCTTCAATACACCGCCCAATTCACAGCCGATGACGTCGTCGTTGGTGTAGACGCGAAACAGGCCGGAACGGAACAGGGATTGCAGCTCCTGCACGATGATTTCGTCATCCATGGCGATGACACTGGCGGCTGCCTGTCCCGCCATGATTTCACGCGCCAGGTTGGGGCCGGTCAGCACCCCCACCGGGTGACCGGGCAGCAATTCCTGGATGATCTCGGTCATGCGTTTACGGGTGTCCAGCTCGAGGCCCTTGGTAAGACTGATCACCGGTACCCAGGCCCGCAGGTGGGGCTTGACCTGTTCCAGCACGGAGCGAAATCCCTGTGACGGAATGCCCATGATCAACACATCGGCACCGGCTACCGCCTCGGCAATATCAGTGGTAGCGGTCAGGTTCTTCGGCAGTACTGCGCCGGGCAGGTACTTTTCATTGCGGTGCTCGGTATTCATCTGGGCTACTGCATCGGCGTCGCGCGCCCACAACTGTACGCGGGTATTGCGCGCTACCAGGGATGCCACCGTGGTGCCCCAGGAACCGCCGCCCAGCAGACCTACATTCAGCTGCATATTGTTTCCTCTTATTAGTGTTATGGATTAAGCGCCCTGCTTTGGCTTGGGCTTTGCCTTTCGTTTGGGTTTGGCGGTAGAACCGGCTTTGGCCCTGGCGCTGGCTTTCGCCTTTGGCTTGGCTTTGGTTTTGGCTCGGGTTTTGGTGCCGACCTTTGCTTTTGTCTTCACCTTTCCTTTCGCCTTTGCCTTCGCTTTTTTCTTCGCCGCTGCCCCTTGCCTGCCCACCTGTTTGTCGACGGCCGCCAGCAGTGCCTGCTGCGAACGCTCCAGGCATTCGGCAAAGAAACGGATATCTGGCATCAGCTCACGCGTGGAAATGATGTTGAAAGACATGCGCCCGTTATAACTGGGCGTGCCGATGAACAGGCCCATGCCATTGGCCAATGGCGCGAGGCCGTAGCTGCCTACCTGCTGCGCACCATTCATATACACCGGAAACTGTGGGCCAGGCACATTGGAAATGAACAGGTTACAAACCCGCACGGACTGGCTGAGCTGCAGAATCAGGCGACTCGCCAGCACCTGGGTAGCCGCGGGCACATGCTGGGTAATGTCGGTCAGCAGCCGCGCCGACAGCCCCGACTTCGCCTCCTTACTACGCTGGGTCGAGGCGTGGATGCTCGCAAGGCGTCGCACCGGGTCTTTTTCATCGCTGTGCAGCGAAGTCGTCATAGCGGTGATGTTATTGCCGGGGTCGCTCTGGTCGTCGGCACCGCCAGGCCGTGCATTGATCGGCACCCAGGCCACCAGCGGATCATCGGGCAACTCATCGTGGTGTTCCAGGTATTCGCGCAGCCCACCCGCACAGATTGCCAGCACCACGTCATTGATCGTGGAACCTGGCACCAGCTGGCGAATTTTCTTGAGGTCCGCCAGGGCAAATTCGCAGGCGTCGAACATCTTGTGCTGCGACACCTTGCCGTTGAAACGCGTGACGGGCACCGTCTGTTTTTCACCGCCACGGCGCGAGATTGTATCGCGCGCTGATTGCACCAGGGCCGGGGAGCTGCGCAGGATTGCATCGGCTATACGTACCGGCGAACGCAGGTTGTTGGCAGCGGCGCGGCGGGCCATGTCTCGCAGGCTCGGCCTGGGGCTCTCTTCTTCCTCGGCCGGGTCGAGTGGCGCTACCGGCGTCCCGAGATTGTCTATATCCACCAGCGACATCAGGAAGCGAATCAGCGACGAGCCGTCCACCGCCGCATGATGCACCTTGATCGCCAGTGCGTAACAGCCCGCCGGCATGCCGTCGATATCGTCCAGCCCCTCCAGCACGTACAGCTCCCACAGGGGTTTGTTCATGTCCAGCGGCCGGGAATGATAACGGGCCATATGAATGCAGAACTGGCGCCAGTCACCGGGTCGCGGCAACCGGCCGTGGCGAATGTGATACTCAAGATCGAAGAACTCGTCGTCTACCCAGTAGGGGTAGTCCAGCTCCAGCGGCACACGCACCAGCTTGCGTCGCAGCATCGGGTTGGCCCTCAGCCGCTCTTCGACATGGGCAATGATCTCCTTGAAGCGCACCACCTCACCGCCAGGAACGGTGGAGGGGTCGAAGATATTGATACTGGTGACATGGGTGAGATTGTCATCCGACTCCATGTACAGGAACTGCGCGTCCTGCGGGCTCAGCTGTTGCATGGATTTACCTCGGCAGGGCCAGTGTGCGAACGATATCGATACGGTGGGCGAGCTCGCGCAGGTCCTGGCTTGCTTCGCGGCGCTTCTCGCCGATGTCGGCATCACCACCCTCGGTGAGGCCACGGTTGTCCAGCAGCTTCCAGGCGTTCTGGAACAAGAGCTTGCCGATCGAGGCCTGGGAGCTGATGCGGCGCTGCAGGTAGGCCTGGCGACCATAGGCCAGCGCCTGGTTCACGCACTCTTTCTCTTCCAGACCGGCGTCATCGGGCTGCAGCGCCAGCACGTCGGCGACGACCCGATAGCCGTCGACAAAATGCAGCAGTGTGGAATGGGCTACCAGCGGGTAGTACTCCGCCATCACCCGCTGGGCAAAGCCCGGTTCATTGCCCAGGCGCTGTTCCCAGTCCGGATCGAAGCGCTCGAGGTCCTGCCGCAAATCATCGCGAAATTCCGCGGTAGGTGCATAGAAGAACTCGAACTTGAACAGGTCCCGCAACCGCTCGGCCTCTTCCCAGAAGCCCTCGACGCTGGAGGAATTGAACTGGGCGAGCTTCATCATCGACAGCTCGACGATCGCCTTGTTCACAAAATGATGGATCGTGGTGTTGCGGTAGTAGCTGGCAACACCGTGCTGCTCAGCGGTAATCGCATAGACCCGCTCCGGCCCGCCGTCGTAGCGAGTGACCAGGCCATTGGCGACCAGGGTGTCTGCAAGCTCGTCGAGTGCATCGCGATTTTCGGGCTCGAAGTCACTGGTCATGCGAATGCCGCGCTCGCGTGCCCAGCTCACCAATGAATCCATTTCCCGGGTCAGTTCCTCGGCGGTCAATGCCCGTGGTGCGGCGCCCAGCAGGATCATGGTGGCCAGTGACGGCAGGGTAATGGGAGTCACCCGATTGACTTCTACACCGACCTGGAAGGCCACCTTCTGCAGGGCCAGGGTATCGCTGGGGTCGGGCGCCTTCTCCAGCACCACCGGTGCCCCGAAGTCCATGTAGATCCGGCCCATGGGTTGGCGCAGTCCGCGCAGGTAGCCGATAAACCAGCGCAGGCTCTCGGGCTGCTTGGTGGCGCCTGCCTGCTCGGTGGCGTAGTCCTTCACGTCGCCAATGAGGTCGTAATTGATGGCGATCGGCACGATATGCAGGTTGTCGGCATCGCTGGCGTGGGCGGCTTCGATAACATACTTCAACAGCCCGTAGCGCGGCGGCATCAGCTTGCCGACCCGCGAGCGCGTGCCTTCGAAAGCCCAGGTTAGCGGAAACCGCTTCTCCAGCAGGTAGCCGATATAGCTGCGCAGGATGTACTTGTAGAGCGCGTTGTCCTGGAAACTGCGGCGAATAAAGATGGCGCCGGCACGGCGCGCCAGGAAACCCAGACCGCCAAAAGCCATGTTCACACCGCCGAGGATGTGCGGCGCCGGGAAGTCGTTCTTGAAGAAGGTCCAGTGCATGGCGAAGCCATCAACATGGGTTTTGTGGGTCCACAGCAGTGCCGTCGGATGCTGACGGGTGGCCTGGCGAATACGTTGGAGGCCACGCTGGTCGACAACGATATCGGTCTCATAGCCCAGTGAGATGATCTTGCGATTGAGCATGCCCATTACATCGAGCCAGAAGGTGCGGGGTATGGAGATCAGCTCCTTGGTGATCTCGGCGGTTTCCCGCTGCAGGTCGGCCATGGGCCTTCCCTCTTCCGCGCTCAACTGCTGCAGGCCGGTGCGGAACGCAGGGCTCGCCTGCAGGTTCTTGGCGACCTGGCGCGGCACCTTGTAACGCCCGCCGCGCAGGCGGCGAACTGCTATGTCCAGCGCCAGGCCTGCCTGGCCGGCCACAAAGTCGGCGAGCTGGCTGGCGTTGGCGGTTTCTCCGCGGCTGCGAGCGTAGCGCTGACGCAGCTCATCCAGGGTCGCGCCGTCAGCGGCCACGCACTGCACCCGCTCCGGGTGGCTGCGGAGAATGCGCCGGGCCCGGCCCTGACCCGGTTTGCGCGGGTTACCCCAGAGCAGGTCGCGCAGGCGCGGCGTCACCGACTTCTCGTCCACCGAACTCATCCATGCCACGCGTACGGGAATGATCAGGGTTTCAGCAGACACATCGAGCGCGCCGACCAGGGCGCGGGTGGGAATGTCTTCCGGGCTACGGGCAATGGGCACGACCACGTGGCGCGCCTCGCCCGAGAAGTCCACCGCCTGCTGTTGCTCAGCGATCCACTGACGTAGCAGATCTTCTTCCACCCGGTGGGCCGCATCGAGGATGTAAAGCACATCCTGTTGACCAACGGCCTGCCAGGGCAACGGGGTCATGAGGGCTTCCCGGCGGCTTTGGGTTTGACACTACTCTTGGGTCTGGCCTTGAGGCGTGGAGCTTTGCCGGCTGCCTTTGCTTTCGATTTGGCTTTGGCCTTGGGCGCGCTCTTTGCCTTCGCTTTGGTCTTTGCCTTGGCTTTGGTCTTTGCCTTGGCCTTGGTAGTGACCTTCGCCTTGGTCGTGGCCTTCGCCTTGGCCTTGGCCTTGGCCTTGGCCTTCGCCTTGGCCTTTGCCTTGGTCGTGGCCTTTGCCTTGGTCGTGGCCTTTGCCTTGGTAGTAGCCTTCGCCTTGGTGGTGACCTTGGCCTTTGTCCTCGCCTTGGCTTTGGTCTTCGCCTTGGCTTTGGCTTTGGTCTTTGCCCTGGCCTTGCGCTTAGCCTTCGGTTCGTCGGACTGGCCGAGTGCCTTCAGGAACATGGCCCTGACTTCAGCGACGTGTTCATCGACTGTCTCAGCGGTCCAGTCGCTGGTATCCACCGGCGGCAGTACTTCCACCTCGACGGTGGCGGGCCGGAAAATGAAATCGCCCTTGGGCGCAACATCCAGGGCGTTATAGATAACGATGGGAACGATAGGAACGCCGGCCTGCATGGCGAGGTGGAAAGCGCCCTTTTTGAAAGGAGCCAGACGCGGCGAGACAGTGCGCGTGCCCTCCGGGGCCATCACCACGGATTTACCGTCGTTGCGCATCACATCCACCAACGGCTGCATGGCCTCGATGGCGCTGGTGGCATTGTCGCGATCGATCAACACGGTGCCACCCATCTCCATCACCTGGCCGATTACCGGCATCTTCTTGATCTCTTTCTTGCCGACACCGGCGATGTCCTTGCGCACCAGGCTGGCGGCAATCACCACATCGGCCTTGCTCTGGTGGTTGAAAATGAACACGGCCGGGCGCTGCTTCCAGAGGTTTTCCTCGCCGCGCACGTCCATATCCAGGCCGATCAGGGCGCTGGCGGTCTCGGCGAACAGGGAGAACGAGAAATTCTGCGCATCGCGCCGCGACCCGGTGATGGCCCAGATCGGCAGGCCCGCAGCGAATGAGGTGACCAGGCTGCCGGTCGCCGCCAGCGAACGCGCCCAGTCGGTAAGGCCGGGTCGACCGCGACTCTTGAAGCGCTGGATCGGCCAGCCCTCGCGCTCGGCAATCTCGGTGAGCTTCTTGTTGGGGTTGAGCGGTCGCGGGTAGCCCACATGCTCCAGCAGCTCGATATCGTCGTCGCTGTCGGAATAGAAGAAGGTCTGCTCCAGGTCCACGCCTTGTTCTTCGGCAAGGGTCTCCGCTGCGCGCACTTTGCCGAGCCCGAAGCAGGTGGGGCGTATTACCGCGCCGGTAAACTCGCCGTCCTCGACTTCGAGCTGGGTGGTCATCACGTGCTCTACACCCAGATCCCGCGCTGCCGGCTCCACCTGGTAGGGTGTGGCTGAGGAAATAATCGCCACCGTGTGGCCCTTGGCGAGGTGCGCATCAATCAGGGCCCGGGATTCCGGATAGACCAGGCGCGCGATGTGCTTGCGGTACAGGGCCTCGCCGAACTCGATGTAGCTCTCTTCGCTGGCGCCGCGCATGAACTGGGAGGTCACCACCATCATGGCGGAAAAACCCATGTTGCCGAGCCCGAAGCTGGTCATGGCACCCGCCAGCTCCATGAATTCGCGCGGCTTCAGCTGGCCCTTCCTGACCTGCTCGCGGATGAAGGCGATCGCGGAGTAACCGTAGATTACGGTGCCATCAAAGTCGAAAAAGGCCCCGACCTGGGGGCCCTCCGGGGAGGCTTCTACCTCCGCCAGTAATTCCTGGTGTCTCGGCATGTAGGGCGCTGGCTGTTATCAATTGCTTATGGGTTTAGTGTAGCCCAGAGAGAGTACTGTCTGCTGGCGGGGCGCTCAAGCCAGTCAGGCGGCGTGGCGCTCCAGCAGGCGGTCCAGCATGCGGCCGAAGGCCTCGGCCTCCTGGGCGCCCTGCACCATGTACTGTTCGTTGACCACGAAGGTGGGCACCGCCTGGATGCCCTGCTCCATCCACTGTCTCTGGTCATCGCGCACCGCTCGGCCGTAGCGTGCGTCGGCCAGCACCGCGAGGGCCTCTTCACGGTCCAGCCCGACCTCGGCACAGACATCTGCCAGCGTGTCAACGTCACTGACATCGCGGCCGTCGGTAAAGAAGGCCTTGAACAGCGCCTCCTTCAACTCTGTCTGGCAGCCCTGCTCCGCGGCCCAGTGCAGCAGCTGGTGCGCCTTGAAGGTATTCACCATCTTCATGTCGTCGGTGTAGTTGAAGCTAAAGCCCAGCTCGGCACCGATATCTGTCAGCCGCTGGCGGGCCTTCTTGCTCTGCTCCGGCGTGGTCCCGTACTTGCCGGCCAGGTGCTCGCGCAGGTTCTCGCCTTCATCTGGCATCTGTGGGTTGAGCTCAAAGGAGTGCCAATGCAGCTCCAGGTCCACGGCCTCGGTACGGCTCTCAAGCGCCTTGAGGAACTGGCGGTAGCCGATGATGCACCAGGGGCACACGACATCGGATACCAGGTCGATGCGCAGGGGCATGGGTTCACTCATGGCTAACTCCTCAATCTGTTCTGGCTAGATTCCCAGTTCCGCCTTGACCGCGCCGAAGGCGGCAATGGCCTGGTCGAGATCGTCCCGACTCAGGGCTGCGCTCATCTGGGTGCGGATACGCGCCTTGCCCTTCGGTACCACCGGGAAGGAGAAGGCTACCACGTACACGCCGTGCTTGAGCATGGCGTCGGCAAACTTCGCCGCCAGTGCGGCATCATGCAGCATCACCGGCACGATGGGATGCTCACCGGGCAGCAGCTCGAAGCCCAGCCGTTCGAGACCCTCGCGGAAGTAGGCGGTGTTGTCCGCCAGCTGGTCGCGCAGGGCGCTGGATGAAGTCACCAGCTCGATGGCCTTTATGGCCCCGGCTACCACGGGCGGCGCCACGGTATTTGAGAACAGGTAGGGGCGCGACCGCTGGCGCAGCAGGTCGACAATCTCCTGGCGGGCACTGGTGTAACCACCACTGGCACCCCCCAGGGCCTTGCCGAGGGTGCCGGTGACGATATCGACGCGGTCGATACAACCGCGCAGCTCGTGAGTGCCCTTGCCGCCGGCACCGACAAAGCCGGTGGCGTGGCAGTCATCGAAATGCACCAGCGCCTTGTACTGGTCGGCCAGGTCGCAGATCTTGTCGAGCTGGGCGATATAGCCATCCATGGAGAACACGCCATCGGTAGTGATCAGCTTGAAGCGTGCGCCGGCGGCATCCGCCGCCTTGAGCTGGGCTTCCAGGTCAGCCATATCGTTGTTCTTGTAGCGGTAGCGCTGCGCCTTGCACAGGCGCACACCGTCAATGATGCTGGCGTGGTTCAGCTCGTCGGAGATCACCGCATCCTCAGGGCCGAGAATGGTCTCGAACAGGCCGCCGTTGGCATCGAAACAGGACGGGTAGAGGATGGTGTCCTCGGCGCCCAGGAAACGACTCAGGGTGCCTTCCAGCTCCTTGTGCAGGGTCTGGGTGCCGCAGATGAAGCGCACCGAGGCCATGCCGTAGCCCCAATCTTCCAGACCCCTGGCTGCAGCGGCATTCACCTCCGGGTGCTGGGCCAGGCCCAGGTAATTGTTGGCGCAGAGGTTGAGCAGCTCGACGCCCTCGCCGTTGGTCTTGACGCCAACATGGGCGTCCTGGGGCGTGGTAATGAGTCGCTCGTGCTTGTAAAGCCCGGCCTCTTCAATAGCGGCGAGCTCTGCGCCCAGATGATCCTTCAGTTGTCCGTACACGTTGGCTCCTGTTCTCAATCGCTCTTGTTTCGAAAAGACGGGCTCAAGCGGCGTCTTCCCAGTTCAGCACCACCTTGCTGGCGGCACCGGCTTTCATGGCATCGAACCCCTGCTGGAATTCGTCAATCGGCAGGCGATGGGTGATAACCGGCGAGATATCCAGGCCGTTCTCGATCATCACCGACATTTTGTACCAGGTTTCATACATCTCTCTTCCATAGATCCCCTTGAGGGTGAGCATATTGAAGATCACCACGTTCCAGTCGATGGCGACATCGCCCTCGGGTATACCCAGCATACTGACCTTGCCGCCGTGGCACATATTGGCGAGCAGGTCGCGCAGGGCCTGCGGGTTACCGGACATTTCAAGGCCCACGTCAAAGCCCTCGGCCATACCGAGTGCCTCCTTGGCGTCTTCGATCTTTTCCCTCGACACATCAATCGTGTGGGTCGCCCCCAGGGTCCTGGCCAGTTCGAGGCGTTCCGGATTCACATCGGTAATGACCACGTGGCGGGCACCGGCATGGCGGCAGACCGCAGCGGCCATGGCACCGATGGGCCCGGCGCCGGTGATCAGCACGTCTTCACCCAGCAGGTCCCACTGCAGGGCGGTGTGCACGGCATTGCCGAGCGGGTCGAACAGGCTGGCCACATCGAGGTCGATACCCGGCCGGTGCTCCCAGACATTGGACATGGGTAGTGCAATGTACTCGGCGAAGGCGCCTGGACTGTTCACACCAATACCGCGGGTGTCATTACACAGGTGGCGGCGACCGGCCATGCAGTTACGGCAGCGGCCGCAAACCAGGTGCCCCTCTCCCGAGACGATCTGGCCCGGGTGCCAGTCGTTGACGTTGGAGCCCACCTCGACAATTTCGCCGACAAACTCGTGGCCCACCACCATTGGCACTGGGATCGTCTTCTGCGCCCAGGCGTCCCAGTTGTAAATATGCATATCGGTGCCGCAGATGGCTGTGCGCTTCACCTTGACCAGCACATCGTTAATACCGACGGTCGGCTCGGGCACATCTTCCATCCAGATACCGGACTCAGCATGCCTTTTTACCAGTGCTTTCATAGGGTTACCTTACTTTCCTCAGCGAGCCTTCAACTGCTCGGGCCAGCAGGAAAATTCACTATGGTAGAAAAACGTCCGGCATACTAGAATTACGCTGTTCCGATTGCAAGAATCTTTTCCACTATAGTGGATATTATTCACTCAATATCATAGTGCCACGGGGAGGCTCCATGACCAGCGAATCAACGGGCCAGCGGGCCGATGAAGATGCCGCCAGTCAGGCCCTTTGCCTGCGCGTGACCGAGCTGCGTAAGAAGCACAAGCTGACGCTCGAGCAACTTGCCGCCACCTCCGGCGTCAGTCGATCCATGCTCAGCCAGATTGAACGCGGCAAGGCCAACCCCACCCTCGCGGTTACGTTCAGGATAGCCCAGGCCTTCGGCATTACCATCGGCGAGCTGGTAGACCAGCCCTGGGCCGCCCCCAGCATCGAAGTGGTCCACGGTGACGATCCCAACATGCAGTTTCGCAACGACGAGGAATGCCAGATACGCACCCTCTCTCCCCTGCACATGGAACGAAATATCGAGTTCTACGAACTGACCCTGGCGCCAGGCGCCGAGCTGGCCTCCGCGGCCCACTATGAGGGCACCCGCGAGTTGTTAACGGTTAGCAGCGGCCAGGCACGGGTGGATTCCGGTGACAGCAGCCACGAGATCAGCGCCGGCGACTCGGCCCACTACCGGGCCGACGTCCCCCACTGTATCGCCAATACCGGCACGGCAAAGCTTGTGGCCTACCTGGTGGTGACCAGCCAATGAGCATGCTTCAGTCATTCCCGCGGATCTCGTCATCCCCGCGGGTCTCGTCATCCCCGCGGATCTCGTCATCCCCGCGGGTCTCGTCATCCCCGCGCAGGCGGGGATCCAGATTCCCAACCCTGCTACTCGCTCTCTTACTGGCCGCCTGCAGCGACCCGGTAGGCTACACCCCCCTGCCCCCAGGCAGCACCGTGCTGGCCTTCGGAGACAGCGTGACCTATGGCACCGGCGCCGGGCGCGGCGAGGATTACCCCACCCGGCTTGCCGCCCGCAGCGACTGGAACGTGATCAATGCCGGCATCCCCGGTGACACGGCCCGCGGCGCTCGCCAGCGCCTGGGTGGCCTGCTGCGCCAGTATGAACCCGCGCTCGTGATTATCGAGCTGGGCGGCAACGACTTCCTGCGCAAGCGGCCGGAACGCGATGTCGCCGAAGACCTTGCGGCGATGATTGCCGAGGTCGAGGCCTTCGGCGCTCTGCCCATCCTGGTGGCGGTGCCGCGCCTGTCCCTGCTGCGAGCCAGCACCGGCACCCTCAAGGATTCGGAGATCTATGCCCAGCTTGCCGAGGGCAACAGCGTGGTGCTGGTGCCCGACCTGTTCTCGGAGATCCTCTCCGAAGACGAGCTGAAAGCCGATGAGATCCACCCCAACGCTGCTGGTTACCAGGTACTGGCCGACGGGATCGCAGATCGGCTACGGGAGACCGGCTTGTTGAACCGCTAGCCGGGAGTTCGAGCAGGCCCCGTGCTACTGTCGCGCAGTCTTTGACAGCGGTGACGCAATGAAGAAACTCCTGCTCGTCCTGCCTGCGGTTGCGATACTTGGCGCTCTATTGGCGTTCTGGCTACCTGCCCGCTCGCTGCTGGTGGCCTACACCCTTCCCGACTACCCGGATTGGCCAGCACCTCAGCAACGCCTGGCCGCCGTTGACGAGGGCGAGATCTACTACCCGACGCGCAGCCCCTACGACCTGGAGCGCATTCTCTCGGACCTGGAAAACGCGCCGATTACTACCGGCCTTGGCTACCTGAGCTACCCCAAAGAGACTCGCGGCCCCATCCCCGCCATGGTCATCCTGCCAGGCAGCGGTGGCATCAACCCCGGTCGTGAACACGACTACGCGGCATGGCTGAATGATCGCGGCATTGCCGCCTTCGTGCTGGAGTATTACCAGCCGCGCGGTTTCAACCAGGCGTCCAATTACCTGGTGCGGACCTCGGCCGTGACCGAGTTCGACCTGGTAACCGATGCTTACGCAGCACTGCAACTGCTGGGCAGCAGCCCATTGATCGATGCGGAAAAGATTGGGGTCATAGGGTTCTCCTACGGCGGCATGGCCGCACGCCTGGCCATGGACAGCCGTATCCACCAGGCACTGGCCGGCGACATTGCGCCCTTCGCCCTGCATATCGATGTCTACGGGCCCTGCTATCAGCGACTGGAATCGCCGGCTGTCACCGGCGCCCCCATTCTCACCTTGCGCGGTACCGAGGATGCCTCCAACGACCTGCAAGCCTGCGAGGCCCGGGAAGCCGAACTGCGGGAACTGGGCACGGAGGTCAAGGCCATCGTCTACCAGGGCGCGGGCCACGCCTGGGAAGTGGATAGCCCGCGAGAGATGCAGGAAGAGGCCCCCTACCTCTCAGGATGCGAAGTGATCTACGACGCCAGCGGGCGCCCGTTCCTGAACGGCCAACCTCTAAATAACTACCCGGCAGACGCATCACTGGCCACCCGGGTGGCCGCTCGTTTCAGTAGCGGCCGGCAATTCCAGGACTGCGTGGGCTACGGCTATATCGTGGGGCGCGACCAGGCGACCCGTGACCAGGCCTTCACCGATATCGAGACTTTCCTTACAGGGAGAGGTTTTCTTTCGCCCTGACCCCTCGCCGGCATCTTCCCCCGTCGGCAAATCCGAATCCGCGACCCGTCCGTACCTACTGAGAATTTAGTTAATACATTAACTAATTGCTCGGAACACAGAGGACTCGGTGGTGAAAGTAGTGCCTGAGACATCAAGGGAAAATCGGCGCGAGCGGCTTGAAACCGCGTCCTGGTTTGCCGTGGTCAGGGCCTATCTGGAATGCAGCAAGCGCTACACCCGGATGCTGCAGCATTTCGACCTGACGGTTGCCCAGTACGATGCCCTGCGTGCCATCGAGAGCCTCGGTGAGGAGGCGGTTCCCAAGGCCATCGCCGACCGGTTGGTGGTGACCAGGGCAAATATCACGGGCCTCATCCGAAGGCTGGAAGAGCGTGGCCTGGTCAGGCTGAAGGCCCACAGTGACGATGGCCGCTCCATCATCTGCTCAATCACGCCCAGCGGCAGGAAACTCACCGACCGCGCCCATGCTGCAGCCGACCGCTTTGTGCGCGCGCAGTTACAACCCTTTGATGACCGGACCCTCGAGTATGTCGAGGGCATGATGAAGGACATGCACACTCACCTGCAGACCCTCAACCCGGAGGCGCTGGCCGCCGGTAGCGACACCAACAATTCCTGATATTGATGAAGAGAGGATTCACCATGACGCCTGATGCCGGAACGCCAGCCCCACCCAAACGCAGCCTTATGCTCCTGGAAGCGCGTGCAGCCCTGGACGCCGCCCGCATGCTCGCGCCGTTAGCAGCCAGCAGCCTTGGCCGCACGCCGGAACCCGCCGATACACTAGTCATCGTAGCCCCTGGCTTTGGCTCGGGCGACCGCTACACCCTGCCGCTGCGCCGGTACCTGAAGCGCAAGGGTTTTCGGGCCGAAGGCTGGGGGCTCGGCACCAACCTGGCCGGCACCAACCTGGAGCACACCCAGGATGACCTCTCGGAGCGCTGGGACTTCTCCCGTCGCGATGACTACCGCGGCGAAGCGGGCGTACCCTTCCTGGTAGACCATTTCTACGAGCGCGTACTGGAACGCCACCGGGAAACCGGTATGAAGATTTCGTTGATCGGCTGGAGTCTCGGCGGTTACATGGCCCGTGAAGTGGCGCGGGACCTGCCTGACATCGTGGAACGCGTTATCACCATGGGCTCACCCACTGTCGGCGGACCAAAGTACACCGCCGCCGCCCCCTTCTTCGACAAGAGCGGGATGGACCTGGACTGGATTGAAGATGAGATTGCGCGGCGTGAATCGCAGCCGATTTCCCAGCCCATCACCGCCATCGTCAGCAAGACCGACGCCATCGTCGATTGGAACGCCGCCATTGATCGGTACAGCCCCAATGTACAGCACATCGAAGTCGATGCCGCCCACCTCGGCATGGGCTTCAATCCAGAGATCTGGTCACATGTACTGGAGGCTATGAACTCTGCCCGTTGACTTTTTATGACGCGTCAGGCGGAGTCAGGACTCCAGGAGCGGTCTGGCAAGCGCAGCTGCCGTGAGCACCATCAACGCACCCAGCACAGTAGTGGCGAGCGCCTTGCTCTCCCAGCGCTGCGTAGCCGTACGGTATGAGAGATACCAGAGCATGACTGCGTAAAGCATCAATTCACCGGTTAACTTGGCCGCCACCAGCGAGACTGCGATACCAGGGAACCAGTCTTGCCCGGCGCAGAACTGAAACACCACTGCCCATAGGAGCTGGTAAAGTGCCGCGACAGGCAGGCAGATCAGCCAGAAACCCTTCCAGAGTGGAATCACTGATTAGCGTCCCTTTGGGTTAGCGATTGCGTGCTCAATCACTGTCTTTACAGCGGGCTCGGGAATCGCGTCTCGATCCCTGAAGTTGATACAGCCCTTGCCCTTCTTGATGTCAGGATGCTGTGCCTTAAAGCCCTCGAGGTGCTCTGCGCTGCAGGTATAGAGCGAAACGTAATTCTTCTGGTTGGCGATCGCTACCCAGCCCTCACCTACCGAGTAGGTCGGCATCTTGTAGCGCATATCGATAACTGCATCCGGGAACAGGCCAATAACCAGGGCGTGGAGCGCCTCCATCGTTTCCTTTCGACCCGCCGGCAGAGCATCGAAATAGGCTCGTGCTGCTGCATCCATCTCTTATAGCCTAGTACCGCCCGCTCGCTTCATCCATGCGCCTGAAGCTCCTCGAGCGCCAGCAGCGAATACAGGAAGGCTGCGGCTTCGGGCGGGAACGATTCATCGCCGAAGGAATCGAGCCAGGCGTTGATGGCGGCTGCGTGTGCGCTAAACGCTTCGACAGCCTGCTCACGCTCACCCTGGTCCAGCGCTTCAGTGACAAGCGCTCGACACGGGTCATCCCCGACACCGAGACGCAGTATCCAGGGAATCAGGTGGCGAAACTCTGCAGGTACGCCACCAGGATCAACTTCTTGCTCCAGCTCGACCTGCAGCCGTCGACATTCTTCAAGGTCTGAATCCGTGCCGCTACCATCGGAGTCACTGGCACGTTCCGCGCGATCCATCGCATCGTCGAGACGCGAACGGATGAAGTTTCTGGCGT
>JASJBK010000066.1 GCA_030066555.1 Halieaceae bacterium
GTCCGGCGAGGAATGCCGGGTAGGTGTACTCGTTCACCGCGTCGCGCAGCAGCGCCACATACAGTTCAGAGGCCGCCGCCTGTTCGGCGCTGCTATTCACTTCAGAGGTCAGGAAGCTGGCCAGCAGGTTGCCGCGCGGCACCTGGAAGCTGGCATCCTGGCGGTGCCAGATACGCAGCCGCGGGTCGTCCACCAACAGTGACGGCGCAACTGACGGCTGATCCGGCGCCGGCAACAGCTCGACACTGTCGGCGATGAATTCATTGGGCGCGGGCAGGTGCAGGCGCGCATCGACGGTTTTGATTTCGCCCCAGCCGGTGTCCGCCAGGTCCAGGGTGCGCACCGAATAGGGCGTACCATAGAACTCGCTTTCCCGGTCCACCGGCACGCCAGGGGCGGCCACCGTGATTACCGCATTGCCCGGCACGAAGTAGTCGTTGAGCAGTTCCTCGATGAGCGCCGGCTGGAAGTCCTCCATCAGGAAGTTGCCGTCCAGTATGTCGCGCGGCGCGAGGAGATGCATGCTGTTGGCGAGCCCCGCCACGTAACCCAGCGGCTCTGCCTCTTCGCGGAAGCGGAACGATAGCGCCGACAGCTGTGCCTGCTCCCGGTAGAGCGACTGTTTGGGCCCTTCATTGCGCAATAGCTGGATGTACTCGAACAGCTTGCGCACCACCTGGTCGCGTTCGGCAAGCCCCGCTTCGGTCAGGTTGACGGTGACCTGGAAGGCGGCGCCGCCGCGGTAGTTGAGGCCGGCGCCAGCGCCCAGCGCCTCGGCCCAGCCCTCTTCTTTCAGCAGCGACAGCAGGCTGCCCTCTCCCTCGTGGCCGATCAGGTTGCCGATGTATACCAGCGGCTTGGCGCGGTACTGGTCGGTGACGTTGGGAATGGGAAAGGCAATCGACAGGGAACGGGCGCTGGCCTGAGGCTGGATGTAGACCAGCTGCGGCAGCTGCTCCGGGGTGTACAGCGGCGCCTCGATATCGGCAATGCTGACCTGGCGATTAGGTACCGGCGCGAAGGTCTCGCGCACCAGTGTCTCCAGCTCATCCAGGCTTTCGCGGCCCAGCACGGCGAGCGTCATCAGGTTGGCCGAGTAATACTGCTCGTAAAAGCTGAGCAGGTCATCCCGCACCGATTGCCCCTCACGGTCCGCCAGCGTTTCCGACGTGCCGACCCCGAGCACGCTGTAGGGGTGCGCCGGGTTGACGGTCTCCCGCGCCACGTCGAGGTTGCGGCGGGCGTCGGTGTTGAGACCCATCTGGTACTCGGCGTTGACCGCGTTGACCTCGCGGTCGACATATTCGGCATCAAAGCGTGGGGCGATGAAGAACTGGGCAAAGCGATCCAGGGCCTCGGCGAGGTGATCCTTGTCGATATCGAAGAAATAGTTGGTGTGCTCGAAGGCCGTGTAGGCATTGCGGTTACCGCCGTGCTCGCTGACAAAGCGCGCGTACTCGCCCGAATCCGGGTACTTGTCGGTACCGAGGAACAACATATGCTCGAGGAAATGCGCCAGGCCGCCGCGGTCAGCGGGGTTGCTGGCACTGCCCACATAAACGTCCAGCGACGCGGCGGCTTTCTCAGTGTCAGTATCTGAGATCAACAGCGCGCGCAGGCCATTGTCGAGCTGGATATAGCGGTAGTCCCGATCGTCGTTCGGGCTCTGGGTCGGCGCCAGTGGCAGACTGTCCTCTTTTGCCAACTGTTCGGCGCAGGCGGCCAGCAGCAGGGCAGCCAGCAGGGTCCAGATCGGAAGGTACCAAGAGCGCAACATTGAAAACTCCAACTTGTTCATACAGCCAGCCAGTCATACAGACCGCTGACAAATTCGGATCAGGCCGGCCACGCACCGGCATCAGGTAAGTGGCTAGAGGCCAGGCGTCGGTTCTATCGGCCGCGGCCAGGCATTGATCACCGCCTTGACCAGGGTCGCCAACGGAATGGCAAAAAACACACCCCACATCCCCCAGATGCCGCCAAAAAACAGCACCGCGAGAATAATGGCGACCGGGTGCAGGTTAACGGCCTCTGAAAACAGAAGCGGCACCAGGAAGTTGCCATCCAGGGCCTGGATAACAAGGTAGACAAACAGAACCGTATAGAATTCCGAGCCAATTCCCCACTGGAACAGTGCGATCAGCGCCACCGGGATGGTGACCACCGTGGCCCCGATGTAGGGAATGATCACCGACAGCCCCACCAGCAGGCCCAGCAGCTCCGCATAGTTAAGCCCCAACAGCGCAAACGCCAGGTAGCTGACCGCACCCACGATGAGGATTTCGATCCCCTTGCCGCGCGCGTAATTGGAGACCTGCTCGTTCATCTCCACCCAGATCCGGGTCAGCAGCGGGCGTTCGCTGGGCAGGAAGCCGCCCAGCCAGGTGAGAATCTTTTCGCGGTCCTTGAGGAAGAAAAACACCAGCAGCGGCACCAGGATGACGTAGATAAGCACCAGCACGAACACCGGGATCGACGCCAGCGACAGGCTCACTATCGACTGGCCGAGTTCGGCTGCCCGGCGCTGGGCCGCGGTCACCACCTCGCCGATCTGCTGTTCGGAAATCAGCTCCGGGTATTCCTCGGGCAGCACTGACAGCCAGCCCCGGAACTGCTCCAGCATGCGCGGCAACTCACCGAACAGGCTCAGCGTCTGCTGCCAGACCAATGGCAACACCAGGATCAGGAAGCCGAAGAACAGGCCGACAAACACCAGGAAGGACACTGTCACCCCCATCCACTGGGGCAGGCCGCGCCTCACGCAATAGGCGCTGAGACCCTGCATCAGGTAGGCCAGCACGATGGCCGCGAGTAACGGGGCGAGGATATCGCCAACCGTCAGCAGCACCGCCAGGCCGACAGCCAGCAGCACCAACAGCAGGATCGACTCCTCTTCGAAGAAATAGCGGTCGTACCACTTGCGGAAGATTTCCAGCAACGCTCAGTCCTCGGCGGCCAGTTTTTCGATGATGTGAATGTACACGCCGTCCTGCTCCTCACTGGAGATCAGGGGATGGCCTGACTGCCTGGAGAATACCTCGAAATCGCGCACCGACCCCTTGTCGGTGGCGAGCACCTTGAGGCGCTCACCCCCACGCAGCCCGTTGAGGGCGCGCTTGGCCTTGAGCAGCGGCATGGGGCAGTCGAGCCCACGCGCATCCAGCTCGGTTACGTTCGGTGTACCCATAGTCTTGAAGCGTGTATTCCAGGGGGCGCCCAGTATAGCCAGAGGCTGGCGACACTGGAACTTCCCCGTCTGTTGCGACTCGAACCTTGGTCCCATAAAGTACATTATTCAGTCACCCGCGAGTTCGCCACCCCACCCCGTGATCACACGCCTGGTACAGCTTCTGCTGGTAACCGCCCTGATCAACGCCAGCGCCGTTGCCAAAGAAGAACTCAAGCTGCCAAACCTCGGTGAGTCCAGCACCAGCCTGTTCTCCCCCGAGCAGGAGTACCAGCTTGGGCGCGCCTGGCTGCGCGTTTTTCGCTCCCAGGCGCCTACCCTCGACGACCCCATGCTGCAGGATTACCTCGAGGACCTGATCTACCGGTTGGTCACCCATAGCCAGCTGCAGGACCGACGCATCGAGGTGGTGATTGTCGACAATCCGGTGATCAACGCCTTCGCTGTACCCGGCGGCGTGATTGGCGTACACACCGGGCTGTTGCTCTATGCCCAGACCGAGGACGAACTGGCCACGGTGCTGGCCCACGAAATCGCTCACTTGAGCCAGCGCCACTTTTCCCGCCGCATTGAACAGCAGCAGGCCCAGCAGCCGCTGACGCTGGCCGGGCTGTTGGCGGGCGCGGTACTGGTCGCCACTACCGGCGGCGCCGCCGGCATGGCCGCCCTGTCGGCTACCCAGGCCGCTGCAATGGATGCGCAGCTGCGCCACAGCCGCGCGGCGGAACAGGAAGCTGATCGCATCGGCATGCAAACCATGGTGGACGCCGGCATGGACCCGCACGCGGCACCGGCGATGTTCGAGCGCATGCTGCAGAACACGCGTTACTCCTCCGCCAACCGGGTGCCCGAGTTCATGCGCACCCACCCGCTGTCAGAAAGCCGGATCTCCGACACTCGCAACCGCGCGCGCCAGTACCCGAAGACCCAGCGACCACCGTCGCTCTCCTACCACCTGATGCGCGCCCGCATGCGGGTGCATCACGCCGATACGCCGCAGCGCGCGGCAGAAACTTTCCGCAACAGCCTGGAGGGAACACCAACCTCGCCGGAAGCGACCCGCTACGGCCTGGCGCTGGCACTGATTGCGAGCGGCCGCCCCTCCGAGGCCCAGGCGGAACTCGACAAACTGCTGGCCAAGGACCCCACCCGCATTGAGTACATCGTTGCCCAGTCCGAGCTGGACATGAGCATCAATGAAGCGCAGTCAGCGGTGCGCATGTTGCAGCGCGAGCTGCGCCTGTTTCCCAACAACCATGCACTGACCATGGCCTACGCCCGCGCCCTGCTGATGAACGACCAGGCCTATATCGCCGAGGAAGTGCTGATAGAGCAGAGCCACATACGCCCGGACGACCCCGGATTGTGGTACCTGCTGGCGGAGGTTCAGGGTCTGTCGGGGAATATTGTCGGCCTGCACCAGTCACGCGCCGAGTACTTTATTCTCAACGGGGTGCTGGACCAGGCCGAAAAGCAGCTGAACTACGCCATGACCATGGCCAAGAACGATTACCACACGTCGGCCAAGATCAGCCAACGGCTGCGGGATATCTCGGAACTGCGCGGGAGAATGGAGTTCTAGCGGGCGCTAATCGGCTGCCAGTACGCCGGTCTTGAGCTGGCGGGCAAAATCCAGCATCCGCCGCAGCGGCACCATGGCACGCTCACCGACCGCGGGATCGACCAGGATCTCGTTATCGGTGCGATCGAAGGCACCAGCCAGTGTTTCCAGCTCGTTCATCGCCATCCACGGACAGTTGGCGCAGCTCAGGCAGGTGGCGCCGTGCCCGGCAGTGGGGGCGATGATCAGTTCCTTGTCAGGCACCACCTGCTGCATCTTGTAGAAGATGCCCTGGTCGGTGGCAACAATGAACTGCTGTTGCTCCATGTCCTGGGCGGCCTTGATGATCTGGGTGGTAGAGCCGACCCGGTCGGCCAGCTCGATCACGCTTGCCGGTGACTCCGGGTGCACCAGCACTGCGGCCTCCGGGTAGACCTGCTTGAGATCCTGCACGCCGCGGGCCTTGAACTCTTCGTGCACGATGCAGGCGCCATCCCACATGAGGATATCGGCGCCCGTCTGGCGCTGCACGTAGTCGCCAAGGTGGCGATCGGGCGCCCAGATGATCTTCTCGCCCTGGTCGTGAAGGTACTCGGCCACATCCAGCGCGATACTGGAGGTGACCACCCAGTCGGCGCGGGCCTTGACCGCCGCCGAGGTGTTGGCATACACCACCACCTTGCGATCCGGGTGGGCGTCACAGAAGGGGCCGAACTCCTCGATAGGGCAGCCGATGTCCAGTGAACAGGTGGCGTCCAGGGTGGGCATGATCACGCGCTTTTCCGGCGTGAGGATCTTGGCCGTCTCACCCATAAAGCGCACGCCGGCCACCACCAGGGTCGTGGCGTCGTGGTCGTGCCCGAAGCGGGCCATTTCCAGGGAGTCACTGACACAACCGCCGGTTTCCTCGGCCAGGGCCTGGATTTCCGGTGCCGTGTAGTAGTGCGCCACCAGCACGGCGTCTTCATCAATCAGCCGCTGCTTGATCTGCTGGCGCAGGGCTTCGGCCTGCTCGTCGGAGAGGGTGTGCTTTTCAGCGTGATCGAGATGCTCCTCGACCTGTTTGCGAATAACTTCGAGGCGATCGCTGGCGATACTCATGGATCTTTTACATACCGGTGGGGGCCGCAAATTCTAACATATTCAGCAGGCTAACGGCCTGCCACCGCCCGGGTCGCTGAGACGCAACTGCGGGCTCCATCACCCTCGGGCAGGGCCACAATTTGCCCACAAATCCGCCAGCGCAAGGAAATTTCACGAATTTTTCCTAGAATTTTTCTGAATACACGAGTATAACTGCCTGTAATACAAAGAATAAACGCAGCCAAAAGAGCTGTGTCGCCGCTCGGGGCACCGGGGTTTCACACCCCTCCGGGACGGCAAAAAGGCAACAAGCGATAGGCAATAAAGAGTTGTTCGGTGTTCCGCTGTAGGGGGCGGACCAGCGAGACATAACAAGACTCGAACACCAAGACCATTAGAGGTAAGCGTGAGCCTCAAGAACATACTGATCATTTCCGAGGACAAGGGCGATTACCTGGTAATCAAGGCCGCACTGGAACGAGCCACACCGCGCCGCTTCCAGACCATGACGGCCACCGCCCTCGACAGGCCCATCGACGCGCTGGTCGATAGCGAGGTAGACGCGGTTATCCTGGCCCAGGCGCCGGAGACCGACTACCTGCTGCGGCTGGCGCAGAAGCAGGGGGTGTGTACCCCGATCATCCTGCTGTTATCGGAGGCCAGTGAATCCACGAGGCGACGCTACAAAGAGCTGGGAGCACGGGATTTCCTGCTGCGGGGCAACCTGCACGACGATCTCCTGCACCGCATCCTCGACTACAGCATCGAGTTGGGCAAGGCCCACCAGCAGATTCGCAGCCTGTCGAACCACGACCCGCTAACCGGTGCACTCAACCGCACCGGGCTACGGGCCCACGTGGAGCGGGCCATCGAGCGCTCACAGCGCTATCACTTCAAGACCGCCCTGCTCTACCTGGATATCGACGACTTCAACGATTTCAATAGCGATCACGGCGAAGGCGCCGCCGACCAGGCCATCAAGGTCATTCATACACGCCTGGCCAACGCCCAGCGCAAGACCGACAGCGTGGCCCGCGTTGGCGCCGACCAGTTCGTGATTTGCATGGAAGATGTGCGCGACGAATCGCGCCTCAGGCTGATTGCCGACAAGCTCATCAACCTGGTGCGCGAGCCCATCGCCCTGCACGACAGGCAGTTCCGCATTGATATTTCCGCCGGCGGCGCCCTGTGCCCGGACCATGGCTCCAACTTTGAAGACCTGATGGAAGCGGCGCGCAGCAGCATGCTACAGGCCAAGTCTGTGGAAGGCAGGAACCGCTATTTCACCTACCGGGAACAGCTCAGCTTCGGGGCGCAGGATGACTCCAACGGGCTGGCGGCGGAACTGCGCCAGGCCATGCGCAGGGACGAATTTGAGCTGCACTTCCAGCCGCGCATCGATCTGCGCAGCGAAGAGGTTGTGGGCCTGGAAGCCCTGATTCGCTGGAACCACCCCACTCGCGGCCTGATCCCGCCGCTCGAATTCCTGCCTACCTGCGAAAGCATGGGTCTGATGCGCCGACTGGGCTATCGCGTGACCGAGAAGGCCTGCGAAGCGATCAAGTGGCTGGACCAGCGCCAGTTGATCGGACTGGATATTGCCGTGAACGTGTCCTTTTCGCAGTTCCAGGACGAGCAGTTCGCCGAGATCGTCAAATGTATCGTGTCACGCTCCGGCATCGACCCCCGCCGCCTGGAGTTCGAGCTGACCGAGAGCACGGTACTGAAATGCCCGAAGGAAACCCGCATGCGCATGAACGAGCTGAAGGCGCACGGGCACTCGTTCTCGCTGGACGACTTCGGCACGGGCTTCTCGCAGCTCTCGCACATGACCGACCTGCCCATTTCGGCGCTGAAAATCGACCGCAGCTTCGTCCGTGACGTGAGCAGGAACCCGCACCAGCAGGCGGTGTGCATGATGATCATCGATATGGCCAGGCGCCTGGACCTGCTGGTCGTTGCCGAGGGTGCCGAGATGCGCGACCAGGTCGACTTCCTGAATTCGGTGAGCTGCCAGCAGGTGCAGGGCCACTATTTCAGCCCGGCGATGCCGTTGAACGAGGTTCCCGGCTACGTGGAACAGCAGTCCGACCGGCTGGCACTCATGCACTAACGGAGCTGCCGCGGCTCAATAGCAGAGTTTGTTGCGGCCCGCCTGCTTGGCGCGGTAGAGCTGCTTGTCGGCCGCCTTGATCACCTCTTCCGGCGTCAGCAACTCCTCGCTGCGCTCGGCCAGCCCCAGGCTGATGGTTACCGCCACCGTACCCCGCTTTATCCTGGTCGCCATGGTGCCGCGCTTGCGCTCACCTTCCTTGCTCTTGACCGGGCGCTGGCCCTTGTCGCGCAAGGTCATGCGATAGTCAGCAACGGCCTCGCGGATGGACTCCAGCGCGTCGACACATTGCTCGATGTTCTTGCGCGGAAACACCACGCAGAATTCCTCGCCTCCATAGCGAAAAGCGGTACCGCCGCCGCCTACCCGGGAAATACGCGATGCCACCATCTTCAGGACCTCGTCGCCCACGTCGTGGCCATGGGTGTCGTTGAACTTCTTGAAATGGTCCACGTCGAGCATCGCCAGGCTGAAGCGCGGCCCCAACCCCTTGAGCCGCTCATTGAGGGCGCGGCGCCCCAGCAGCCCGGTGAGCTCATCCCGGTAGGCCATGGCATAGGAGCTGCGCAGGATAGATGACAGCTGCACCAGGCCGGCCGCGCTGATCATCGACAGGGAAATGTTGGCAAGGTGCAGCCCACCCAGCACCGCACCACCGGCCCACAGGGTGCTGAGGATGGCGACCTCGGTTTCGTCGTCGCGCCACAGCAACAGCAACACCCCAACCAGCGCGGTAGCGCCAAACAGCGCGACCATGAATTTGGGCATCACCAGGCCCTCGCGGGGCCAGATCGCGAGCCAGTCGGACCCTGCCGGCAACAGGGTACTGACCAGCTGTACGATGCGTGGCGCCGCCAGTGCCAGTACGCCGAGGGCGACCGCGGAAACAAAGCCCCAGCGGTTGACGATGCCGCGCTCGGGCAGCAGTAGCAGCAGCAACATGGCCAGCGGCCACGCCAGGCAGGTGGCGAGGTAAACCTCGAGCGCTGCTTTGTCCGTCAGGGACACCTGCAACTGATCGCGTATGACCCAGAAGGAGCCTGCGGTGAACAGGGCCAGCAACATGAAACGGCTGCGATTGAACTGGTAGGCCAGAACCACGCCCACCGCGGCCAACAGGTACGGTGTATAGCCCAGCAACTCGAGCTGGTCGTCGCTGTAGTAGTCGAGCAACCCACGCCCGTACCCTACCAGCCCCATAAACAGTGCCGGCAAGACGAGTCGCAGTAGTGCCCGAGGCTGCGGTCCCATGGTCTTTTCCCTCACCCCCGGCTTATTGCTTTTTGTCTAACGTACCGGGTGGTGGTAGATTTGAAGCGTATAACAAATCCAAAGAGCCTGTAATGTCCGGGGATGTCGAAATGAGACGCAAGCCAACGGTGCTTGTGTGCGACGACGATTCCAGTGTACGCATGCTGAGCCGCCGATGTCTTGAGGCGGACGGCATGCTTGTGATTGAGGCTGCCTCCGGGCAGGAAGCGATTGAAGCCTTCCTGGAGAGGCGGCCCGATCTTGTATTCCTCGACGTTGAGATGCCTGGCATGGATGGCCTTGAGGTTTGCCGACGCATTCGCGAGTTCCCCCAGGGGGAGTCGGTCCCCATCATGATCGTCACCGGTTCCGATGACCGCACGTCGATCGACGAAGGCTTCGAGGCCGGCGCTACCCAATACAAAACCAAGCCAGTCAACTGGTCGCTGCTGAGCCGCGACGTGCAGTACATGCTGCGTGCCAGCAACGCCTTCAACGCGCTCAAGCGCCAGGAAGATCGCCTGCGCTACCTGGCCTACTTCGACCCGCTCACCAATCTGCCCAACCGGCGCAGCTTCACCGAGCAGCTTAACCGCATTCTCAAGCAGGCGCGACGCCGCAACACCAACACTGCCCTGCTGTTTATCGATCTCGACAACTTCAAGCGCATCAACGACAGCATCGGTCACGGCCGCGGCGACAAGCTGCTGGTGGAAATTGCCCGGCGCCTGACCATGGAACTGCGCCAGGAAGACACCATCAGCTACATGTCGGACCGCGATGGCGCCGAGCACGACGGCTCTACGGAGATCGCCCGGCTGGGCGGCGACGAATTCACCGTGGTGCTGTCGGACATCGACAATATTTCCGACGTGGAAGCCGTCGCCCGGCGAGTGCTGGAGCGGCTGTCGGAGCCCATTCCGCTGCAAAGCCACAAGCCGGTGGTGACCCCCAGTATCGGTATCGCGATCTTCCCGGTAGACGGCGCTGACCCGGACACCCTGGTGCGCAACGCAGATACCGCCATGTA
>JASJBK010000004.1 GCA_030066555.1 Halieaceae bacterium
GCCGTACGCTTAAGGACTGGCCTGAGCGCAGCGAAGGGCGCCAGGCTTGGCCGCCCCACCGGCCCACAGTCCAGCGAAGCAAAGTTCAGTCGAAGCCCCCAATAGGAGCGCAGCGGCGCAGGGCGCGGCCGGCCAAACACAGCCGGCTAGTCTTCAAACTTTGGAAGTCCTTGGCAACTCCGACACTACCAAACAGACATCAGTTCACAACCGCCAGCTTCTCCGCCATACCACTGCAGTCCTGGGACCCGCTATCCAACTGAATCCGGTTCTTGCCCGCCGCCTTGCCGGCGTACAGGGCATCGTCTGCCCGGCTCAACACAGCGAGCGAATCCTCGTCACCTGGTAGGAAGGTTGCGAGACCGGCAGTGATCCGCACACGCAGGCCCTCGAGCGGCTGGCGGTGCCGCGGTGCATAGCAGAAGTCATGCGACTCGATCTCCTTTCGCAGAAGCTCGGCCACCTGTGTTGCCTTTTCCAGTGACGTCTCGGGGAGGAGCACCAGAAACTCTTCGCCGCCCCAGCGACTGACCCAATCGGAGTCGCGCACCCCCTTGCGCATGAGCTGAGCCACCTCGGCCAGGACGTGATCGCCACAGTCGTGACCGTAGGTGTCGTTGAACGACTTGAAGTCATCGATGTCAGCCAGCATCACACAGCAGGGCCTCCGATAGCGACGAAAGCGCCGCATCTCCTGCTCGAGGTATTCGGTCATACAGCTGCGGTTGGGGATGCGAGTTAGTTCGTCGGTGAGCGACTTGCGACGGACCTTTTTGTAGCGCCTGATGAGTATCACTATCGCAGTGATCAGGAGGCAACTTACGACAATCCAGAACATGCGTTGGTTGCGCTGCTGTTCGAGCTGCAACAGGCGGATCTGGTTCTCTCGTTGCAGGCGGGTGATTTCCCACTCCTTGACCTCCGCCTCCAGGCCATTCTGTACCTCTGCAAGTCGGTCGTTGGCGATGTCCGTTAGCAGCCTCTCACTGGCCCGGTTGTATCGTTCGAACATGTCCAGCGCACGTTCGTAATCCCCGGCTGCCTTGAAGGCATGAGCGGCGATCTCCAGCGTCTCGCCATAGACCGCAGGCTCTTCCATGGTTTCCGCCAGCGCCAGCGCCTGCTCAGAGGTATCGATGGCTGCGAGGTGGTTCTCCATGGCCACGTGTGTTTTAGACAGAGCGCTCAGTGCGCCAACGATCTGGGAATCGACCTGGAGCTGGCGGGCAGAGACCAGTGACTGGTTGAGTAGATTTAGCGCCTGTTGCAGATTGCCCATGGCAAGGTAGGTCGTGCCGATCTCTTTGAGGATGTCGGCTTCGTGGTGGGTAAATCGCAGCTTGCGATTCAGGGCCAGGCTCTCTTTGTAGCTTTCGAGTGCCCGTTGGTACTCGCCTACCTCACGGTACATGTCACCGATATTGCCGAGCTTCACCACCAGGTTGAAGTTCTCGCTCCTATCGAGATCCATTGACTGCAGGTAATACTGTAGTGCTGTGGCCGGCTGGCCGATGTCGCTGTACAGGACGCCGAGATTATTCATCACCGCCGACTGCACGGCGCGATCACTGGTTTGAATTGCAATGTCATAGGCTTTGCGCTGCCAGGACATTGCATCCTCGTATTCCGTGTAGCGGCGGTAACAACTGCCGATCGCGGAATAGGTGCGAGCCAGCTCCACCTGGGCGTCGGTGTGTTCCAGCAAGCCGGCTGCCTGTTTGAAGGACTGCAGCGCCAGCGTGATGTTACCCCGGTTCAGGTTGGTCGCACCCCGTGTGTAGTAAATCTGCCCCGACAGTTTTGAGTCGTCGACCAGGTCTGCCTGAACCAGTGCCTCCTCGGTCAGTGCCAGGGCCTCATCATAGCGGGCCTTCATCAGCAGGGACCAGGCCAGAGAGTCCTTGGCCAGCGCAGTCGTGGCGGCATCGGGATACTGCTGCAATAGCTCGAGGGCCTGCTGTGCGTAGGTGGAAGCACGGTCCCCGTCTGAACGCCGGTAGTAGTGCGCGAGTGTAGCGAGCATCCTGGCCTTGTCCAGGCCGGTGACGCCGGTCAGCGATTCCGTGGTCTCGGTAGAGAGCGCGACCGACGGCTCGGCGGTCAGGGCGGCCGGAGAGTACAGCAGACACAGCGTTGCTACCGGCGCGAGTACACGCACAGCTCGCCGCCCGAGGCTAACTGCAGACTGCGTGCTTCTCATCATTTATGCGCTCCGGGTGCCGGCCGGCAGTTCAGCGATTGGAATCAGGCCGAGTTCCCTGGGATGCTCATCGGCGATTCGATTGGCGCGCTCGATCCGATTCCTGCCGTTTTGCTTGCCCTGGTAGAGCGCCATATCGGCGCGTTTGATCACTTCAAACACGTCCTCGTCGCTCTCTGCCAACGCGGTCAATCCACCGGTGATGCTGACCTGCAGGTCGTGCAACGCTTCGCGGTGGCGCGGGGTGAACGTGAATCGTTGAGCTTCGATGGCCGCACGCAGTCGCTCCGCTACCAGCGCTGCGTCGCCTGAGTCTGTATGTGGAAAGACGACAACGAACTCTTCCCCACCCCAGCGGCCCACCAGGTCGGTGTCGCGAATGCTGCGACTGATCGTTGCCGCCACTTCGGTGAGCACCAGGTCACCGCAATCGTGCCCATAGTTGTCATTGAAGCGCTTGAAGTTGTCGATATCGAGGATCATGACGCAGCAGGGATGGTGGTAGCGCTTGAAGCGCCGGAATTCCTGCTGCAGGAATTCCAGGGTGTGCCGCCGGTTGGGGACACTCGTCAAGTCGTCGGTACGCGATTTTTCGTTGACCCTGAAGTAGCGCCGCACCAGGTAAGCGATCACGCATACCAGCAGGATGATATACCCGATCCAGTAATAGCGTTGGGTACGCTGCTTGTCGAGCTGGAGCTGACGGATGCGGTTTTCCTGTTGCAGGCGCAGAATTTCGCGTTCGTCTTCCTGTGCTTCCAGGCTGCTTTGCATTTCTGCCAGGCGGATTTTTGCTCTTTCAGTCAGCAGTTCACGGTTGGTCTCGTTGTAGTTCTCAAGGACATCCAGTGCGTTCTTGTGGTCACCCGCCGCTTTGTAGGCCGTGGCCAGATGGCGGAGCGCACGGGCGTAGACAGCGGGCTCTTCCAGTGGCTCAGCCGTAGTCCGCGCCATCCAGGCCATGCCTATCGCCGCGGAATAGTCCTCCAGTTCCACATAGGCCGAGGACAGGGCGATCAGTACATTGACGATTTGAGTTTCCACCTGGCTCGCTTCCGCCGACTTGAGGGACCGGTTGAGCCAGTCAAGCGCGCGCTGGGCATCACCCATTCGCAGATGGGTGGTGCCAATTGCCTGGAGGATCTCCGCATCGTGGTGGGCAAAATCAAACTTCCGGTTCACGGCCAGGGCCTGGTGGTAGTACCGGAGCGCCTCGTCGTAGCGCCCCAACGCCAGGTACTGACCGCCAACGTTGAGTGACTTCACCACCAGCCCCCCTTTCTGGGTGCCGTCGAGCGCCAGGGCCTTCAGGTAGAAATCCAGTGACCGCTCCGGCTGTCCGAGATTGTCGTAGAGGTCGCCCAGGTTGTTGATCACGGCGGAAAGAATCGCGGTATTGTCGGCGCGGAGCGCGGTTTCGTAGGCCTTGTACTGCCAGGACATGGCCTGTTCGAAATCGCCGAAGTACCGGTAAGCCCCCCCGATTGCCGAATAGGTACGGGCCTTCAGTTCGGTGTTCTCCGTCAACTCCAGGTGCTTCAGGGCACTCTTGAGCTCTTGCAAACCCAGGGCGATATTGCCACGGCTCAGATATATGGCGCCGCGGGTATAGTGAATCTGACCCGACAACTCCGGTGCAGATAGCGGCTGGGCCAGCTCCAGCGCATCCTCGGAAAACGCGAGGGCATCGTTGTAGCGAGCCTTCATGAACATGGCCCAGGCCAGCACATCCTGGGCCAGCGCCTGGGTCGCGGCGTCGGGCTCGACATCCAGCAGGCTTATGGCCTGTACGGCATAGGACACGGAACGTTCGCTGTCGGTGCGCTTGTAGTGATTCGCCAGCCGGGCGAGCAAGCGGGCTCGTTGCAGCCCTGAGGCGTTCGCCAACTGCCGCTCTACCTGCTCAACTGTTGGCGCCCGTGTATCGGAAGCTATGTCGGCCGATGCCGATAGTGCGGGCGTGGGCATAACGACCAGTACTGCGGCGAAGGCGAGCGCAACCCTGCCGCAACGGGTCACGCTGATGGTGCGATGTCGGTTGTGGTCGCTCACGTTTCCAATTGCTCCAGCCCATGAATTCCATGCGTCGAGGCGAAAACAGAGCACGCCCGTAGCCTGCGTTGAGGTACCAGGACAGTAAAAAATGGGAACGGATTCCCCCTGTAGATCTATATCGACAGTCGGGGCGGATAGCTTTAGCGGAAGAGCTGTCGGAGCGGACACTCATTGAGCGAAAGATTCTTGCATTACGGGCATGAATTCAGTGCCAAGTTTGTGAAAACCTGACACTGAACCCAGTTTTTCCCGGCTGAACCTTGGAAAACGTAGTTTCACGGTTACAATCCGCACCGTGGTACTTAAGACAGCTTACAAGATGATGTATTGCTTGCGACTGTTACTGCTGTCACTCGTGCTTGTTGGATGCGGTGGCTCTGGTGGTGGCTCTAATAGCCCGGCTGACGATGGCCGTTTGCGGGTTTCTGATATTCCCTTCTCAGACGTAGGTCTACGCGTCTGTGTGAGGCAGCTAGCTGCCGAGGCTGGCTGGGTTTACGCCGACCAGGTCACGGAGATCAAGTGCGACGACGAGGGGATCACCTCGCTGTCGGGCATGCAGAGCTTCCGCGACTTGCCCGATGTGCGCCTCTCGCATCTTGACCTTCATACGAGTGTTGAGAGCTTGGAACCACTTAGTGGTCTGGTGTCACTTGAAACCGTGCGAATCGTTAACGCACCGGCCGCCGACATTGGTCCGCTCTCCACCTTGAGTAAACTGGTCGAGCTTGAATTCGCTGGAGTCTTCAATTACTCGGATTTTGGATGCGCAGGATGGAGTCCGGTTGAGGATTTGAGCCCGATTGCGGCATTGAGCGAATTGCGTGTACTTAGTCTCTACGGCTGCTTCAACACCAGAGACTATTCAATCGTCAGCGAGCTGACCAAACTTGAAGTCTTAGGCATTGTCACTAATCAGGGTCTTGGTACGCTACCGCCACTGGCCGCGCTGACGGAATTGCACGTGTTGGACCTGCGTGGGTCATACGCGCTCGATGACGTGAGCGGCCTGGCCGGAGTGCGTGACCTTCGAGAGCTGTACATCCACGGAGATCCTTTCTGGGACGGTCTGGAACCGATCGCTGGATTGACGACATTGCAAACACTCCAGATCAATGATCCTGCCGGGTTTGACGACCTGACGCCGCTGGCAGGAATGGCTGATCTGGAGACGCTGATCCTGAGGTGGTTTGAAATTGAATATTATCCCGTCGGGAGCGTTGCCGACCTGTCTCCCCTGGCAGGCCTTGAGCGGCTGAGGGTTCTACGCCTTGAGCATCAGCAGATCCGGGACATTACGCCATTGGCGGGTTTGCCAGCTTTGCAGGAACTCAGCCTGAACGATAATCTGGTCTCCGACGTCAGTGCGCTAGGGAATATTGAGAGTCTTGTCCAAATAGAGCTCGATGAGAACCAGATAGAAGCCTTGCCAGATCTGCAGCAGATGATCGCGCTGGAATCGTTGTCTATCGATCGCAACCGAGTCGTCGATATTACTGCATTGGCACAGACTGATGGACTGGAATCACTGTCGCTGGATTACAACAAGATCGTCGACCTCGAACCACTCAGGTACCTTCACACGATCTCGAATCTGAGTCTCGACAAAAACGAGTTCCTGGATCTCGATCCGCTGTTTGAAATGCAGGGGCTGGAGCAGATGAGTTTGTTGATGAACAAATTCCCGTGCAGTGAACGTGACAGGTTTATGGCGGCCCGTCCCGAGGTAGAGGTCCAATGGGGAAGCCGCTGCCTCTGAACTTGCACTTGGCTGGCTGAACTCAGTCCAGGGTCGCTCTCAGCTTCCGAACCGCTTTCTCAACTTCTGTCACCGCATCACCCAGGTCCGCCCTGGTGCCTGCCGCTCTGGATGAGCCAAGCCGCCCGCTGGTTTCTATGATCTCCAGGGCAAGCTTGTTGAGGCTGATCCCCTCGCGCTCGGCGGCTTCCTGCATGGCCTCGAGCAGTGCGGGGTCGGGTCGTATCATGATGGCCTTGCGTTCCCTGACACGTGGCTTCTTACCTGGCATACGGCACCTTCGTGTGAAAAAAGAGTGGGTTAGTGGGCTGCGCCCACAGCAATCTCAGCCACAGACTCGGCATCAATGGCGTCTTGTACGCTCTTGTAAAACGCTTCACGCTGGGAACCTACGGTTTCCCAGTGTGTGGCCCTGGGCCAGTTGCTGTTGGACGCGACCACCAGCTGCCGGTTCGGGTCGATGAAAATGCCCTGCCCGAAGATGCCCTGGGCGGCATAACTGCCGTCATCGTAGGTCCACCACTGGTATCCATAGCCCTTGCCCGGTACGCCAATATCGGCGTTTTTGACCGTTGCACTTTCCAGCCAGCCACTGGGCAGAACCGGTGTGTCGTCAATCATGCCGCCGCCCAGCATGAAAAGGCCAAAGCGAGCAAAGTCGCGTGTCGCAGCCTGCATGCAGCAGCCGGCGATTTCATGGCTGGTAACGCCCAGCAGCCAGCTGCCGTCCTGCTGCATGCCGAAAGGAGTCCAGATCTTTTCCGTCAGGTAATCGGCGAGGGTCTTGCCGGTGGCCGAACTGACCAGCACACCGATCAGGTTGGTTTCACCGGTGTTGTATTGCCAGCGCGTTCCCGGCGGCACTTCTCGCTCCAAAGTGCGCATATAGCTGACTGTCACATCCACGCCCGGCTCAGGTGTATGTTCGTTGAAGCGCGCTACGTCGCTGTTCCTGTCCTCGTAGTCCTCATTCCAGCGAACACCGGAATTCATGGTGAGCAGGTGTTCTATCGATACCGCATCGTAGGCCGAGCCCTTAAGGTCAGGAATATAGTCTGACACCATATCGTCGATACTCTCGATGTAGCCGTCTTTGATAGCGGCCCCTACCAGTGTCGACGTGAAGGATTTGGCCACCGAGAAGCTGGTCCAGCGGCCCTCGGCGCTGAAATCCAGGCCGTATTCCTCGAGTCGAATCTTGCCGTTGTGAATCACAACCAGCGCCGCGGTGCGCTGTTCGCGCATGTACTCTTCAACGCTGGTGCCGATTGCCAGCGGCTCTCCCACTGGCAGGGGCAGGGTCTGGTCGCCCGCGATGATCGGCCGGGAATCAGCCAGCACCGAGACGCGGTCCATGGTGCGGAACGCTGCGTCACGCTCGGGGATTGACCAGAACAGTACGTCCCGGTTGGTCGGCAGGTTGGTGGCGAGCCGCCGCATGTCTTTGTCGGCGCTGAGGTAGGCAACTGCCAGACCGGCAACTACCAGAACAAACAGCCCTGTAAGTACTTTGCGCATGTTATCTCCGTAGTTTGGCGTGCACGCAGTGTAAATCTATGTAAAACCTTGTGGATAGAGCCTGCACGTCACACGTCCGCACAGTACCTTCAACTATACTGACACCCCTTCATCCAACAGGGAATTCACAGTGCAGAGACGAATCTGGATTCTGGGCGCATCCCTTTGGATGCTGGCGAACGTTACCCGGGCTGACTGCCAGGCCGACCAGGGTAGCGTGACCTCCATCAGTGCCGATGGTGTCACGGTTACCTGTAATACATCCGCGCCGAATCCGTTTACCAGTGGTATCGGCAGCCAGGCGACCAATACCAACCTCACGGTGAATATCGCCGCCGATTCGCAGGTGGATACCACCGCTCCCGGCGTCACCCTCGCCAGCGGCGGAAGCCTCAGCAATAGTGGGTCTATCAGGTCATCCTCTGATGCCGTGTTAGTCACTGATAGCCTGGGCTCTACCTCACCCAGCATCGACAACGACGGCTCCGTCACCAGCACGGCTGCCGCAGGGATAAACATCGCCACGAGCTTCAACAACAGCTCAGTAGATAACTCAGGCACCGTGCAGGGCATTACACTGGGCGTTGGCATGCCCGGCGGTCAGCTGGACAACAGCGGCACCATCTCAGTCAGCGGCGAAGACGCTACTGCCGTATCTGCGGGCGGTGCAACGGTGAACAACACAGGCACCATTACCGGCACCGCTACCGGGGTGACCGGCTCGGGCACCACCGACAACAGCGGTGTGATCGAGGCCGGTACCAGCCCCGTGATTCTCTCAAATGGCACCCTGATCAATAGTGGTCAGATTCGCTTTACCAGTGGCTCGGGTACGGCAGTGGCCGCAGACAACAGCAGCCTCACCAACTCCGGCACGGTGACTTCCGACACCACGGCCTTCGCCCTAAATGGCGGCAGTCTCGACAATACTGGCACCGTCGATGGGGCGGTGGACCTGTCCGGCGGCGCATCACTGACAAATTCAGGCAGTATCAACTTGCCGGTAACCGCTACAGGCAATTCGTCGATTACCAACAGTGGGACAATTTCTGCCGCGCGTTCAGATATGACTGCGGTGACTTTCAGCGGCGGCGGCAACACCCTGACGCTGCAATCCGGCAGCAGCATCTCCGGTGAAGTTCGCGCCAGCTTCGACGGCGCGCCGACAGACAACCTCGTCCTGGAGGGCCAGGGTGCTGCCTCGACTACTGTGTTGAACTTTGGCTCCGTGGTTATGAGTGGCGAAACGTGGAGCCTGTCGGGTTTAGTCACTGCCAGACAGCTGACCATCGAATCGGGGCGACTGAATATCAACGGCACGTTTGACACCCGCGTGGGTACCACGACCCGTGCCCTGGTGGACCTGCGACAAGGTACTTTGGGTGGCACGGGCGTGCTCTTTGCTGACGTAAACAACGCTTCCGGAACCGTCGCCCCTGGCGATGCCACAGGTAACCTTGCTATTAACGGCGACTATACCCAGGGCTCTGAGGGCACCCTGCGGATTGCCAGCGACCCCAGCGGTCGCATCGGCCAGCTGGGTGTCGGTGGCACGGCTTCCCTGGCCGGTACAGTGGTGGTGCAGGCCGGTTCTGATGGCATCTACGACTTTCTCACCGCGTTCGATGGAATCGAGGGCGAGTTTGATGAACTCGTCGTGGATGGACGGGCGCTGGTGACGCTGGTGCAGCGTGGCAATACCCTCAGCTTTGTGCGCGGCAGCACCACGGTGGAGGACAATGTGGTTTTCGCGGCGCTGGACGCCGCCACGCTCACCCTCGACGCGCTACAGCCGGGCGGCCGCTCCAATGGCCAGCGCGGACTGTGGCTGAAGCCCATCGGTCACTACGGAGACAAGGACGAGAGTGAGGGCATTGCCGGTGGCGATTTCACCATATTCGGCGGCATGGCGGGCATCGACTGGTCGTTCGACAAGCTGCGCGTTGGGGCAGGCGCCGGTTACACGAATACCGACCTCGATATCGATGACGGCGGTGAGGGCGAGGCCGATAACGTGATTTTCGGTGCCTATATGGAATACGCGTCGGAACATTTTCACAGCAGCCTGACCCTGAGTGGAGGCTCCAACGAGTTCGAGCACGATCGCAGCATTTTCGTCAACGACCAGCGCTCGAAGGCCAACGCTGACTACGACGGCGATACGCTGGCGCTGCGCTGGGCGCTGGGAGTCAACATGCCAATGCGCGGTCCCTGGCGCGAGCTATGGGTCTTCGAACCCGAGCTGCGCGCAGACTACATTGTCATTGACCTGGACCCTTATATCGAGGCCGGTGGCACCGGCCTGCAGATCCAATCCGAGGATGATATCGAGTCGGCCGAATTTGGGGGCCTCCTGCATGTGCGCCGCACGACCATGGATGGCCTGGGTGTTGCGCCGCGCGCGCATATCGGCGTGGTACACCGGATTGCCATCGATGACCGGGAGTGGACGGCGACGGATACAGCATCCGGTGTGTCGCTGCTGTTGCCGGGCGACGATGAGGATCTCACCAGTTTCCGGTTTGGCGCCGGCCTCGACTTCCAGCTCGGCAGGCACTGGCTGGGCTCGGTCGACTACCTGGGCGAGGTGGGTGACGAGGGCGAGGGGCACAGCCTGGTCGCCGGCATAAAACTGCTGCTCTAGGCCTGGCCGGTACTTTCTCGCCGCTATCCCGGCCTACCCGCACGGTAGACGCGCTCGCCCGCAAAATTCACTCTCACGCTGGTACAACGTGCAGGCGTGCCTTGCAAACACGGGGGCCGCCACTGGAGGAAAAGATGAGAGCCATTACCCTTTCCCTATTAATGCTGGCAGCAGCTTTTTCCCTGTCGGTATCCGCAGCTCCTGACGCCGAGCGCTGGTATATCGAAGACTATGCCAGCCTGTGGGCCGGCAAGCCTGGCGACAATATAGACGCGATGCTTGCCCACTACGCAGACAAGGTAATCACCCATGAAGACGATGGTGAAATCTCGGTAACACCAAAGCAGGCCTGGCTGGCAGAGCCCATGGCAGAGTGGCTCGCGGAGGGTTGGCTGGAAGCGAAGCTCAAGAAAGTGGAGACCGACCAGTTGAATGCCTCCACAGTCAGCTTCAAGGCAATCTGGGTTGACCGCTACGATGGTGCGCCAGACGAAATGTCCTGTGGCTGGTACCTCGCTGACCTTATCGATGGACGCTGGCAGTTCACCGCCTACGCAGACATCGACTGCGCGGCACACGGCCTGCAGTAACCCGATCCAACCACAACCGCGATGAACACGGTTGCCGATGTCATTGTGGTGGGTGCGGGCCTGGCCGGCCTGGCAGCGGCGCGCACCCTGCAGCACGCCGGCAAGACCGTTATCGTCCTCGAAGCACGGGGTGAGGCAGGCGGGCGAACCCGCCCGTCACGAATCCTTGGCCCGCCGGTCGATGTCGGCGCGAGCTGGTTGCACGGTATCAAGGACCACCCGCTCTACGACATGGCGTTAGAGCGCAGCCTGCAGATGTCGGTCACGGACTACGACAGCATCACGACCTATCGTGAGGATGGAACCCCCGAGACGGCCTCGGACGACAGCATGGAGGATTACGAGGAGGCGCTCGGGGAGCTGGGTGACGGCGCCTGTCGTAATGACAGCATCGCCGATCGTCTGCACATCCTGCCCGGGCGCTTTGCCGATGAACTGCCGAACCTGCTCCGGGATTCCCTGGTCGCGACGGTCATAGAGGAGGAGTACGCCGCGGATATCTCCGAGCTGGCCGCACTCGCACTGGAGGAGGGCCGCGACATGCGTGGCGACGATGTCATTCTCCACGACAGCTACGCGGCGCTGGTTGAACCCATGGCAGCGGCTCTCGATGTTCGCCTGAACTCGGTCGTTACCGATATTACCTGCGCTGGAGACGCCGTGCGTATCAGCACCAGCGGCGCAGGCTATAGCGCGGAGCAGGTGATCGTTACCGTGCCGCTGGGCGTGCTGAAACAGCAGCGAATCCGCTTTCAGCCGGCGCTTGATGAATCTCACCAGCGCGCCATCGATGCGCTGGGTGTGGGCCTGCTGAACAAGCTCTACCTGCGCTTCCCCGACAGGTTCTGGAGCCCGGATATCCAGATTATTGGCTACCAGCATGCCCAGCGCGGGCGCTGGCTGAGCTGGTATGACTACAGCGGCGTGACCGGAGCACCGATTCTGCTCGGGTTTTGCACAGCCGCAGCGGCGGCCGATGTCGAAGCGCTGGATGACGAAGACACACTCAGGGATGCCATGGGCAGCCTGCGCCGTATCTTCGGTGGCGAGCTACCCGATCCCACTGGCCATCTCATTACCCGCTGGGGCCAGGATCCCTATGCCTGCGGCGCCTATTCCTTCCTCAAGGTCGGCGCCAGGTCGAAGATGCGGCGCCAGCTGGCCGAGCCTATCAATGAGCGACTGTTCTTTGCCGGTGAGGCCTGCGACCGGCGCTATCCGGCGACGACCCAGGGAGCCTACCGCTCCGGCCTGCGGGCAGCGAAGTCCCTGCTGAAGGTTTGCGCCTGAAACCGGGGGCCAGCGGTGTACAGAGAGGAATGGCGCTCCCCGAGGATTGTGCTTCAATGATGGAATGGTGGGCCCTTACGGCCCGCCCCCAGATTCTGCGGAGGTACTATCATGGCCAGACTTGGCTACGTCACCCTTGGCACCAATGACCTGGAGAAAGCGGCAGCATTCTACGACGAATTGCTGGGCACGCTGGGTCACACCCGTATCTTCCAGGATGAGAATGGCTTCATCGCCTGGGGCGTTTCCCTGGACGAGCCCGCCCTGGCCATCACTCCGCCGTTTGACGGTAACCCCGCCACCGTTGGCAACGGCGTAATGGCAGCAATGAACATGGATTCCAAGGAAGAGGTCGATGCTTTTTATGCGAAGGCTATTGAGCTGGGTGCCACCGATGAGGGTCCGCCGGGGCAGCGCATCGAGGGATTTTATGCGGGCTATTTCCGCGACCTCGATGGCAACAAGCTGAATGCCTTTATCTTTGGGTGAAGCTCGCCGGAAACGCCCGAACGGAGAAACCGATATGCCCGCACTGCAACACTTTGCCTCCGACGCAGCGCCTGAGCAAATGCTCGAGGCAATTCGCGCTGACGGCGCCATCATAATTGACCGGCTGGTCAGTACCGATGCCATCGCATCGCTGCGGGCGGAGACCGACCCCTATATGGAGGCATCACAGGACGGTGCCGATGATTTCTCCGGTCGGTCCACCACCCGAACCGGTGGCCTGGTGTCGCGGTCAATCGGCGTGCGGGAACTGATTCAACACCCGACAATTCTGTCCCTTTGCGATGGCCTCCTGCTCGACAGCTGTGAGCGCTATCAACTGCACCTGACCCAGATCATTCGTCTGCGGCCGGGGCAGGGCAACCAGATGATTCACCGCGACAAGTGGGCGTGGGGAACGCACCTGTCCCACCTGGAACCGCAGCTGAACACCATCTGGGCCCTGTCGGATTTCACGGCCGAAAATGGTGCCACCGTGGTGGCGCCGGGCAGCGGCGACTGGCCGGACCAGCGGCAGCCCGAGCCCGAAGAGCTCACCCAGGCAGCAATGGAGCCAGGCTCGGTGCTGGTCTACACCGGATCGGTGTTCCACGGCGGTGGCCACAACCAGAGCAACGGCGACCGGGTAGGTCTCAATATCACCTACGCGCTGGGTTGGCTTCGGCAGGAGGAAAACCAGTACCTGTCGACACCGCCGGAACTGGCCAGGCAGCTCGACCCGAAACTGCAGGAACTGATCGGCTATGCCATGGGGCAGTACGCCCTGGGCTACTACACGCCACCGGGGCCACCCGGCGCGGAACCGGAAACCGTTTCACCCGCCTATGCGCTGGGGCGCAAGGGCGAGAGCTTCACGATGGGCAGCGCCGAGGACCTGCAGGCTGCGATTTCACGCAGTGTCGAGAGCAGCTAGGCGCTAACGCAGGCGGTAATCCACCCGCACCCGGCTGCCGTCAGGTGCACGCCGCCCCGGCGCCTTCAATTCGAAGCTGAACCCTTCCTCGGGGATGTCCGCGCCGCCAAACGGCAGGTGTGGGTTGAGGTAACGGTTGGGCGCGGCGTCAGTGAAGCTCTTCACCGGCGCAAATGCACGGGTGTCCACGAGGCGCAGTTCCCCGTCCACCACGCCATAGAACTCCAGGCCGTTCTCGAAGGGCTCCAGGGCGAAAGGCGCATCGGAAGAATGCCAGTTACGCAGTATGCGGTCGTAGAGCCGGTACTGGGTTTCGCCTTTGCGAATGCGCAGGTCAAACAGCGTACTTGATCCCTTGCGGGCCAGGCGTTCGGGCCCCGGCAGGAACTCATTGATGCGCGTGTATCCATACATCAACGGCCGGTTGTCCCAGCGCAGGGCCTCCACCGGCGGCCTGGTGAGGCTTGTGTCACAGCGGTCGCGGTCGGCGGCGGCCACGTCGCGGGAAAAATAGGCCGGGCGGCGCTGGAAACACATGACGTCGACGTAACCGTCCCGCAGCCAGGGCTGGGCGTCATCATCGAACTGCCACCAGGTCCAGCCGTCCTCCCGCTTGAAATACTTTGACGGTACTGCCGGCAGCTCAAATTCCTGTGGCGTTGAGTCCACCACCAGCAGGAAGCCGCGGCCGGGGCCGAATTGCGCGGGGTCGTTCTGGCTCCACAGGTATTCGCCGTTGTAGTACCACATCACCACGCCGGGACGGTAGTTGGTGTTCACCGCAGCGAAGCTATCCCCCTCCGGGTAGAACACAAATCCTGGCCGACCGAGACCGGCGTCGTAGTTCTTCACCGCGTCAAACTCGGCGTAGGGGTCGCGGTACTCGAGCAGGTAGAAGTGCGGCACCGCCAACTGGTGGCTGCCGCCGGACAGGGTGAAGCCGTCGGAGGTCCAGCCAGTCAGGTCGCTGGCTTCGAAATCATCCGCGAAGCCAATGGCGTCGATGCGCACATTATCGATCAGTGTACCGTTCTCCACGGCTGCACCGTCGGTGAAATAGGTAAAACGCAGCGTAACCTGGCCGCCACGGAACTCCGACAGGTCGAACTCCGCGGTTACCCAGCTGGCAATGCTGCAGGGATCGACCTCTTCCTTGCCCACCATGTCTTCCGCCAGGGTGCGCGCTGCCGAGGGGTCGCAACCGGCTGCGGTTTCCACCTTGCCATCGCCGTCACGGTCACCGCTCAGGCCCGTGAACCCCGGCGTGGAGCCCATGCCTTCATGCCCCTTGGCCGAGGGCATGACGCTTTCGGTATCGCCTGTATCGGTCTTGTCGGTGGGCAGAATGCGCTTGAACTCAGCACCGGGCCGGGCAGCCTCTACATAGAAGTAGTCCCACTCCGCTTCAATCTCGAACCAGGTGTCGAACGTCAGCAGCACCTGCTGGTCGGCGCCGATCGTACCCAGATCGAAAGTGCGGGACAGGCTGCGCAGTACATCGTTGCCCTGTCCCGAGTAGACAGCCTGTTCGCCGTTATCGGCCGAGAGAGGACCCAGTTCGATATCCCTGGACCTCGGCGGCAGGATAACCATGGCGCTGTCGCAGGCTTCACTGGTCACGGGTTGTCGCGGGTTCCCACTCCAGTCGTTCATGGTCTTAAGGTAAAGGGACCCGCGCTGGTCGCCGCCAAACTCCAGCGGGCGCACAACACAGGGCTCCATCCAGCCCATCACGGTACGCGACCAGGCACTCATTTCCTGGGGTACGGGGCTGACCGTGGACGACATGACTTCCCAGGAGCCGGTTGAGTTGCTGGTCTGGCGCGCATAGACGTCGGGCAGGCCGAGAGAGTGGCCGAATTCGTGGATGAAGGTAGAGACCTCGGTGTACTCGGACTGCATGTTGTAATCCAGCACCCACATGCCGTTGCCGATATCCACCCCGCCGCGTGCGTTGACACTTTCACCTACCCTTGGCCCCTTACCCAGGTTCTGGCTCAGTCGAAAACGATGCGGCCACAGGCGATTGGCGCACTCCCGCTCCTCTGGCGCCAGTTTGCTGACCGCGTCAGCGGTGGCATTCTCGTTGAGCTTCTCGCCCATCTTGTAGAGCCCGTGGCAGCTCGCCTGGCCCTTTCCGGAGACGATCAGCACGAAGTGATCGAGATAGCCGTCGGGTTCATCGCGGTTGCCGTCGCCATCAAAATCGGTGGGGTCCCAAAGGTCGTAGTCTTGCCAGGGGAAGTCGGGGTGGGCAGCGTAAGCCGCGCGCAGGGAATCCACCACCATCTCGGTGGCCCGTTGGTCGTTGCGCCAGGAGCCGTCGCTGTTCTGTACGGGCTCGCCGTAGTAGGCCATGGGCTGGTCCAGTTGCACCACGGGGAAGATATCCCCGGTGATGTTGTATTGCCCGCGTGACTGGTGGCGGTAGTAGTGAGACAGCGTCCCCGCCTCCGGTGCACCGGCGCCGCCGGCGAACAGCAGTTCCTGGAAGTAGGCCTGGTTCAGTGTGTCCTGCTTGGGATCGCCAGCGAAGCGATCGTAGGACTTGTCGGAGAAGCGCACCGGCAGGATCAGCAGCCTGTGTGGCCGCTCGGCCGAGGCCAGCACCGGGTTGATCGAGTCGAACTTGATTTGAGGGTAACCCAGCTTGTCGAAGCGAAAAGTGGCGAGGTTGTCGACCATTTGCCGGGCCGTGTCGCTGGGCTCCGCCAGGGCGGTGACCGAGCCCGGTATCAGAATCGCCGATACTGATAATAGTGCTGATAGTGCGGCGGCTTTCAGACCTTTTAACATGAGGTATTCCCTGAGTGTGATCTGCGGAGTATAGAGGCACTGGCGGGCCTGTCACGTGGTCCTGCCGCGCCAGGAGTGCAGCCTGCCGCTTCCGGTCGTAGCCGATTCACTTTCGCTCGACACACTCGTATCATGGCGGCGCCTGTGCTCAGGCCACTGACACACGCTTATCGCCAGCCAGATACTCCCGGGCACCCAATGCTCTTCAATTCCTACGTCTTCCTTTTCCTGTTCCTGCCGCTCGCCCTGCTGGGCTGCTACCTGCTGGCAGGGCGGGGCTGGCAGCGCATGGCAATGGTCTACCTGGTGGGCATGTCACTGTTCTTTTACGGCTGGTGGAACCCGGTCTACCTGTGGTTGCTCGGTGCCTCGGTCGGAACCAATTTCCTGCTGGGTATGGCGCTGAACCGGGTTGGCGACGCGGTGTCGCGGCGTGGTTTGCTGGTTGTCGGCGTGGTTTTCAACCTCGCCCTGCTGGGCTATTTCAAGTACGCCAACTTCTTTGTGGATTCAGTAAACGACGCCTTCGGCTCGTCATTCACACTGGAGGCCATTGTGCTGCCGCTGGCGATCTCGTTTTTCACCTTCCAGCAGATCACCTATATCGTCGACACCTGGAAGGGCATCGTGAAGGAGCACAGCTTTCTTCACTACTGCCTGTTTGTCACCTTCTTTCCCCAGCTGCTGGCCGGCCCCATCGTGCACCACAAGGAAATGCTGCCGCAGTTCAAGCAGGCGTCTGCCATGCGCTTCAACTACAGCAACCTGGCGGTAGGCAGCGCACTGCTGGTACTGGGGCTGTTCAAGAAAGTCATCATGGCGGACAGCCTCGGCGCCTACGCCGCGCCCACCTTCGAGCTGGCAGAGCAGGGCGGCACCGTGTATTTCCTGCCGGGGTGGATTGCCGCCATCGCCTTCACGCTGGGTGTGTACTTCGACTTTTCCGCCTACTCGGATATGGCGCTGGGGCTGGCGAGGATGTTCGGGATTCACCTGCCCATCAACTTCCTGTCTCCGATGAAGGCCCGCAACATCATCGAGCTGTGGCAGGGCTGGCACATCACCCTGACGCGTTTCCTGCGCAACTATATCTTCAAGCCGCTGGGGGGCGCCCAGCGCGGTACCGTCCGGCGCCACATGAATACGCTGATTACGATGTTACTGGGTGGGCTGTGGCATGGCGCGTCCTGGAACTTTGTCATCTGGGGTGGGCTCAATGGCCTGTTCCTGGTTATCAATCACCTGTGGATCAATGTCTGCCAGCGCCTGGGCTGGCAGCTTGTCGGCTACCGTAGCTGGCGCTTGTTGTCGCACTTCCTGACCTTCAATGCCTTCTGCGCCGCGGCAGTGTTCTTCAAGGCGGAAACCATGAGCAGCGCGTCTGCGGTGCTGGCTGGCATGTTCGGCTTCAACGGTTTCGCGATGTCGCAGTTCCTGTACGGTAGCCTGGTGAATGGGGGTGTTGTGAACTTTCTGCTGTTCTACGGGCAGGGGCTGGCGATGATTGTGTGGACACTGGTGATGGTGCTGGCCCTGCCCAATGTCTACCAGATCATGGGTAGCGGCATGGCGCAGGCAAGCTTCTACCCGCGCCGGCTCTATCGCTACAGGGGCCAGCGGCTGCTGTGGCGGCCAGACTGGCGCTGGGCCATGGCGATGGCCCTTCTCTTCATCTATGTTCTGCACGTCATGGCCGCCGACGTGCAGGAATTCATTTACTTCCAGTTCTAGACCATGAGCGAGCCTGACAACAGTACAGCTAACCCCGAGCGCGGCTACCTGCGAGTCTTCCTCTGCCTGCTGGGTGCTATTGCTTTGGTCAATGCCATCGGTGTTGGCGTGTTCCTTTGGGAGCCGAGGGGCTTCTACTACCGACCCTGGGAATACTTCTACGAACTTGCCTATCGCTTTGCAGCCTATGACACCAGCTGGCATCGCGAGCAGTCTGCTGACCTCAGTCGACAGAACCTGTTTTTCTATCAGGGCAGTCACTACACAGATGTCACTACCGATGCGGAAGGCTATCGCTCGGTGCCAATTACCAGCGACAGCTACCCCATCCTTGTGTCGGGGGACTCGCTGGTGTTCGGCAGCGGCTTGAGCGACACGGAGACCCTGCCGTGGCGCCTGGCAGAGCGGCTCGGCGTACCCGTGTTCAACGGCGGCCGCAGCTCGCTGGTCAACACGCTGAAGAAACCGGAGCTACAGGGCGTGGACATTGTGATCGATGTTCGCGGTGAACCGCTGATTGCCGGCGAGGTGTTTGCCGACTACGGGTACACCGCCGATGAACCTTACCGGCCCCGCGTCACCAACGAGTTCAGTCGCTGGGAGGCGATCCGGGAAGTGGCACCGCAGCGCTATCTGCTGACACACATTGCCGGTCGTATGGCGAGGCGTGCGTTCCGCGACCTGCTGGTGTTGTACACCGGCCCGCGCGAGCGACGCTTTATGCCCTACCGGTTGACCGAGCAGTCACTCATGAGTGCGGCAGATGCCATCGAGGCACGCAGCAAGCGGCTGCGCAGCGCCGGCAAGCGCTATATCTTCGTGGGGGTTCCCTTCGAGCAGACCCTCTATGCCGAACAGGTCAGCGAGCAGCAGCGCCGCTATCTGGAGCGCCTGCAGGTGGAACTCGAGCGACGTGGTGTGGAGTCAGTGCCCCTGCTGGACCGGTTTGCCGGCAACCGGGAGCGAGAGATTTTCCAGCGTTTTGATACCCACTGGAGCGTCCTGGGGGTAGACCTTGCCGTGAACGCCATCTGCGAACAGCTGCGTGGTGACGGTGAGTTCCGCTGCCAGCCTTAGCTGGCGGGGCTGTCGCCGAGGTTGCTCAGCAGTGCGTGATAGAAGCGCACCGCTTCAACATAGTGATCCACGGACACCTGCTCATTCACGCCGTGCACACGCTTCGCTGTCATCGGGTTGACGCGGAACATCATGAATCGATACACGCTGTCCGACAGGTCCACAAAGTGCTTGGCATCGGTGCCGCCCTGAACGAGGTAGGGGGTGACCAGTACCTCGCCGTCTGAGCCGCGAATGGTGCGTTCCAGCAGCTTGTAGCCAAAGCTCTCGGTCGAGGAAACGGGCGACGGCTCGTTGGCCATATGCACGGTGACCTCGACCCGCTCGTCATCAATCGCATCGACAATATGCTGCTTCACGCCGGCGACGCTATCGCCGGGCAGGATCCGGAAGTTGACTACCGCGGTGGCGCGGGTAGGGAGGATGTTGGACTTGGAACTGCCCTCCAGCATGGTGACCGCGGTGGTGGTGCGGATGCTGGGCGCTGCGGTGCGGCTTGCGAGCAGGACCTGTTCTACCAGCGGTGACAGCAGCCAGGTGTTGGCGAGGGCCACCCGGGTCGAGTAGGGAAAGTAGTGGCCCATGTAGTAGAAATTGGGCTCCAGGGCTGACAGATCGGCGGGGAAGGGGTTGTCCTCCACCTTGACGATGGCCGCCGCCAGGATGCCCGCGGCCGTGTGCGGCGGCGGCTGGGAGGAGTGCCCTCCGGATGCGTTTACCGTCAGATGCAGGTTCATGTAACCCTTTTCGGCGATGCCGATCATGGCGACAGGCGCTTCTACCCCGGCTACCAGGCCCTGGGTCACGGCGCCTCCTTCGTCCAGCACGAACTCGAAGCTGATACCCTGGGCCTTGAAGTGTTCTGCGACATGGCCAGCACCATCCTTGCCGCCTACCTCTTCGTCGTGTCCGAAAGAGAAATAGACGGTGCGCTGTGGCTTTTCACCGGCAGCCAGCATCAGCTCCATGGCTTCCATTAGCGCCATTACCGTCAACTTGTCGTCCACCGCCCCGCGGCCCCAGACAATGCCCTGGTCTATGGCCCCGCTGAACGGTCCGTGTATCCACTCGTCAATCGTGGCCGGGTCCACCGGAACCACATCGATATGCCCCATGAACAGCGCTGGTTTAAGTTCGGCATTGTGACCGTCGATTCGGTAGACCAGGCTGTAGCCATTTATGACTTCGCGGGTGGCCGCCGCATGGATGAGTGGATAGTGCTGTTCCAGGTAGCGATGGAAATCCAGGAAAGCCGCTTCATCAAAGTTGCTGCGATCATCGTGGGCTATGGTCGGAATCCGGATTGCACCGGCCAGGCGCTGCGCCATGGCCTCGGCGTCAACCGGCGTCTGTGGCAGGGGTTCCACGCCATGAAGCTGGCGATCGGGAAACTGGGTGTGGCCGCGTACCAGCAGGAGTGTGACCAGGCCGACGAGTACAACTGAGAGAATCAGGAACTTTTTCATGAAACGCACGCAAGAATTGGATGGTGCAGTATAAAAGTGAGTCGCCGGGAAATCACCAGCCCACGGACTTCCGGGGCCTGGGCCGCGACAGGCCTTATGTATTTGCGGTAGCTTAGTGAGTTGAGGTTTGGAGAATCCTATGGCCGGTAACGACTGGACGCGACGAGAAGTAATGAAGCGAGCCGCCATCGCTGCAGCGGCCGCCGGGCTGGCGCCGGTGGCCCGGGCTCGCGATTACAACGACATGCTGGTGATCGACGCGCTCTGCTTCGGCCGCGAGTGGGGTGAGGATGCGATAGCTGCGCTGCGTGCCGCAAACTATTCGGGCATTATCGAAAGCCTGCCGCGCAGTGACCTGCAGACCGCAATCGATGCGCTGGTCGGTTGGCGGGAGCGGGTGCGCGAACACGAGGCCGCGATGATGCTCGCACTGGAGGCGGCGGATTTTGAGCGCGCCCAGGCCAGCGGTCGAACCGCCGTGCTGATGAATTTCCAGGATTCCACCATGCTGGAGGGCGAGGTCGCCAATATCGACGCCTTGCATGCACTGGGCATGCGAGCCTTCCAGCTGACCTACAATTTCCGCAACCTGGTGGGCGATGGCTGCCTGGAGCGCACCAACGCCGGCCTCTCGGACTTCGGCCTGGAGGTGGTGGAGCGTATGAACCAGGTCGGTGTACTGATCGACCTGTCCCACTGCGGCCGGCAGACCACGCTGGATGGTATTGCCTTCTCCGGGCGCCCGGTCGCCATGACCCACACCATGTGTGACAGCGTGCGCCCGGGCCACCCGCGCGCCAAGACCGACGAGCAGATTCGCGCCTGCGCCGAGAAAGGCGGCGTGACCGGCATGATCGCGCTGGGTTACTTTATCGGGCCTGATCCTGGCGGTGAGACCAACATCGAGCACTACGCAGACCATATCGAATACGCGGTGAAGATCGCCGGTATCGAGCACGTGGGCATCTCCACGGATTTCCCACCCCAGGGCATCTCGCCCTGGGCCACCCACGAGGAGTGGTTCGTGCCGCGTACCAGGTGGTTCAAGCCCAGCTACCAGCTGCGCTGGCCACCCTGGATTCCCGAGCTGGATACCACCGATCGCTATCGCAACCTGCTGGCGGTGCTGGAGCGCCGTGGCTGGTCGACGGGTGACATGGAGAAACTGATGGGCCGCAACTGGCTGCGGCTGTTCAAGGAGACAATCGGCTAGCAGTGGCATCTCTCCAGCAGATTACCAATCTGGTCCAGGCCCGCAGCCTCGACAAGGCAGCCGTCGCCCTCGCGAAGCTGCTGCAGAAGAAGGGCAAGTCCGCAGTGGACTGGCGTCAGGCGGCGAACCTGGCCAGCACCCTGGGCGACCAGGACCTGGTGTTGGCCGCGCTGCAGAAGTGGCGCGATGAGGCGCCTGCCGACCCGCACCGGCAGATCGCCGTAATCAACGCCCTGGGGGCTGTGGCCCGCCATCGCGATGCTGCGCGCGCCGCCCGCAAATTGCAGGGCCAGCCCGAGGCAGGTGCGGAAGGGTACTACCTGGAAGCCTACTACCTGGCCCGGTTTGGCAAGACCGAGGAAGCCCTGGCGCTGTATCGCAAGGCCCTGCAGATGGTCCCCCAGCACACGCCTGCCTGGGAGCAGATCGCATTGCTGGGCGGCTACCAGGACGTCGAGACTGACATTGCCGCCATGGAGCAGCTGGCGGCCACGCTGACCAACCCGCAGCAGTTGATCCCCCTGTGCTACGGTCTTGGCCGTGCCTACGATGCAACCGGCGACTACGACACGGCGTTCCTGAGAATCCAGCGCGGGGCACAATTGCGTGAGCAGGTCTCTCCCTTCAAAGTACAGCCGCAGCTCGACTACTACCGCCGGCTGCAGGGAAGTTTCAGCGCGGAGCGCATAGATCGCTGGCGCAACCCGGCGGGTGGGGCGGGTGCGGTGTTCGTGCTCGGTGCGCCGCGCTCCGGTACCACCCTGGTGGAGCAGATCCTGGCGACCGCGAACGACGTTACCGCAACCGGCGAGCACATGCTAATGCGCGTTGCGTCGCTGCCCCTGGCCAGCATGGAGCCGCCGGATATGCAACGCGCCGAGCAGTTTGCGCGGCGCGACTGGCAGCAGATGGCGCAGGCCTACCAGGGGCGGCTGCAGCGCCGCTTCAGTGTGGGCAAGTACTTCACCGACAAGTCATTGCTGAATCACAACTACGCTGGACTTGCTGCGGTCCTGTTTCCCGAAGCGCGCTTTATCTGGCTGAAGCGGGACCCGCGCGATGTCGCCTGGTCCTGCTTCCGCTCACGCATCTCCGGCAACCAATGGGCGCAGAGCCTGCAGGGCTGCCTGCAGTACCTGGCGGGACTCGACACGCTCTGTTCCCACTGGGTGGAGGTGCTGGGCGACCGCATCGCGGTGCTGGACTACGAGGCCCTGGTGACGGACCCGGATACCAGTAGCGCCATGCTGTTTGGTCATGCGGGACTCGAGCGCCCCGGGAACTGGCTGGAGTTTCACCGGCGTGCCAGTCCCGTTGCGACCGCGAGCCTGGCGCAGGTCAGGAAGCCGCTGTCTACCTCAGCGGTCGGGTCCTGGCGGCGCTACGAGAAACAGCTCGCGCCTGTGTACGCCCAGGCCGGCCTGGCCTGAACGAGCGTTCTCAGGTCTTTGCCCACATTTTCAGGAGGTTGAGCCGGGTCTTCTCGATCTTGAGCAGTACGTCGTGATCGATTTCTTCCTGGATAGCCCACTCCATCAGGTCTGCCAGGTCACCCGCGACCTCGCGTTGGGCCGGGTCCTGAATGAGGCTCTCGATCCAGGTCACAATCGCCAGTCGCTCGCCGCGGGTTACTTCGGTGACCCAATGCGGGTAGTGGGTCGGGTAGAGAACGGCATCGCCGGCGGGCAATCGGTACTCCTGCACCCCAAACGGCGTCTCCAGTGACAGCGTGCCACCCTCGTACTCGTCCGGGTCATTCAGGAAAATAGTGATCGACATGTCGGTACGCATGCTGGGAAAGGGCCCCATGAAGGCATTGTCGACATGGCGCTTGTAAAAGGCGCCTTCGCCATAGCGCGCGAACAGCGGCGGCAGGATACGCCTGGGCACGGCGAGCTTGTTGAACTCCCCGTGGGCCTGGAACGCGCTCATTACTCGCTTCAGCATGCCGCGGTAGGTTTCCGATGTGGCGTCCACCTGCTGGGTGGACTTGAGGTCCTGGCCCAGGGTGCCGGCGCTCTGGCGCCCGTCCATCATTGGGGCTCGAGACATATCCTGGATCAGCGACTCCCGGGTGGCAGGGTCGAGTAACTGCCGTAAGACTGCTACCAAGCTGTGCTCCTTTGCATCCGGCGGAATGCGTTCGAATCTGGGCCACCCATTCTAGCGGCCACATCCGGGCTTGCGAACCGGGTACTGTCGACCCCATCGGGTCTGGCCACGGGGCATTCGGTACCTGCAACGGCCGCAATTATTTGTCATATACTGCGTCTTACAAAATAAAAAACATAGTCCGAGGGTTGCTGTATTGAATGCCACAGATATCAAGAACCCGGAGTACTTCCACAAGGTTGTAGATTGCCAGTGGGCCTGTCCTGCCCATACCCCGGTGCCCGAGTACATTCGTCTCATCGCCGCCGGCCGCTACGATGATGCCTACATGGTCAACTGGGAGTCCAACGTGTTCCCGGGCATCCTCGGGCGCACCTGCGATCGTCCCTGCGAACCAGCCTGTCGCCGGGAACGCGTCGAAGACGAGCCGGTAGCCATCTGCCGGCTCAAGCGCGTAGCGGCTGACAATAAAACCGATAGTGAGATCGACCAGCGCCTGCCCAAGGTTCCACGCAGGAAAAACGGCAAGAAGATCGCCCTGATCGGCGCCGGCCCGGCTTCGCTGACGGTGGCCCGCGACCTGATGCCGCTGGGCTATGAGATCGACATGTACGATGAGCAGCTGGAAGGCGGCGGCATGATGCTGAGCCAGATTCCCGCGTTTCGTCTGCCCATCGAAGTGCTGCGGCAGGAAGTGAACTACATCCTCGACATGGGGGTGGTGACCACCTTCAACCACTATGTCGACAGCCTCAAGGGCATGCTCGAGCAGGATTACGATGCCGTCTTCGTCGGCACCGGCGCACCGCGCGGCAAGGACCTGCCGAAGCTGCCGGGCCGCCAGGAGGCCGAAGCGAATATCCACATCGGCATCGATTGGCTGGCCAATGTGGCTTTTGAGCATACCGCCAGCATCGGCAAGCGGGTACTGGTGCTGGGCGGCGGAAATACCGCCATGGACTGCTGTCGCACCGCGCGTCGCCTCGGTGGCGAAGACGTGCGGGTGGTGGTGCGCAGCCCCTTCGCCGATATGAAAGCGTCTCCCTGGGAAAAGGAAGACGCCATGCACGAAGATATTCCTATCTACGATAACCACGTGCCCAAGGAGTTTGTGCTCGAGGACGGGCGCCTGCAGGGCGTGGTGTTCGAGAAGGTCGAAGCGGTTTACGACGAGGACGGCGGCCGCGAACTGGTACCCACCGGAGAGGACCTGGTATTCATGCCCTGCGACGATGTGCTGATGGCCATCGGCCAGGAGAACTCCTTCCCCTGGATCGAACGCGATGTGGGGCTGGCCTTCGGCAAGTGGGACATGCCGGTGGTGGATGAGGTGACCTTCCAGTCCACCAACCCGCGGGTGTTCTTCGGCGGCGATTCCGCGTTCGGGCCCGAGAACATCATTACCGCCGTGGCGCATGGCCACCAGGCAGCTATTTCCATCGACCTGTATTGCAGTGGCAAGGATGTCAGCCAGCGGCCGCCGCCCCAGGCCAACCTGCTGACCCAGAAGATGGGTGTGCACGAGTGGAGCTATGACAACCGGGTCGAGGGTGACGAGCGTTATCTCGTGCCGCAGGCCGATAAAAAGCGAACGCTGAAGGACCGCAAGCTGGAAGTAGAGCTGGGCTTTGATGTCGAAACGGCCTTCTACGAGGCCCAGCGCTGCCTCAACTGCGATGTTCAGACCGTGTTCGACACGCCCAAGTGCATAGAGTGTGATGCCTGCGTCGACATCTGCCCCACTGACTGCATCAGCTTTACAGCCAATGGCGAGGAACAAGACCTGCGGCAACGCCTGTCGGCGCCTGCGGGCAACCTGGCCCAGGACCTTTACGTGTCCGACCAGCTGCCCACCCGGCGGGTCATGGTGAAGGACGAGAATGTATGCCTGCACTGCGGGCTGTGCGCAGAGCGCTGCCCGACGGCCGCCTGGGATATGCAGAAGTTTCTCTACGGCGTGACCAAGGCGGGGGCGTAGACCATGAAGAGCATCGAATCCGTCAACGAGTTCGTCATCAAGTTTGCCAATGTCAACGGCACCGGCTCGGCCAGCGCCAACAACATGTTTGCCAAGGCCCTGTTCCGCATGGGCCTGCCGGTGTGTCCGAAAAACATCTTCCCGTCGAACATCCAGGGCATGCCCACCTGGTACGAGGTGCGCGTCAGTGAGAAGGGTTATCTGGGTCGCCGCGGCGGCGTTGACATCATTCTCTCGGTCAACCCGCAGAGCATGCCCAACGACATCCAGGAAGTGGAGCCGGGTGGCTACTTCATCTATGACAATACCAAGCCGCTGGACCTGCGCCTGATCCGCAATGACGTGAACATCATCGGTATCCCGCTGACCGGCATCTGCAACCAGACCTACTCTGACCCGCGCCAGCGCCAGCTGTTCAAGAACGTGATCTATGTCGGCGCGCTGGCGGCGCTGCTGGACATCGACTTTGCCGCGCTTACCGGGCTTGTCGGAGACCAGTTCAAGGGCAAGGAAAAACTGATCAAGCCCAACATCCACGCCCTGGAGCTCGGTCACCAGTACGCCAAAGAGAATTTTGATTGCCCGATCTCTATTCGCGTCGAGCGTCGCGACCTGGTGGGTGACAGCATTCTGATGGACGGCAATACCGCCACCGCGCTCGGCTGTATCTATGGCGGTGCCACCTTTGCCGCCTGGTACCCGATCACGCCTTCCACCTCGGTGGCCGAGGCCTACGAGACCTACTGCCGGCGCCTGCGGATCGACCCCGGTACGGGGCGCAAGAATTACGCCATTGTGCAGGCGGAGGACGAGCTGGCGGCGATCGGCATGGTCATCGGTGCGAGCTGGAACGGCGCCCGCTCCTTTACGGCGACCAGCGGTCCTGGCCTGTCACTGATGCAGGAGTTCCTGGGGCTCGCCTATTTTGCCGAGGTGCCGACAGTGCTGATCGATGTGCAGCGTGCGGGCCCCTCAACCGGTATGCCCACCCGCACCCAGCAGTCGGACATACTCTCGGCGGCCTACTGTTCCCACGGCGATACCAAGCAGGTATTGCTGTTCCCGTCGACTCCGAAGGAGTGCTTCGACATGGCGGCCGAGGCCTTCGACCTGGCCGAACGCCTGCAGACCCCGGTGATCATGCTCAGCGATCTCGACCTGGGCATGAACGACAACATGTCGGCGCCGCTGAGCTGGGATGACGAGCGGCGCTTCGATCGCGGCAAGGTGCTGACCCGCGAAGAACTCAACGAGATGGAACGCTACGGGCGCTACGAAGACGTCGACATGGACGCGGTCTGTTACCGCACCATCCCCGGCACTCACCCGGACAAGGGCGCTTTTGTCACCCGCGGCACCTCGCGCGATGAGTTCGCGGCCTACACCGAGGTGGGCGAGGCCTACGAGCGCAATATGCTGAGGTTGATGGCGAAATGGGAAACGGCCAAGCAGTATGTGCCTGCACCGGAGTTCACGCCTGCCGCCAGGCCCACGTCCCACGGGGTGATCTTCTTTGGCACCAGCGAGGCTTCCAGCCTGGAGGCGCTCGACTACCTGGCCGAGGAGGGCGTGCACCTTGACGCCATGCGAGTGCGCGCCTTCCCCTTCAACGATGATGTTGAAGCCTTCATTGACCAGCATGAGTTCACCTTCGTGATCGAGCAGAATCGTGACTCCCAGCTGCGCACGCTGCTGATGGCCGAGTTCGAGTTCGGCCCCGACAAACTCAAGTCCGTGCTCTGTTTTGATGGCACGCCGATCAGTGCAAGGAATATCCGCAAACAGATCCTGCAACAGTTGCCTGGCAGCAATGTGACGCCCCTGCGGCGCGAAACTGCCGGTGCCGGCAAGGGAGAATCCGCATGAGTTTCATCAACCCCACCTTTCGCCACCCGGAACTTCCGGTCAACGAACTCGGCTATACCAAAAAGGACTACGAGGGCACTATCTCCACCCTTTGCGCGGGCTGCGGTCACGACTCCATCAGCGGCTCGATCATTCGCGCAGTACATGAACTGTCGATTCCCCCGCACCAGATTGCCAAGCTGTCAGGCATTGGTTGCTCCTCGAAGACACCGGCCTATTTCCTCGGCAACTCCCACGGCTTCAATGCAGTGCACGGGCGCATGCCCTCGGTGGCCACTGGGGCCGCCATGGCCAACCGCGACCTGATTTACCTGGGCGTATCCGGCGATGGCGATACCGCCTCCATTGGGATGGGCCAGTTTACCCACGCCATCCGCCGCAACCTGAACATGGTCTATATCGTCATGAACAACGGTTGCTATGGCCTGACCAAGGGTCAGGACAGTGCCACCGCGGATGAGGGGTCGGCCAGCAAGAAGGGTGATCCCAACCCTTTCAGTTCCATCGATCTCTGTGCCACGGCCCTCAACCTGGGCGCAACCTTTGTTTCTCGCAGCTTCTCGGGAGACAAGGAGCAGTTGATCCCGCTGATCAAGGCGGCCATCAGTCACCGCGGCTTCGCACTGGTGGATGTGGTGTCGCCCTGCGTGACCTTCAATAACAACGCCGCGTCGACCAAATCCTACGAGTTTGTCAGGGAGCACGCCGAGGCCACGGGTACGGTAGATTTCGTCCCCATGCGCGAGGAGATCAAGGCCCATTATGAGCCCGGCACTTCCACCGAGGTCACCATGCACGATGGATCGGTGCTACACCTGCGAAAACTCGAGGAAGGCTTCGACCCCTTCGACAGGGCCTCAGCCATGAGTGCCATCGCGAGGCACCGGGAAGCCGGCAAGGTGATGACCGGCCTCGTCTACCTGGACCGCACCGCACCCGACCTGCACGAGGTCCTGGATACGGTGCACCGGCCCCTCAACACACTGTCCGAATCGGACCTCTGCCCGGGCAACCACGTGCTGGAAAACATCAACGCGTCGCTGCGCTGACCGCTACAGCCGCCGCTTTTGGCGGCCTGGTAGGAAACCGGTTGTCGTACTTTTCCAGGCAAGTTAGTTGCACTGGTAGACGGCGGTGGTGGCGGGAGGCCGCCGCAGGCCGGTGTCAGCTGCTGTGTAAATGAGAGGCCGGTCACAGAGGCAGCCAGTGCTGCTAAAATTTCACGGCGGCCGGTCGCCAACACCGTATAATTTCACGACCGCGATCAGGGTCCTACAGGCATAACGTCGCGCTACCATTGGTATGGCGACGAGACGAGGCAAGCAATGCAGCTTTCGAAGAGTTTTCTCATATCGGAGATGCCGCTGTTCGATTCCCTGAACGTGGACGAAGTCCAGGAAATCCAGAAGTGGCTCATCTTCAAGAAGCTTGAACCGGAAACAGTAATCTACAAGCAGGGCAGCAGTGGACGCTCGGTATGCTTCGTTGTAGAGGGTGAGCTGTCGGTAATCAAGCGTGCCGATGACGGCGACGCTACCATCGCCAAGGTTGGCAAGGGCGAGTCGGTGGGGGAGATGGCGATCATCGATGGCCTGACCCGCTCAGCGGACGTGGTAGCCGCCACCGAAACCCAGGTGCTGATTCTCAAGCGCGACGATTTTGACAAGCTGGTGTCCGAACAGCCAGAGATTGGCGTCAAGATTCTCAAGTCTCTCGCCAAGGCCTTGAGCATGACCCTGCGCGATCGCTCCGAGACCCTGGCGCGACTGATGCACGTCTGATCCCCTGGCTGCCCGAAGCGGGCGGCCAACCTGACTTTCAAAGCCGTCACGAATCCTGACCTGCCTATTGCTCATCTTGGTGATATAGTGCAATATAACACCATAAGGGCTGGCGCCCGCCGGCCTGTGTTGTACTGAGGAGAACACAATGAAACGCGTAGTAAGCATCCTGACCGCCCTTGCAGCCACCCTGGCACTGTCTGGCTGTGTCATAGTCAACGGAGAGCCCGGCTGGGTGGGCAGCAGTGACTGGGAGCGCGAGCAAGAGCGCAATAGCAAGGCCATCGCCAACCTTGATATCGGCATGGAGCGCAGCGAAGTGGTCCGCAAGCTGGGAACGCCGAGCTTCTCAGAAGCTTTCACCCGCGATGATGACGAGTACCGCGTGCTGTTCTTCCGCACCCAGCATCGGCATTCTGATGGCGACACCACCCGCGACGAGACCACGCCGCTGGTCTTCAAGAACGACACCCTGATTGGCTGGGGCAACGAGGTTTACGCCTCCGTGCGCTGATCCTTCGCCACCTGCGTATCATGCCGGTATCAGGCATGCCGCAGCAGGAGGCCACCGTGAACTACAACTGGCGCGAATCACTCGCCGAGGCGTTGCGGCGCAATCGCCGCGATGCCGATCACCGCTACTTCCAGCTCGCGACGCTGGCCGAGGATGGCTGGCCCGCGAACCGTACCGTGGTGTTTCGCGGCTTCAGCGAAGACGGCCAGCGACTGCAGGTCGCCACCGACGCCCGCAGTGAGAAGCACACCCAGCTTGCTACCAATCCGCAGGTGGAGGTGTGCTGGTACTTTGTTCGCAGCCGCGAGCAGTTCCGCATTCGCGGCCGCGCGGCCCTGCACGATGCCGGGGCAGTGGAAGCGCCGGCTCGCGAGCGGCTCTGGAATGCCATGTCGGATGCGGCCCGCGCTCAGTTTTTCTGGCGCGACCCGGGTGCGGCGCTCGGTGAGGGCGCCGATATCCCGGTCACTCAGAGCCCGCCCGCCTCTTTCCTGCTATTGGAGGTCGAACCTTTGCAGATCGACCACCTGCAGCTTGCGAGCCAACCCCAGCAGCGCCACCGCTCCTGGATTGAGCGGGGCGCCTGGCAGAGCTTTCCCATGAATCCCTGACTACCGGGCACTCTTTCCAGGTTCTGTACTCCAATCAGCAAGGCAGCAGCGGCCTGCCGTGCTAGGCTGGTAGGACAACCCAGAAGGAACAGGAATATGCAGGCAGACCCCAGCGAACGCATCAGTGAACCCGGACTGGCGGGTGGGCCGCCCATGGTGCCGATACTGGCGGGGCTGGTTGTGCTGGTGGTACTGGCTGTGTGGTGGTTCTCCTCCGGCGAAGACGAAGAACCGGCTCCGCCCGAACCGGCCCCGGTGGTCGAACCGGAGCCGGCAGCGCTGCCTGACCCGGAACCCGAGCCGGCGCCCGATATTCCCGAGCCGACCCCGGCCCCCGAGCCCGAGCCGGCTCCTGCCCCTGCGCCGCCCCCGGAGCCGCCGTTGACGCTCGAAACCAGCGATGCCGCCCTGCGCGAACAGCTTGGACCGGCGCTGGCCGTAGGTCCGCTGGCTCCTGTGCTGCAGGCCGACAACCTGGTGGAACGCGGCGCGGCAGTACTCGATGGCCTGAGCCGCGGGGTGCTGCAGTACAAGCTGTTGCCGGTAATTCCGCCAGAAGGCAAGTTTGCGGTTCGCAAGCGGGGTAACCAGGCACTCATGGACCCAGTGGGCTTCCGGCGTTATGACAGCTATGCCCGTGCCATCGAGTCGCTGGATACGGCTCTGCTGGTGGCGGCCTTCAATCGATTCCGGCCGCTGCTGGAGGAGGCCTACGCGATGCTGGGTTACGAGGCGGAAGACTTCGACAATGCACTGATTCGAGGCCTGGACCGCGTCATCGAGGCGCCGGTGATCGAGCGCCCCATTGAAATCCGCAAGGTCGAGGCCGTCTACAAGTACGAAGATCCCAACCTCGAACGCCTGCCGGAAGTGCACAAGCAACTGCTGCGGATGGGCCCGGAAAACACCCGGCGCATCCAGGCCCAGGCCAGGGCATTGCGCTCAGCGCTGCTGTCACAGTAGGGGAGCTGCGATTCGCTCGCCGAGTCAGCCGAAGGTATCTTCGCCGAACTGCTGCTGAATCTTCTCGATTTCGTCCATCTGGGTCAGCAGCGCCATGACGCAGTCGGCGTCCAGGCGCTTGCCGGCCATGCTCATCATCGTGTCCACTGCGTGGGAATTGCTCCAGGCGTCCTTGTAGGGGCGGGAACTGGTGAGAGCGTCGAATACATCGGCCACGGCCACGATGCGCGCTTCCAGCGGAATCGCATCTCCCTTGATGCCGTTGGGGTAGCCACTGCCGTCCACCGCTTCGTGGTGATAGGCGGTGATGTTGCGCAGCATCGCGGTATGCTCAAAATTCTGCAGGCCGAAGTTGCTGATCAGGTCGTTGATGATGCCCTCGCCGACCTTGGAATGGCTCTTCATGATGGCCATTTCCGCATCGTTGAGCTTGTCCGGCTTAAGCAGGATGCTGTCGGGAATGCCGATCTTGCCGATATCGTGCAGCGGCGCAAACATGAAGATGTGCTCGATGTAGCTGTCGGATAGTTCGAACTTTTCCGCCAACGCCTGGGCAATCAACCGGCTGTAGCGCGACATGCGGTCCAGGTGGCTGCCGGTTTCCGGGTCGCGCACATGGGTAATGCGCCCGGTGGTACTGATGGCGGCCGCCAGCGTCTGGATCGAGGACAACTCGTTGATGATCATCAGCGAGATCAGGTGCGCATAGGGATCAATCTGCCGCAGCACGCGCTCGGTAAAGACGTCGCGCTGGTTCGAGTTGAAAAAGATGAAGCCGATAAACACGCCCTCATTGAAAATGGGTAGCGTGTAGCTGGCGGCGTAGCCGGCGCGCCCGATGCGCTGCGTGTGCTCTGAGGAGCCGTCGTCGAAGGTGACCGCATGGTTGATCACTCGCGGCAGCTTCTGGTCGAGAATGGCTTTCAGCGATGGCGCCTCTGACATCGACGACTGGTAGTGGTCCAGCGGGTTGTCGCCACCGCTTGAATGCATGTAGGTACTGAGCGTGTCGGTTTTGTCGTCGTAAATGGCGATGGCGATCCGCACGATAAACGGAAACATGTCCTGCAGTGATTCGTGCGCGGCCACGAGGCGCTCCTGCAGCGGCAGGGCTTCGTCCAGCGCCCTCAACGAATCTTTATGCTCGGTCATGAGCGTTATTTTGCCCTTGCAGGTGGCGGCCAGCAGGCCATTCATTTTTGAGTTGCAACATTTTGTGACCACTATCTGCTTTGCGCAAGCATGCTGTTCAATCTTTGCATACGCGGTCAGCATATGTTTTAAGCTGTTTGTGACACATTTCAGGATTTATCCCGTCATGTTTGACGCGTTTCACAAGTTTCTGGCGGGTACACCACAAACCGGCCCCACGGTGCTGTTGACTCTCGGGCGCCTGCCGAAAGCCCTGGAACTGGCGCGGGCGCTGCGCGCCGCGGGCTGTAGGGTGGTGATCGCGGAGCCGTTTCGCTGGCATGTTTGCAAACCGTCGCGGGCGGTTGCCGCCAGCTACCAGGTCACTTCGCCGAACCAGGATCGACGGGCTTACCTGCGCGAGCTGCTCGACGTTATCGCGCGGGAAAACGTAGAGCTGGTGGTACCGGTATCGGAGGAAGCCCTGCATGTGGCCGCCCTGCGGGAATCGCTGCCCGCTCATGTGCGGCTGCTGTGCCCGGATTTTGCTGCGCTGGCGCGCCTGCACGACAAGCTGGCGTTTGCGCGCTACGCGGACTCTCGTGGACTGACGGTACCACCTACCCATCCTGAGACCGACGCAGCGGCCGCTGAACTGATGGCAGCAGGAGACTATGTCGCCAAGCCCGCCCACAGCTGTTCGGGCATCGGGGTTAGCCTGTGTCGCGATGGTGCACGCCACAGCATGGGCGAGGCGGGCATGCTGGTACAGGGTTTTGTCGAGGGCGACCACATCAGTTCCCTGACGCTGCTGCACGAGGGCCGGGAACTGGTGACGGTGCTGTATCGCGGCGCGGTCTATGCCGGTACTGTGGCCATCTGCTTCGAGCGTGTAGACGTGGCTGCTTCTGTGCACAGCTGGATCAGGAAATTCTGCGAAGGCATCAAGTACAGCGGTTTTATCGCCTTCGACTTTATTGTCGACGCCCAGGGCGAGGCCTGGGCCATCGAGTGCAACCCGCGGCCGACCAGCGGTGTCCACTTCCTCGATAGTGCCGCCCTCGGCCGGGCCATGCTGTCGCCAGAGAGCGTCGATACGATTCCCCTCAAGCCGGTCACGCGCATGCAGTGGGCCTACTCGACCCTGACCGAGGCCTACGCGGCCATCCTGCGACCCGCCGAGTGCGGGCGTCGCTTCAGGCGGCTGTTTACCTCCCGTGACGTGGTGTGGTCCCTGCGCGATCCGCTGCCCTTCCTGCTTATGACGCCGATGTCGTGGGAGATCCTCTGGCCTGCGATCACCACCGGCATCACGCTGGGGGAGGCGACCCAGCGCGATATTGCCTGGTTGTCCGGCGGTACCGAACCTCAGGCCTGAGCGTCTCGCACCCGGCAGAACACCTGCTCGGCAGGCCGCGTGGTCAGTCGCGCCGCCGGTCTCACCCGGTTGGGTTCAAGGCACTCGAAGTCAAAGCGCCGCACCAGACGCGCGATGATCAGGGCACTCTCGGTCTGGGCGAAGCCGGCGCCGACACAGGTATGTGGCCCCTGCCCGAAGGGAATGTAGGCGCCCGGTGTGAGGACGTCCTCGTTTTCCGGCAGGAAGCGCTCGGGAATAAAGGCGTGAGGGTTTTCCCACAGGTCGCGATGGCGGTGCAGCGTCCAGGGGGCAATCATCACCAGCGCGCCGCGCTTCAGTTTGCGCGAGCCCACCTGGGTGGCCTTGAGCGCGACCCTTGGAATAAAGGTGATGGGCGGATAGAGTCGCAGTGCCTCGCGAAATACCGCTCGTACCAGCGGCAGCTGTCGCAGGTGCGTGAACTCCACCGGGTCATCGCCGACCACGGTATCGATTTCACTGCGCAGCCGGGTTACCAGCTCCGGCTGCACGCTGAGAATATAAAACACCCAGGTTAAAACGCTGGCGGTGGTCTCATGGCCGGCCAGGAAGAACACGCCGAGCTGGTCGATCAACTCTTCGCGGCTGAACGGTTCGCCGCTGTCGGCGTCGCGGGCATCGATTACCGCACTGGCGATGTCGTCGTAGCGAGCATCCGCTTCGAGGTGGGTATCCACCAGGCGTCCCAGGTGTTTGCGAATGCGCTCGCAGGCGCCCAATACCTCCGCCGGCTGCGGCGCCTCGCTCCAGGCCGGCGCCAGGATCAGCCGCTTTATGTCCACCTGGGCCACCGAGCGCTCGAATACCGTGAAGTCCTCGAACACATCCATGGCGACCTGTGAGTCCAGCGAGGTCGAGAATACCGTGCGGCAGATGATGTCCGCCGTCAGGTGGCTCATGGCGAGGTCCAGCGAGAATGCCTCGCCGCTGGTGGCGCGCTGCGACAGCACCGCCTCGTAGTCGTCTACCGCGGCATCCATGGCGGGGAAGGCGTGGCTGATGCGCAGCTGTGAGAAGGCCGGGTCGATCATCGCCCGCTGGCGCCGCCACTTCGGGCCATCGGTGACGAAGATGGATTCGCCGATCAAAGGCTCCAGGGCGCTGACCATCAGGTCGCTCTTGGGAAAGACCTCGTCCGGGTCCTTCATGATCTGGCGTACCAGCTCCGGGTCGTTGAACAGCACCGTGGAGCGGCGCGAGTAACCGAGGTTGCCCACCTTGAAGCGGTAGGCGGCCGCGGGCAGCAGTTCCAGCAGGTTACCGTCGCCGCGCCACAGGACCCTCACCAGGGCCGCGACGGACCAGAGCGAGTTCGGCTTGGGCGGGATATACTGGTGTGTGACTGCCGTTGCCCCGTAAGGTAGTGATGCGGCGCAGTATGGGATGATAGAAAATTCATGTCCAGCCACACCCTGTTCGAGATACTTGTCGCCCTGCATATCGTTACCGGGGCCACCGGCCTGGTGGTGTTCTGGGTACCGGTGGCGGGCCGCAAGGGCGGCACCAACCACCGCCGCTTCGGCACGCTGTTTACCATGACCATGCTGGCTACCGGCTCGGTGGCGGTGGGAATATCCCTGACCACTCTCTACGACCCGGTGGGCACTCACCCTCACCTGGTGGACCACCCGATATTCTCCGACCCTGCCATGATCAGCGGCATCTTCGGCTGGATGATGCTGTACCTGGCGATCCTCACGGTTAACCTCGCCTGGCAGGGCTGGCTGGTCATCAACAACCGGCGCGATCACAGCCGCAACCGCGCCTGGCACAACCTGCTGTCCCAGCTGATTCTCACAGTGGCTTCAGTGAACTGCTTCTGGCAGGGCTGGCTTATCCAGCAACCGATGATGATGGGCATGTCCATGGTCGGCTTTGCCACCGTGGCTACCAACCTGTGGTTCCTGTATCGCATCACCCCCAGCCCGGTGGCGCGCATCCGCGAGCACATCAAGGCGCTGGTGGGGGCGGGGATATCCGTCTACACCGCGTTCTTCGCCTTCGGGGCCGTGCGCCTGGTGCCGGAACTGGCCCTGACCCCGGCCCTGTGGGCGGTGCCGCTGGTGGTGGGGCTCACCCTGATCATCTATCACCGCCGCGCAGTCACCCTGCGCATGGCTCCCGCGGGCGCCGCCGCACGCTGAAAACGCCCGTTTTTGGGGCGTAGCTGCACAATTTCCTCAACTCTCTTCCATAAATTGTGCATATTTGCGCAAATTTGCCGATTTTCTAGGCGTTAATGCAGGCATCCACCCGCCTGGCATTGACGTACATGTTATAGCTTGTAACATTTCATGTTAATTGGTCTTACATTGACGGCAGGCCCTGGACCGCACACGGCGACGGGCTGAAGCGCAGCGAGTGGAGAGGTAGTTGTGGAAGAGGTATCGAAGACAGACAGTGTCAGCAGCGAGGGCCTCGCGAGCGCCCGGCGCCGTGCATCCCGCAAGACAAGCCTGGTAGCACTGGGCGTTGCCGCCGGGGCCATTACCCTGATCACCCTGGCCCTGCACGGCCGGGTCAACCTGGAGCAGGAAACTGCCACCCGCGCCCCCATGCCGGTGCCGGTGGCCAGCTTCAGCACCCAGGACAGCTACCGTCGGGAGGTGTCCTTCCTGGGCCTGGTGCGTGCCGGGCGCAAGTCTGACCTCGGTTTCGAAGTGCCGGGCTCCGTGGCCCTGCTGGAAGTCACCGAGGGCTCGACAGTGAGCACCGGCGATGTACTGGCGCGACTGGATACCGCCCAGCTCGAAGCCCGTCGCCAGGCGGTGGCTGCAGACCTGCAGCGCGTCACCGCGGAGCTGGAGCTGGCACGCATCAAGGCCAAGCGCCAGCGTGACCTGCAGGCCACCGGTGCTGTGTCGGAAGAAGCCTTTGACGAAACCCGGCTGCGGGCCCAGGCCCTGGAAGCGCAGCTTGAAAGTGTCCAGGCGCAACTGCGTGGCATCGACATCGATCTCGACAAATCCGTGCTGCGGGCGCCCTATGACGGTGTCGTCGCCCAGCGCCTGGTCAATGCTGGCGCGGTCGTGAATGTCGGCATGCCGGTGGTGCGGGTGGTAGCCGCCGGAAGCCGCGAAGCGCACATCGGTATTGCTGCCGAGCAGACAGCGCTGCTGGAGCCGGGCCAATCATACCGGCTGGTACTGCGCGGGGAAGCTTTTGACGCCGTGCTGCGCTCGATTCGCCCGGATGTCGATCCGGCGACGCTGACCGCGACCGCGGTATTTGAATTGCCGGATGCCGCCCGCGGCCTGGACGGCGAGCCCGTCACCCTGCGTCTCGAAGAGACCGTGGCGTCCACCGGTGGCTGGCTGCCGCTGTCAGCGCTGCTGGAAGGCGAGCGCGGCCTGTGGACCGTGCTGCGCCTGGAAACCACCGATGGCGGCGCGGTCAGCGTTCGCGAGGCGGTGGAAGTGCTGGATGTGAAGGGGAACCTCGCCTATGTGCGCGGCTCCCTCGCAGCAGGGCAACGCTATATCACCGACGGGGTGCATCGCGTCGCCCCTGGTACCCCCGTAGAACCGCTGGTCGCGCAGGAGAGCTGAGATGTTGGCAAAGCTGCTGTACAGGAATTCGCGCTACTTCACCCTGGTGGTGCTGGTCATCCTGCTGGTCGGGATGGCCAGCCTGCGCTCGGTGGGGCGCCAGGAAGACCCCACCATTACCAACCTGCGGGCTACCGTGACCACCTTCTTCCCGGGCGCCAACCCGGCGCGGGTGGAGGCCCTGGTCAGTCGACCGCTGGAAGACGAGATTCGTGAAATACCCGAGGTGGTGGAAGTGGAATCCACCTCCAGCACCGGGGTATCGGTGGTCTCCGTGGAAGTGGACGACACCATGTCCGCAGCCGACATCGAGCGTGCCTGGACCGAGATTCGCGACGCGGTCAGCGACGCCCAGGTCAGCTTCCCGCCCGGCGTGCTGGCGCCCCAGTTCGACAACGAGATTACCGTCGCCAACACCCGTATCGTCGCCATCCGTCCGCAGCCTGATCGCGAGGTGCCGATGGCGATTATCAAGCGGGTCGCCGAAGACTTCGCCGACCAGGCCCGCAACTTCCCGGGCACCAAGCTGGTCGAGCTGCACGGTGAGCCGCTGGAGGAAGTGCGCGTCGAGCTCGATGAAGCCGCCCTGATTGCCCGCGGCATCTCCGTGGCGCAGGTGGCGGCTGCGCTGCAGTCGGCGGATGCCAAGCTCGCCTCCGGGCGGGCCAGTGGCCGCGACAACGACCTTCTCATCGAAGTGGCCGGCGATTTCGATTCCCTCGAGCGCATCCGCGAAGTCATTGTGCGCTCAGGCGCCGAGGGGCGCGCCGTGCGCGTGTCCGACATCGCCCGGGTCTTCAAGGCCGAGGTGACGCCACCGCCCAGTATCGCTCTGGTAGAGGGCGTGCGCGGCATCCTGGTGGGTATCTCAATGGAAGAGGGGCGCCAGGTCGACCAGTGGAGCCAGGGCTTCGACGCCTTCGTCGAGCGCTTCCAGCAACAGGCCCCCGCCGGCCTGCTGATCGAGACCAGCTACAACCAGAGTGTCTACACCGAGGCCCGTCTCGCCGAGGTCAGCAAGAACCTGCTGATGGGGGTGCTGCTGGTACTGTTGGTACTGCTGTTTACCCTGGGCTGGCGGGCCGCGGTGGTGGTGGCTGTGATCCTGCCCCTGTGTTCGCTGATGTCCCTGTGCCTGATGTACTACACGGGCCTGCCGATCCACCAGATGTCGGTAACCGGGCTGGTGGTGGCCCTGGGCCTGCTGGTAGACGGCTCCATCGTCATGACCGACGAGGTGCGCAAGCAGTTGCTGAAGCGTGTGCCCATGGTGGAGGCTATCGGCAACTCGGTGCACCGCCTGCGCCTGCCGCTGTTTTCCTCTACCGCCACGACCATCCTGGCCTTCATGCCCATGGCCATCCTGCCTGGGCCCGCCGGCGACTTTGTCGGTAGCATCGCCAAGGCGGTGATCATGATGCTGGCCTCGTCGCTGCTGCTGGCGCTGGTCGTCACCCCGGTGCTGGCGGCCTGGCTGTTGCCCGGCGGGCTCTACAAGGAGAACCGTCACTGGTGGGATAACGGCATGGAAAGCGGCCGCATGGGCCGCGCACTGTCGAATTCCCTGGACTGGTCCCTGCGTCACCCGTTGGGCTCTATCGCCCTGGCGCTGGTGCTGCCGGTGGCCGGTTTCCTGGCCTTCCCTACCCTGACCGCGCAGTTCTTCCCGGGCACTGACCGCGACCAGTTCTATATTCAGGTGAAGCTGCCGGACGGGCGCTCCATCTACGACACGCGCTCGGTAGTGGAAGGCATGGACGCCAGGCTGCGCGAGTACCAGCTGGTGCGGCGTGTGGACTGGATGCTGGGCGAGAACGCGCCTGACTTCTACTACAACATGATGGGTAGCAAGGAAGGCATTTCCAGCTACGCCGAGGCCCTGGTGCTGACCCGTGACGAGAACCAGACCGACGCCCTGATCCGCGATCTGCAGGTAGTGCTGGACCGTGAATTTCCGCAAGCCCGCGCCGTGGTGCGCGGTATCGACCAGGGTCCGCCGGTGTCCGCGCCGCTGGAGATCGAACTGTTCGGGCCCAACCTCGATGTGCTGCGTTCCCTGGGCGAGGAATTCCGCCTGCGCATGGAGAGCATTCCGCAGGTGACTCACAGTACCACCAGCCTGGTGGCCGGTGCGCCCAAGCTGGTGTTCAGCCTCGACGAGGAGAAACTGCGCCTGGCGCAGCTTGAGCTGGCCGACGTATCGCGCTCACTGCAGGCCGGCCTGCAGGGCGCGGTCGGTGGCGAGGTGCTGGAAGACACTGAGCGTCTGCCGGTGCGTGCGCGCCTGTCTGAAACCGATTGGTCGAGCCCCGACCAGATTGCCAGCATTCGCCTGCCGCTGGCCGGCGTCGTCTCTGGAGAGCAACTGCCCGGTGTGGCCCTGAGCACCCTTGGTGGCTACCAGCTGGAGCCCTCTCGCAGCCCCATTGGCCGCAAGAATGGCGTGCGTATCAACCGGGTGCAGGCGTACATCACCCGCGGCGTACTGCCCGAAGAAGCCCTCAAGGTGCTGGTGGCTGACCTCGAGGCGAATCCGATCGCCATGCCGGCAGGTTACCGCTACCAGATTGGCGGTGATGCCGACGAGCGAGCCGAAGTGGTCTCGAATATCATGGCGCCGGTGGGAACCGTGCTGGCCCTGTTGGTGGCCACCATCGTGGTGACCTTCAACTCCTGGCGCCTGTCTGCGGTGGCCTTCCTGGTGTGCGTCTGTTCGCTGGGCTTGAGCCTGCTGTCGCTGGCGATCTTCCGCTACCCCTTCGGTATCCAGGCCTTCATTGGCGTGATCGGCTCGGTGGGTGTATCCATCAATGCGGCCATCATCATCATGACGGCGCTGCAGATCGACGAGAAATCCATGCGCTGCAACCGCATCGCCATGCGCGACGTGGTGATGGACTCCAGTCGCCACATTGTATCCACCACCATCACCACCTTTGGTGGCTTCCTGCCGCTGATCCTGGAAGGCAGTCAGTTCTGGCCGCCCTTTGCCATGGCTATCGCCGGCGGGGTATTGTTGTCGACAGTCGTGTCTTTCTACCTGGTGCCGCCCATGTTCCTGCTGGCCAACCGCAACAAGCCCCAGGCCGCTGCACAGCCTGTACAGCTGGCGCCGCCGCCCGGCCCGGCCCTGGAGCGCATGGCCAGCTGATGGCAGCAGCGCTCCAGGACAAGGCCAGCTACCACCACGGCGACCTGCGCAATGCGCTGATCCTGGCCGCGGCGGAGCTGATCGAAGAGAGCGGCTCCACCGAGTTCGCCATGGTCGAAGCCGCCCGCCGCGCGGGCGTAAGCAGCGCCGCACCTTACCGGCATTTCCGCGATCGTGATGAGCTGCTGAAAGCGGTGTCCCACCTGTGCTTCATGGGCCTGACAGAGACCGCCCGGGCGGCGATTGCCGACAAGGACATGGGCTCCGAAGAGGCTATCGTCGCGCTCGGCAGCAATTACATTCGCTTTATGCTCGAGCACCGCAATTTCCATGACCTGATGTGGGGCGACATGGGTGCCCGGGCCATGGAAGACGAACGAATGGATATGCGCGGTTCGGGCTTCTACGTGCTGGCCGATACCGTGGCCGCGGTCTGTGAGCGCGAATCCATCGCCCCGGTGGATCCCATTGAGCTGGCGACCGAGCTGTGGGCCATGGTGCACGGCCTGGCCTCGCTGGCGATGAACCAGCAGGTTGACCGTTTCCTGCCGGGCGCCGATGCCTACCAGCTGCTGGAGCGCAGTACGCGCATTTTCTTCGACGGCCTGCGCCTGGAAGCCAGTCGGCGCTCCTAGGCTCTCTTGCGCTTGCGGCGCCGCTTGGCAGGCTGGGCGATCGTTGACTTCGGGTAGCGGGGCAGCTTGCCGGTCTGCAGGTAGCGGTGAATGCTCTCCTGGCTGCGGATCTTCACGCTCTTGCGGCCGCCCATCATTTCATTCGACTGCCCCTCGTCCAGCACCCGCGCCTTGACGTTGTCATGCCACTGCTGGTCGAGCACATCCTGCAGTAGCTGCTGAGCGTCGGTGTCATGTACGGGGGTGAGCACCTCGACCCGGTAGTCGAGGTTGCGCGTCATGAGGTCCGCCGAGCCGATGTAATACCTGGGCTGCCCGCGGTTGTAGAAGGTATAGACCCGTGGGTGTTCCAGGTAGCGATCAACAATACTGATGCCGGTGACATTGTCTGACAGCTCCGGCACGCCGGGCAGCATGGTGCACATACCGCGCACGATCAGCTTGACCTCGACCCCGGCGGCGCTGGCCTCGTAGAGCTTCAGTACCATTTCCCGGTCGGCGAGGTTGTTGCACTTCAAAGTCATGGCCGCCGGGTAGCCGTCGCGCGCGTTGGAAATCTCCCGGTCCATCAGTTCGTACAGTCCCGAGCGGCTGCTGTGCGGCGACACCAGCAGGTGTCTATAGCTGGGGCGCTTGTAGTTGAAGCGCAGGAAGTCGAAAACGTTGAATACGTCCTTGCCGATGCCCTGGTCGTAGGTCAGCAGGCTGAAATCGGTATACAGGTTGGCGGTTTTCTCATTGAAGTTACCGGTACCGATATGGCTATAAAACGCAATATCGCCTTCTTCCTCGCGCTCGATCAGGATGAGCTTGCTGTGTACCTTGAGGCCGGCGACTCCGAACATCACCTCGACGCCATTGTCCGCCAGCCGTTCCGCCCAGTTGATGTTGGCTTCCTCATCGAAGCGGGCCTGCAATTCCACCACCGCCAGCACCCGCTTGCCGTTGTTCACGGCGTTGATCAGGGCGTCACACACCCTGGAGCTACCGGCCACCCGGTACAGGCAAATCTGGATACTCTTGACCGCCGGGTCGAGGGCTGCAGTCTTGAGCATATTGATGATGTAGTCGAAGGAGTGGTACGGGTAGTACAGCAGTACATCTTTTTCGCGGATCTTCTCGAAGATGCTGCCCTCGGCTTCCAGTCGCTCAACGGGTATGGGCGGCAGGGGCTTGTATTCCAGATACTTGGGGCCGACGTTGGGAAAGCCCATGAAGTCCTTGGAGTTGTGGTAGCGCCCGCCGGCGATGAGGCTGTCGTACTTGCGGACGTTGAAGTGCTTGGTCAGGAACGTCAGCAGGTGGTCGGGAATCTCGGCGTCGTAGACAAAGCGCACGGCTTCCGCCTTCTGGCGGCGCTTGAGGCTGATTTCCATTTTCTCAATCAGGCTGTCGGAAATGCCGGCGTCCATTTCCAGTTCGGCGTCCCGCGAGAACTTGATGGTGTAGGCCGAGGAACTGTCGACCTTGATCACGCCGCGGAATACCTGGGGCATACAGAAGCGGATGATGTTGTCGAGAACGATGAACACCTTGCCCTTTTTCCCTCTTTTGCGAGGGATTTCGATAAAGCGGGATACCCGGTCGGTGGGTACCTCAACCAGGGCATAGCGGTGCTCGCCTTCGGCCACGATATCCACTGCCAGGTAGATCGACTCGTCGGTCAGGTTGGGCATGGTCTTGCCGTCTGACAGCATGATCGGTTCCAGCTCCGGTAACACCTGGGCCCTGAAGAAGCGCTGCACGTACTCAGCCTGGTGCGGTTCGAGCTGTTCCTCATTGACCATGTAGATCTTGCGCTTGCGCAGTTCCAGCAGCACCTGTTCGTAAATGCGGTCGAACTCGGCCTGCAGCTCCACCACCCGGGTCTGGATCATCTCCAGCAGTTCCTTGTACTGCTGCCGGAGCGCGCCCGTGGACAGCGACAGCAGCCGGCGCACCTCGGCGACCCGTACCCGGAAAAACTCGTCCATGTTGTTGGAGAAAATACCCAGGTAACGCAGGCGCTGGATGACGGGTGTTTCCGGGTTGGCGGCTTCCTGGAGAACCCGGGCATTGAAGGACAGCCAGCTGATCTCGCGCGGTACAAACTGGCTGGCGTCGAGGTCGCCAACGCGCAGGTTGAGGTTGGTCTGGGCTTCGTCGTAGAGCGTCATAGGCCGTTCAGTATAGACCCGAATCGTTGCGTTTCCTCTACAACAGCCCTATTTGCCTTATTCCGAATCGTCCTCGCCGAAATAAAGCTGCTCGTCGAAGGTCTTAACAGCGCCGGGGAAGAAGACACAGGCAGCCGTTACCAGCATGCCGTTGATAAAGCCCTCGGGAAACAGGACCAGGGCCAGCATTGGTGCGGCTTCCAGGCCGCGTGCTGCCAGTGCCCCGTGGCCGATCAGCCACAGGAAAAGTGCGGCCAGCACCGCCACCGCCAGCACGCTCAACATGCCGCCGGCAAAGCCCGCACCCAGTGTGTACAGGAACAGGTTCTGCCGGCGGGGCAGTCGGGTCAGCAGCAAGCTGGTAAGGCTCGCAGGGATGGCAATCGTGAACAGCCAGCCGGCGGGTATTGCCGCCAGCGGTTCTCCCAGCAGCACTACCTGTATTACCAGGGCGAGGCTGCCGGCCAGCACCGCCAGGCACCAGCCCAGTACCAGCGTCACGCTGGTCATCGCCAGCAGGTGCACGCTGGCCACGTCGCCCAGCTTGACCCTCATCAGCCACAGGCAGGTGCAGCCCAGGCTTGCCCCCAGCACCAGGTGGATACGGGTGGGTACTTCGCGCAGGGCCTGCCAGGGTGCGTAGCGTGCTGCGAGCGCCAGCCCGGCCAGCATAAGCAGGCCCAGCAGGAGCAGCACGGGCCCGGGGATCAGATGGGGATTGAAGAGCATGCTACAAGCTTAGTGGTCGCGCCTTTCGATGCACAGCCCGGGGCGCGCAGCCCGAGGCGCGTAGTCCGGGGCGTGCAGCCCAGGGCCGCGAGTAAACACTGACTGCAGCCAATGGCAGCGTCATACGGGGCTTTGCAGGACATGAAAATCAATGTGCGCCAGACTGGTGCGCAGCCCGTACAAAAAAAGCTGATTGGATAATTCCGTCGCACTGGAAAAGCTGTTATTTTCCGCCTCAATCACAAAAACATAATTATGGAAGGGTCCCCCAAACGATGACCTATTGCGTGGCGATAGCGGCCAAAGATGGCCTGGTGTTTTGCTCCGATTCCCGCACCAATGCGGGCCCCGACATCCTCTCTACCTACTCCAAGATGCATACCTACGACCTCGGCAGCGACCGCATGATTGTGGTGCTTAGCGCCGGCAACCTGGCGACCTCACAGGCGGTTATCTCCCAGATAGAGGGGGATATGGAAGATGAGGAAGCGGAGTCGCTGCTGAGCTGCAACAAGATGGTCGAGGTGGCCAACTACGTCAGCCGGGTCAGCCGCGAGCAGCAGGCCGCGGCCAGCGACTCCACGGCGGAATCCGACGTCGACACCTCGGTGAATTTCATCGTCGGTGGACAGATCGAGGGTAACAAGCCCTCCATCTACATGATTTACTCGGCCGGCAATTTTATCTCTGTGTCTGAAGAAACCCGTTACCTGCAGATCGGCGAAAGCAAGTACGGCAAGCCCATTCTCGACCGCATTCTGCGTGAAGACACCAGCCTCGAGGATGCCGCGCGCTGCGCGCTGGTCTCCATGGACTCCACCATGCGCGCCAACGCCACCGTGGGCCCACCGGTGGAAGTGCTGGTGTACGAGAACGATACCTTCGAGTCAGATCACTACATCAAGCTGACCGAGGAAGACTCCTACCTGACGACCCTGCGCCGGGCCTGGTCAGCGGCCATCAAGCAGGCGTTCCTGGACCTGCCGCAGTTCGAGTGGGAAAAGCGCTCGGCATCGCTGCGCCCGGTCCTGGAAACCTCCGCCGCGGACGAGCGCCGCCGCGACTAGTCAGCCGCTCGCGGTGGCCGCCTGCGCCACCGCATTCTGTACAAACAGCAGTTTTTCGATGACCACCGGGGTGAGAATAAACGGGTAGTGATCGCGCTGCCCGAGGCTGCGTCCCAGTTCGTTCAGCGGTATCACGAAACGCGCCCAGGCGTTGATGCGCCCCCGCGGTTCATCCCCGGGGTCATCAGACAGGCCGTGGTAGATCGCGGTCTCCAGGGTGTCCTCGATATGCAGAAAATGGGCGAAGCATTCCGCCCAGTCCTCCAGCGGGTGAGAACTGGCGTAGGCGCTGATATGCCGTTGTTCCCAACCGTCCGCGGGACCGTTGGCATAGTAGGCGTTGAGTGCGGCGTCATAGTCGGCCGCCGGGTCTCCGAACAGGGCTGTAAACCCCGCCAGGTCGGTGACCAGCTGCGGGTAGAAGAAGTGTCCGGCCTCGTGGCGGATATGGCCCAGCACCGTGCGGTAACGCTCGCCCATCAGCTCCCGCTGCTGGACCCGCTGGATTTCGTCGGCCTCCAGCACATTGATGGTGATCACGCCGTCCTTGTGGCCGGTGGTCACGAAGTGCTCCAGCACGTCCGGGTGGCTGCGCTTGTCTTCCAGGAAGTCGAAGCGCATGCCGCCGCCGCTGTTGACGTCCAGCCCCAGCTTGCCGACCCCGGCGATCATGCGCCGCTTGGCGGCTTCCAGGCGTTTCCAGCGCACCAGGTTTTCGGCTCGGGACATGGACGGGATGGTGCGATTCAGGCGGCAGCCGGAGCAGCGGGTTTCGGCTGAGCCGGCTTCCACCACACCGTTGCAGACGCGCCACTCGGCGCGATTGTCACAGGGACGGTAGCGATTGCCATCGGCGTCCACCCAGCCGTCTTCATCGTCGTCCAGCGATAGCATCGTGGCGCTGAGGGGCTCAAAGGCCACCCGGCGGCCGCAGTTACCGCAGCGCGTGTTCTCGCAGAACAGCTCCTGCCCGCAGCGACAGTAGTAAGGGGTCATTACTGCTCCGGCGTAAACCAGGTCTGCTCGATCACCTCGTGCACGCCCTGCAGGCGTACCTGGATGCTGTCGAGGAATTTCTCCAGCGCCTCGCCTTCCAGTTCGGCGCAGTTGGTGCGCTTGACCTTGCGGTGTACTGATTGCACAGCCTTCAGGGATTCCTTGCCGCGAGGTAGCAGCTTCACCGCCGCCTCGAGTTGCAGCAGGCAGTGAGACAGGGCGCGCGGGAATTCGCCGCTGCGCAGCAGAAACTGCAGGGCATCCGGGGGTCGCACATTGTTGCCCACGCTGAGTCTGTACATCTGGTAGGCGCTCAAAGACTGCAGCGCGCTTACCCACATGACGTTCTGGTAGGGCCGCACGTCTTCATCGGGGTCATCCAGCACTTCTGAGGCGACATCGATGATGCGGGTGGTCATGTCGGCACGCTCAAGATAGCGCCCCATCTGCAGGAACTGGTAGCTCGCATCATGGTTCATCGTGCCGGCCAGCATGCCGGATATCTGCTGGGTGGACTGCACGATAGTGTTCAGCACGCTGTGCCTGGAGGCCCGCGGCAGGCCTTTGTTGGCGCGACGCGCCACGCTCAGGTAAAGACTGTTCACGCGCTCCCAGGTTTCGCTGGGCAGCACCTCGCGGCTGGTGCGCATATTCTCGCGAGCATTGGTCAGCGACGACATAATGGACGACGGGTTATCGCGATCGCTGAATACGAAGCTCATGATGTTCTTCTCGGAGGCCGCTCCGGGGCGATCGGCAAAATGCTCCCGGGCGCCCAGCACCCTCAGCAACAGTTCCCAGTCGGGCTGCACACTGCGCGGCAGGTCGAGAATCACGTTATGCCGCACCAGGATCAGTCGCGAGGTGTCCTCCGCGCGCTCCAGGTAGCGGGCCAGCCAGTAGATTCGTTCAGCAACTCTCGACAGCATCAGTTGGACTCCGTGTCCACGATCCAGGTGTCCTTGCTGCCGCCGCCCTGCGAGGAGTTCACCACCAGGGAGCCCTTGCGCAGCGCCACGCGGGTCAGCCCGCCCGCGGTCACATAGTGGCCCTTGCCCTGCAGGATGAAGGGTCGCAGGTCCAGGTGCCGGGGCTGGATGCTGTTGCCGCACAGGGTGGGGGCGGTGGACAGCGACAGGGCCGGCTGCGCCATGTAGTTGCGCGGGTTCTTGCGAATGCGGGCTGCAAACTCCTCGCGCTGCTTCTTCGTCGATGCCGGCCCGATCAGCATGCCGTAGCCGCCGGATTCGTTGGCGGGCTTTACCACCATGGTCTCCAGGTTCTTCAGCACATGGTCGCAGTGCTTCTTGTCCACGCACAGGTAGGAGGGCACGTTGGGAATGATCGGGTCCTCGTCGAGGTAGTACTTGATGACGTCGGGCACGTAGGTATAGATCACCTTGTCGTCGGCCACGCCGGCGCCGGGGGCGTTGGCAATGCCGACGTTGCCCTTGCGCCAGGCGCGGAACAGGCCCGGTGTGCCCAGCGCCGAGTTGGGTCGGAACACCTCCGGGTCGAGAAAGTCGTCGTTGATGCGGCGGTAGATGACGTCGACCCGCTCCAGGCCGCGGATGGTGCGCATGTAGACCTTGTCGTCATCGCCCACCACCAGGTCCGAGCCCTCCACCAGCTCTGCGCCCATGCGCTGGGCCAGGTAGGCGTGCTCGAAATAGGCCGAATTGAAAATGCCGGGGGTCATTACCACGATTTCTGGCTGGTCCCCGGGCCGGGGTGACAGCGAGGCCAGCATGTCAAACAGCTGCGACGGGTAGTCGTCCACTGGCTCGATGAAGTGCTTCTCGAACAGCTGCGGCAAAACCCGCTTCGACACCGCGCGGTTTTCCAGCATGTAGGAGACGCCGGAAGGTACCCGCAAATTGTCTTCCAGCACGTACATGGTGCCGTCGCTGTCGCGTACCAGGTCGGAGCCGCAGATGTGTGACCAGACCCCATACCGAGGTTTGGCGCCGATGCACTGCTCGAGGAATTCCGGCGAGCTGTCGATGATTTCCCGCGGCAGCACCTTGTCCTTGAGAATGCGCTGCTTGTTGTAGATGTCGTCGATGAACTTGTTGAGCGCCACCTGGCGCTGCACCAGGCCTTTCTCGAGCACCCGCCATTCCTTGAGCGGGATGATGCGCGGCAGGATATCCATGGGCCATGCCCGGTCGATGTTCTCACCGTCGCTGTAGACCGTGAAGCTGATGCCCATTTCCTGGATCGCCAGGTCCGCGGCCTGCTGCCGTGACAGCAGATGCTTGATCGACATCTTGCGGGTATAGGACACCAGGCCGCGCGCGGCGGCGCGGGCATTGCCCGGAGAGCTGATGATCTCGTCGTAGAAATCGCCGGGGTCGTAGCCGTTCCAGTCTATGCCGGGTCGCGCCCGTCGGTAGGGCGAAGGCGCCTTGATGGCGGGACTGGATTCTGCCATGGAAAGCTGCTTCCTGTGGTGGTGTGGGCCTGTAGAAAAACTAGCATACCGCCGGGTATCTCGCCTGTCACCGACGCCGCGTTGACAGTGCCCCGGACACTGCATAGTCTCTCGCAATGCTTTCTTGCGTGGTCATAACTGGCCGTCCGTATCACCGACTGGAAACTGCTTATCATGCTACGTTCGCTGCAGGCCCTGCTGTTTACGCTTCTCACCCTCACCATTGGCGGGGCCGGTGCTGTGGATGACCTGGGGGCAGGCGGTCGCCCGGTCGGCGCCGACTTTTCGCGCAGTCCGGTGTACGGCGCCAGGGGCATGGCGGCGACGGCGCAGCCGCTGGCCTCTCAGGTGGCGATCGACATTCTCAAGCAGGGCGGCTCGGCGGTGGATGCGGCGATTGCCGCCAACGCTTCTCTGGGATTGATGGAGCCCACCGGCAACGGCATCGGTGGTGACCTGTTCGCCATTGTCTGGGACCCGACCTCGGCCAAGCTGTATGGCTACAACGGTTCGGGTCGCTCTCCCCAGGGGCGCAGCCTCGATGACCTCAAGCAGCGTATTGCCGATATGCAGAGCGCCGGGCGCCTGCCGGAAGACCACGAAGGCATTCCCGCCTTCGGCAGCCTGTCAGTGACGGTGCCGGGCACGGTGGACGGCTGGTTTGCGCTGCACGAGCAGTTCGGCAAGCTGCCGATGGCGAAAGTGCTGGCGCCCGCGGTCGACTACGCCCGCGAGGGTTTCCCTGTGTCGCCGGTGATTGCCTACTACTTCAGCCGTAACCTGGCGGGCTTCAACCGGGACCCGGGCATGATCGAGGAGTTCGATAACGCCCAGTCTACCTGGTTCAAGGGCGGTCGCGCACCGGCCGAGGGCGAGCTGTTCCGTAATCCGGACCTGGGTACCACCCTTGAGACGATTGGCCGCGAGGGTCGCGACGTGTTCTACAAGGGTAAACTTGCCGAGGTCATGGCCAAGTACTTTGAGCGCATTGGCGGCGATCTCAAGCTTGCGGACTTCGTGGCACACCGG
>JASJBK010000074.1 GCA_030066555.1 Halieaceae bacterium
GACGACCGCGTCGCCCAGTACCGGGACCAGACGCGGCGTTACCTGGCCGGCGAAATTTCCGACGCCGAGTTCCTGCCCCTGCGGCTGCAGAACGGCCTCTACGTACAGCGCCTGGCGCCAATGCTGCGCATTGCCGTTCCCTACGGCATGTTGTCCACACGCCAGCTGCGCAAGCTCGCGGAAATCTCCCGCAACTACGACAAGGGCTACGGCCATATCTCCACCCGCCAGAACATGCAGCTCAACTGGCCGCTTCTCGAAGACGTACCCGACATTCTCGCCGAGCTGGCCAGCGTTGAAATGCACGCCATCCAGACCAGCGGCAACTGTATTCGCAATACCACCACCGACCAGTTTGCCGGGGTAGCCCCGGACGAACTGGAAGACCCGCGCCCCTGGTGCGAGATCATTCGCCAGTGGAGCACGTTTCACCCGGAATTCGCCTTCCTGCCGCGCAAGTTCAAGATCGCCGTCTGCGCCAGCGAAACCGATCGCGCTGCGATCCACGCTCACGATATCGGCCTCGAGCTGGTGCCCAATGCCAGCGGCGAGCTGGGCTTCAAGGTGCTGGCCGGCGGCGGTCTGGGTCGCACCCCGGTGATAGGCCAGGTGATCTGTGAATGGCTGGAGAAGAAGCACCTGCTGAGTTACCTGGAGTCCATCCTGCGGGTCTACAACCAGCTCGGCCGGCGTGACAACAAGTACAAGGCGCGCATCAAGATCCTGGTCAAGGCTATGGGCGTCGACGCCTTCCGGGAGCGAGTTGAGCAGGAGTGGGAAGCCCTGAAAGATGGCCCTACCACCCTGACCGATGCCGAGATCGAACGCGCGAAGAGCTACTTCACCCGGCCGGCCTACCGGGACCTTCCCGCCGATGCCGACAACGCCACTTTGCAGGCGCAGCTGGCCGACAATGCCGCCTTCGCCCGCTGGTACCAGCGCAACACCCGGCCGCACCGGGTCGATGGCTACCGCATCGTCAGCCTGTCGCTGAAGGCGACCGGCTACGCCCCCGGTGATATCAGCGACACCCAAATGGAAGCCGTCGCCGATCTTGCCGACGCCTATTCCTTTGGCGAAGTGCGCACCACCCACCAGCAGAACCTGGTGTTGGCCGATGTGGCAGGCGAGCAGTTATTCGAAATCTGGGAAGCGCTGACCAGGGAGGGACTTGCAACGCCAAACATCGGTTACCTCACCGACATCATCTGCTGTCCCGGGGGAGACTATTGCTCCCTGGCCAATGCCAAGTCGATTCCTGTTGCCGAGGCGATCCAGGAGCGCTTCGACAACCTCGACTATCTCTACGACCTTGGGCCCATCGACCTCAACATCTCAGGCTGCATGAACGCCTGTGGGCACCATCATATCGGCCACATCGGCATTCTCGGTGTCGACAAGAAAGGCGCCGAGTTCTACCAGGTGAGCCTCGGCGGCCACCAGGGCAAGGATGCCTCGCTGGGCAAGATCCTCGGCCCCTCCTTCGGACAGGAAGCCATGCCGGAGGTCATCGAGAAGTTGCTGGAAACCTACGTGGAGCTGCGCACCGACGAGGAGCAGTTCCTGGACACCTTCCGCCGGGTCGGCATTGATCCTTTCAAGGAGCGCGTCTATGCCCAGGATCATTAAGGACGGCGCCGTCGTCGAAGACGGCTGGAATGGGCGACTGCTGGACCTTGAGAGCTATAACGCCGCGGTGAGCGCGGGCGAAGCTCCCGCCGCGGACATCGCCGTGCAACTTGAGCCCGGTGAAGAGCCCGCCGGCATTGAGGGCGACCTCGACGCTATCCCCCTGGTGGCCATCAATTTCCCGCTGTTTACCGACGGCCGCGGCTTTTCCTACGCCCGTGAATTACGGCAGCGCGGGTATCGCGGCGAGATTCGCGCGGTGGGCAATTTCATTCGCGACCAGCTGGCCTACCTGCAGCGCTGCGGCGTCAACGCCTTCGACTTCGATGAAGAGGTCGATCTAGAGGCGGCGCTGGCCAGCCTCGCTGGTTTCAGCGATCACTACCAGGCGGACATCCTGCAGAGCGAGCCCCTGTTCCGCCGCCGCTGACGTTATACTCGCACTATGGATGTCAGTGCGGTTACGTTTTCATTCTTCCTTATTTTCACCGGGGCCGCGGTACTGGCCTCGATCGCTCTCTATACCCGCCAGCCGCTGATCATTGCCTATATCCTGCTGGGCGCGGCCATGGGCCCCCACGGCCTGTCACTGGTTACCGACGTGCGCCTGCTGGCAGACATAGCCCACGTCGGCATCATCTTCCTGCTATTCCTGCTGGGCCTGGATATGCAGCCCCAGGCCCTGTGGCAGACGCTGCGCAAGTCGACCGTAGTGGCGCTGCTCTCCTCGGCCCTGTTCCTGCTGATGGGCTACAGCGTGGCGGCGCTGTTCGGCTTCAGCCAGTTCGATGCCCTGGTGGTGGGCGCGGCAATGATGTTCTCTTCCACGATTATCGGCATCAAGCTGCTGCCGACCACCGTGCTGCACCACCGCCACATCGGCGAGCTGATGATCGGCCTGCTGTTACTGCAGGACCTGCTGGCAATTATCGTGTTGATGCTACTGCTGGGCGCCGCCAACCCGGACCGCGCCGATATGTCGGCGCTGTCGGTGCTGCTGTCATTCCTGAGCCTGCCACTGTTGCTGGCTGGCGCCTTCCTGGCTGTGCGCTTCGTGCTGCTGCCGCTGATCACCCGGTTCGACCATTTCCATGAGTACATCTTCCTGCTGGCCATCGGCTGGTGCCTGGGCGTGGCAGAGGCCGGCGCGGCGCTGGGGCTATCCGAGGAGATCGGCGCTTTTATTGCCGGCATCAGCATCGCCACCAGCCCGATCTCCCAGTACATCGCGGTCAACCTGAAACCGCTGCGCGACTTCTTCCTGGTGCTGTTCTTTTTCTCGGTGGGCGCCCGTTTCGACGTCAACATGCTGGGTACCGTGCTGCTGCCGGCCGCCGTGCTGGCAGTGCTGGTACTGGGCCTGAAACCGGTCATCTACCGGTTCCTGCTCAAGGGCGTCAGCGAAAAGCGTACCCTGGCCTGGGACCTGGGCTTCCGGCTCGGCCAGGCCAGCGAGTTTTCGCTACTGATTGCCTACGTGGCCACCGCTGGCGCCCTGATCAGCAACCAGGCTTCCCTGCTGATACAGGCCACCACCATCCTCACCTTCGTGGTGTCCAGCTACATTGTGGTACTGAACTACCCCACTCCCATCGCCATCTCTGACCACCTGCGCCGCGATTAGGGCTGCGTCAGCGCCTTGCGCCCCCAGACGTAGACGTAGTGAGCACCGCTGGCGATGGTGCCGACAACGACAACAACCAGGAAGGCGAACACCGCCTGCGACGGCAGCACCGGGTATACCTGCTGCATCAGCACTAGCAGTGCAAAGAGGATTTGCAGGAAAGTGCTGAACTTGCCAAGCCCGCTCGGGGCCATATCGTAGCGGCCGCGCACAGCGTGGTAGGCAAGCGCACCCAACACGATGACCACGTCGCGGCCGATCACCAGCAGCGCCAGCCACCAGGGAATCAGCCCTACGAACGCCATACAGGGGTAGGCACCACTGAGCATCACCTTGTCCGCCAGGGGATCCACGATGGCGCCGTAGCGCGAGGTAGCATCCAGGCGGCGCGCCAGCCAGCCGTCTACGCCGTCACTGAGGCCGGCCGCCAGTGCAATCCACAGCACCGCCTCGAATTGCGCCTGCAGGATCATCCAGCACAGGGGCAGTGCCAGCAGCAGCCGCAGCGTCGTCAATACGTTCGGAAGCTGGCGCAACAATGAGCCGGGCAACGCCGGGCTGGTCATGAAAGCTCCTTCAGGCCCTTCGGATGGCCCAGTGTAGCCGCGAAGCGCTTCTGAATGGAATCTGTACAGGCGCGATACAGGCCCGGCTAAACCTGCCCCGGCAAACCTGCGTATGTGTAAGCGCGAGATTCAGGAGGACCTATGAGTCAATTGCAAAACCATTCGGCACCTGCCGCCAGCCCCGCGCTGCCCACCCGCAGCGTCATGATCCGCGTCATTCTGGCAGGCATGTTGTTCGCCGGGGCTATCATCCGGGCAAGCTTCGATACGCCACAGCTCGCCACCACCGGTTTCTCCGGTGACCAGGTATATCTCGACCTCCGCGATGCCAGGCCCTCCAGGGCCATCGCCTGGCAGAGAGAGTTTGTTCCCGCCGCCGCAAACCCCGAAAAGCGGGTACTTAAGAAGCTGGCTTCACTGGAGGCGCAATGGCAGGAGCGAGGTATCAAGGTTGCCGTTGCCGCCGTCGAACAAGACCCTGCGGCCGAGGCATTCGCGGAGCAGCTGGATGGCTGGTTCCGGGCCCGGAAAATGACCCCCGATACCCTCCCCGAACCACAGCCCGGGCGAGCGCAGTCTCCCCAGGGATTTACCATTCGCTGCCATGAATACCAACGCGCTGAAGCCAGGGAGCTGCTGCTTGCCCTGTCTCCGCTGATGCGCGGCAGCATGGCCATCGAGTTTTCCCAGCGTGCCGAACCCGGGCAGATGGCGATCTATATCGACGGCGTGCCCAGTTTTAACAAAGCCGGTGTCGCCTTCTTCCCCTCGCTTAAGGTGGAAGCGTAACCCGCAGCCAGATCGGTCTGCCACAAAGCGATCAGCCACAAAAAAAGGGCCGGCAAATGCCGGCCCTTTTCGTCAGGCGCTGAGCCGACTCGTCCCTACAGGGATGAATCCAGCTCTGGTACCGCATTGAACAGGTCAGCGACCAGGCCGTAGTCCGCGACCTGGAAAATCGGCGCGTCCTCGTCCTTGTTGATGGCTACAATGACCTTGGAGTCCTTCATACCGGCCAGGTGCTGGATTGCACCGGAGATGCCCACCGCAATGTACAGGTCCGGGGCAACGATTTTGCCGGTCTGGCCGACCTGCATGTCGTTGGGTACAAAGCCCGCATCGACCGCAGCGCGAGATGCGCCGACGGCTGCTCCGAGCTTGTCAGCCACGGATTCCAGCATGGCGAAGTTCTCGCCGTTCTGCATACCGCGGCCACCGGAAATCACGATGCTGGCAGAGGTCAGTTCGGGGCGATCGGAGACTGCCATCTCCTCGCCAACGAAGGAGGAAATACCCGCGTCGTGCACCGCGTCGACGGCTTCCACGCTGGCGCTGCCACCTTCCGCGGCAACAGCGTCAAAGGCCGTCGTACGTACGGTGATCACTTTCTTGGCGTCCGACGACTGCACGGTGGCGATGACGTTACCCGCATAGATCGGACGCTTGAAGGTATCTGCTGACTCCACGGAAATGATGTCGGAGATCTGGCCCACGTCCAGTAGCGCCGCCACACGCGGCATGATGTTTTTGCCGCTGGTGGTGGCCGGTGCCACGACGTTGTCGTAACCGGCACCCAGATCGGCAACCAGCAGGCTGACGTTCTCCGCCAGCTGGTGACCGTAGGCCGCGTTGTCGGCGCACAGCACCTTGCCCACACCGGCGACACTGGCGGCGGCATCTGCTACGGCGCCACAGCCTTCGCCGGCCACCAGGATATCGACGTCTGCGCCCAGGGCCTGGGCAGCGGCAACGGCGTTCAGCGTTGCCGGCTTCAGGGTTGCGTTGTCGTGTTCTGCAAGTACCAGCGTGCTCATGAGATCACCTTCGCTTCATTCTTCAGTTTGTCGACCAGCTGCTCGACGCTCTCTACCATGATACCGGCCTGGCGCTCCGCCGGCGGCTCGACCTTCAGGGTCGTCAGGTGGGCCTTGGGCTCAACGCCCAGGTCCGCGGGCGTGTGCACGTCCAGTGGCTTTTTCTTGGCCTTCATGATGTTCGGCAGCGACGCGTAGCGCGGCTCGTTGAGACGCAGGTCGGTGGTGACAATCGCCGGCAGGTTCAGTGACACGGTCTGCAGGCCACCGTCGACCTCGCGGGTCACGTTGACCTTGTCGCCGTCGATAGCGACTTCCGAGGCAAAGGTGCCCTGGGCCATGTTGGTCAGTGCGCCCAGCATCTGGCCAGTCTGGTTGTTGTCACCGTCGATGGACTGCTTGCCGAGGATTACCAGCTGCGGCTGCTCCTTCTCGATGACTCCCTTGAGAAGCTTGGCGACCACCAGCGGCTCAACGGCGCCTTCGGTCTCCACCTGGATACCGCGGTCAGCGCCCAACGCGAGGGCGGTGCGGATCTGCTCCTGGCAGGCTTTGTCGCCGATGGATACGGCGACCACTTCAGTGGCGGTACCCGCTTCTTTCAGGCGAACCGCCTCTTCGACGGCGATTTCGCAGAACGGGTTGATGGCCATTTTGACGTTGTTCAGGTCGACGTCGGACCCGTCAGCCTTCGCACGCACCTTGACGTTGTAGTCAACCACGCGCTTTACAGCTACAAGAACCTTCATGGATTCTCCACAAATCAGGGGTGAATTGATGGGTAGGTCGGTGTTTCGGCGAGGTATCATGCCCACATCCCCTACACAGGTCAAGGGCCTGAAGTGACCCCTGAATTGACCGCAGAGAGCACTGAGATTTCCCGCGTATCTGTTTGATTTATATGCGGTATCTTGCGGGTTTATAGAGATTTCGACGCGAAAACACTATACTTCCTGTCCTTCATTTGACCGACACAGTACGAGGTAGCTTCCGTGGAACGCGAATCGATGGAATATGACGTAGTGATCGTTGGCGCAGGCCCCGCAGGCCTGTCCGCGGCCTGCAGGATCATGCAGCTCGCCGCCGAGAAATCACAGGAAGTCACGGTTTGCGTGGTGGAGAAAGGCTCCGAAGTGGGCGCCCATATCCTGTCGGGCGCCGTGGTAGAGCCGCGCGCCATGGACGAGCTGTTCCCGGACTGGAAAGACCAGGGTGCGCCGCTGGCAACCCCGGTAACCGGCGACAAGTTCTTCTTCTATACCAGCGACACCGGCGCCATCAAGCTGCCGAATTTCCTGATTCCCAAGCCGACCCACAACGAAGGCAACTACATCGCTTCCATGGGCAACGTCTGCCGCTGGCTGGCAGAACAGGCCGAGGGCCTCGGCGTCGAGGTCTACCCGGGCTTTGCCGCCGCTGAAGTGCTGTTCCACGAAGACGGCCGGGTCAAGGGTGTGGCCACCGGCGACATGGGCATCAGCGCCGAAGGTCAGCAGAAAGACAGCTATATGCCGGGCATGGAACTGCACGGCAAGTACACGCTGTTTGCTGAGGGCTGCCGCGGTCACCTGGGTAAGCAGCTGATTACCCACTTCGAACTGGACAAGGACGCCGACCCGCAGCACTACGGTATCGGCATCAAGGAGATCTGGGAGATCCCCGCCGAGCAGCACGAGGAAGGCCTGGTGGTTCACGGTCTGGGATGGCCCCTGAAGGAATCGGGTTCCAGCGGTGGTGCCTTCCTGTACCACGCCGAGAACAACCAGGTGTATCTGGGCCTGATCACCGACCTGAACTACTCCAATCCCCATGTCAGCCCCTACGACGAATTCCAGCGCTGGAAGCACCACCCCGAGACCAGCAAGTACCTGAAAGGCGGCAATCGCATCGCCTACGGAGCCAGGGCGATTGCCAAGGGCGGCCTGAATTCACTGCCAAAAATGCACTTCCCCGGCGGCCTGTTGATTGGCTGCGATGCCGGCACCCTGAACTCGGTCAAGATCAAGGGGAATCACACGGCGATGAAGAGCGGTATGGTCGCTGCTGAAACCGTGCTCGATGCACTGGCCCAGGGTGATGCCGCGCCGGCCGACCTCGAGAGCTTCGCCGACAACTTCAAGGCCTCCTGGGCCTGGCAGGAGCTGTATACGACGCGCAACTTCTCCGGCTTCATGCACAAGTTCGGCACCTTCCTGGGGGCTGGCCTGGTGTGGCTGGACCAGAATATTTTCGGCGGCAAGATGCCGTTCACGCTGCGCGACAGCACACCGGACTACGCCACGCTGAAGCCCGCCGCCGAGTGCAAGGCGCCGGACTATCCGAAGCCCGACAATGAGCTCAGCTTTGACAAGCTCTCCTCGGTGTTCCTGTCGAACACCAACCACGAGGAAGACCAGCCCTGCCACCTGACGCTGGCGGACAGCAGCATTCCGATCCAGGTCAACCTGCCGAAGTGGGCGGAACCGGCCCAGCGTTACTGCCCGGCAGGCGTATACGAAGTGATTGAGGATGGCAGCAGCCCGCGCTTCCAGATCAACGCCCAGAACTGCGTGCACTGCAAGACCTGTGATATCAAGGACCCGTCGCAGAACATCAACTGGGTCACTCCGGAAGGCCTGGGCGGCCCCAACTACCCGAATATGTAAACCCTGCCGGTGCTACCCCCAGGCGGCCAGCCCGGGGTCAGGCGGTGGCGATCGGGAAAAACAGGCCGTCGCTCTCTACGCCTGTGAGCCCGTCACGCTGCTCTGAGGCATCAACCAGCCGATACCAGGCCGCGCGGTTGAACACCGCCGCCAGGCCGTGGTCGAGGCCCACGGCCGGCACCGCGTCCTGGTCCTGATCTGGCAGGTACAGCGGATAGTCTCGTCCCAGCAGGTAGCGCTGTCCGGTATTGGTAATCACGGTAATGAAGCGCCCGGTCTCGGCGGACTCTCCGCTGTCGAAGTCCACCACCTGCAGCGGGTAATCTTCGACCTGGATGCGCCACTTCTCTACCGGGGTCACCAGGTAGTATTCGCCGTCGGATTCGCGTCGCAGGATGCTGGCGAAAAGGCGCACCAGGCTGGCGCGACGGATGAGTTCACCCTCGTGCCACCAGCTGCCGTCTCGGCGGATATGAATGTCGATGTCGCCGGACAGTTCCGGGTGCCAGAGATGCAGCGGCGGGCTACCGGGATTTTTATGCCCGGCGGCATCGCCGCCGAGCTGGTCACTGATTCGGTCCAGCCGATCCTCGGCCATGGCGCTACCCTTCAGTGATACCTGTTGTGAGCTACGGTGCGCAGAGCTCGCCTTCGCCGATGACGCGCACGTTGATGATGCCCTCTACGGCACGCATCTTGTCCAGAGCATCATCACTGGGCATGCAGGCAACGTCGATGAGGTTGTAGGCGACGTCGCCACGGCTCTTGTTGAGCATGTCGATGATATTGATGTTCTCATCGGCCAGTAGCGACAACAACTGCCCCAGCATTGTGGGCACGTTCTCATTGCAGATGGCCAGGCGTACGCCTTCGGCAGGCTCCAGCTGGGTGGTCGGGAAGTTCACGGAGTTGCGGATATTGCCGTGTTCGATGAAGTCGCGCACCTGGTCTGCCGCCATCATGGCGCAATTCTCTTCCGCTTCATCCGTAGAGGCGCCGATATGGGGCATCAGGATGACGTCGCCGCGACCAATCAGGCCGGGGGCCGGGAAGTCGGTAATGTAGCGGCGCAGGGTTCCAGCCTCGAGGGCCGCGAGCACAGCTTCGCCATCCACGATTTCCTGGCGCGCAAAATTGAGCAGCACACCGCCGGGCTTCATCTGCGACAGCAGTTCGCTGTTTACCAGCCCACGGGTGCTGTCGAGCACCGGCAGGTGCAGGGACACATAGTCACTGTGTGCAAACAGGGATTGCAGCGCATCCATCTTCTGCACGTTGCTGGACAGGCGCCAGGCCGCTTCAACCGACAGCGCCGGGTCGTAGCCGCACACCTCCATGCCCAAGGTCAGGCCCATCTCCGCCACCATGGAACCAATCGCACCCAGGCCCACGACGCCAAGCGTCTTGCCGGTGATCTCGCTACCCTTGAACTGTTTCTTCTGGGCTTCCAGCACCTTGTTGAGCTCGGCCTCGTCGGAGATATCCGCCAGGGTACCCACGTAGTTGATGCCCTCGACGATGCCGCGGGAGCCCAGCAGCAGGGCCGCCGCCACCAGTTCCTTCACGGCATTGGCGTTGGCGCCGGGCGCATTGAATACCGGGATACCCCGACGCGTGCACTCATCCACCGGGATGTTGTTGGTACCGGCGCCGGCGCGGCCGATACAGGCCACCGTGTCGGCGATTTCTGCAGGCTGCAGCTTATGGCTGCGCAGCAGGATCGCGTCCGGGTGAGTAAACTCGCTGGCAAGCTCGTACTGTTCGCGCGGGAAGCGATCCAGCCCCTTGACAGAAATCTGGTTGAGAGTCAGAACCTTGTACACCTGAGTTGGCCTCTACTGGTTTAGCTGCGGGTAATGTCTGCGTCGCTACGCAGCTGTTGCTGGAAGTACTCATCGGCCTGGCGGCCGTATTCGCCAATCAGCTGGCGTTCGATCAGGCGCCGCTGACCTTCGCCGATGGTCTCGGCGTTGCCGGGGATAACCTTAACCAGCTCGAACAGCTCGATATCGCCTTCAGCGTTCTGTGCGTATTCGAACGTAGTCTGGCCTTCCTCGGGCGCGGGCAGCTGGAAGGCACGGCGCAGCAGACTGTCAGGCGCAGCGGGGTTGCTGCGCGTCGTCGCAAGCTCAACCTGCCACTCATAGCCACCGGCCTGGGCCAGGCTCTCAATGCTGGCGCCCTCTGCTGTCCGCAGTTGCGCCAGCAACTCGCCGGCAGTATCGCGGATGTTCTGGCGAGCGGCTTCGTCGCGCAGGTCGGCGACGATGCCGTCGCGAACCGTTTCCAAAGACTTCAGCTCTGGTAGCCTGTGTTCTTCAGCACGCAAAACCACGAAGTGCTCGGTATCGATTTCCACGACTTCACTGTTATAACCCTCCGTGATGACATCGCTGCTGAACGCCGCGGCGATCAGTCGCGGGTCGGCAAACAGGCCATCGGACTGGTCACGAGTAATCGGCGCACTGCGCTCAACTTCAAGCTCGAGCTCAGCGGCCGGGTCGGCAAGATCTTCGGCGTTGAAGGCAAGGTCGCGGAGCTTCTCGACCGTCTTCACCAGTTCACGACTGGCCTCCTCTGCTGCCAGCCTCTCCTCGAGCTCACCGCGAACGTCTTCAAAGCTGACGCTCTCGCCGTCCCGAAACTCGGTGAGCTTGATCAGGTGAAAGCCTGCATCGGTCTCGACCGGCGCTGAGACCTGGTCAAGGTCCAGCTCGGCGATGGCGGTTTCCATCTCTTCCGGAAACAGGCTGCCGTCGGTGAAGCCGAGATCACCGCCGGCGGCTGCACTACCAATGTCGTCCGACAGGTCGCCCGCCACTGCGGCGAAGTCCTCGCCACCCTCAAGCCGTGCCTGTACGCTGGCAATACGCGCCAGCACGGCGGCGTCATCTTCGTCGTCGGCCGGCGTGATCAGGATATGGGATACCCGCCGTTCTTCCGGGCGCTGGTAGGCGGACTTCTCGATTTCGAACACTTCGCGCAGGCGATCTTCATCTACCGGCCTGGTGAAGTCATCGCGGGTAAGCTCGATGTAGGACAGGGTGACCGTTTCCTCGGTCATGTACTGGTCCTGGTTAGCCTCGTACCAGGCCGCGACGTCGACGTCGGTAATCTCCGCATCGGTGCGGAACTTGTCCAGCGGCAGCACCATGTAGCGCAGGTCGCGCTGTTCCTGCTCGATGCGCGCCAGGCGTTCGATTTCATGACCGGTGGCAAACGTAGAACCTGCCAGGCCGAGCCGCAGCTGGGTAACCACCAGGTCCTCTCGCAGAGCCTGCTGGAAGCCGGCCGGGGTGTAGCCCTGGTCGGAAACAATCTGCCGGAAACGCACGGGGTCGAACTGGCCGTCGATCTTGAATACGTCCATGTCACCGATGAAGTCCACCAGCAGCTGCTCGGGTACCGCCAGCCCGTAGTCGCGAGCGGCCTGCATCAGCAGTGACTTCTGGATGATTTGGTCCAGCGCCGGGCCAACAAGCAGCTGGTCGTCGAGCATGCTCGGGTCGATATTGTCACCCATGGTCATAAGCAGGCGACGCTTCTGTTGGTTGACCTGCACCTGCACATCGGCCGCACTGATGCGCTCACCGTTCACCTCTGCCAGGTATTGAACGCCGCCGCCAGTGAGCAGGGAATCAATGCCGGTGATAGCAAAAGGAATGATCATCAGGGTGATGATCACCATGGCAATGGTGCCTTTGAGGTTCTTGCGAATATTCTGAAGCATGGGTCTGGGGTGTTTGTTTGTCGGTGGTCAGTAGGAACCCGGGCGGGTCATTACAACGCAGTGGCGTGATTCATTTTGCGACAGCGGATTGTACATCCGCTACAAAAAAAAAGCGCACCGTTAAGTGCGCTCTTTTTCCTGAATGTCGTGCGGTCTTAGCTGTTTACTGCGTCCTTCAGTGCCTTGCCTGCCTTGAAGCCAGGTACCTTGGCGGCGGGAATCTGGATTTCCGCGCCCGTCTGCGGGTTACGGCCAGTACGCGCAGCGCGCTCCTTTACCGCAAACGTGCCGAAGCCAACCAGGGCGACGGAGTCGCCGTTTTTCAGTGCGCCAGTAATCGAGTCTACGACTGCGTCCAGAGCACGACCCGCTGCGGCCTTTGGAATGTCAGCAGAGGCTGCAATAGCGTCAATAAGTTCTGTTTTGTTCACACTTATCCCCTTTCATCTTGTAATGCGTGGACTTGTTTTTATGGCTCAAATACTCGGGTATTCGAGCCGTGGACTCTAATATAGGTAATTCAACCCGGTCAACAGGGAGCATATCGCTTAATGGGTGTTAATGCGATTATTTTCCTCTGAATCTGTGGCGTCTGACGCGCCCATCGGGTCGGCCAGGTAGTCCTCATCGGACAGCGGTTCGGGCATCTTTTCGAGGGCAATTTCCAGCACCTCGTCGATCCACTTGACGGCATGGATATCCAGATCGGCCTTAATGTTTTCCGGTATTTCCTTGAGGTCTCGTTCATTCTCCTTGGGTATAACCACCTTGGTAATCCCACCGCGGTGTGCGGCCAGCAGTTTTTCCTTCAGACCGCCGATCGGCAGCACCTCACCGCGCAGGGTGATCTCCCCGGTCATGGCCACCTCGGAGCGTACCGGGATATCGGTCAGCACCGACACCAGTGCCGTGCACATGGCAATACCCGCGCTGGGGCCATCCTTGGGTGTGGCACCTTCCGGAACGTGAATGTGCATATCGTGCTTGTCGTGGTAGCTGGCGGGGATACCCAGCAGCTGCGAGCGGGAGCGCACCACCGTGGTCGCCGCCTTGATGGATTCCTGCATGACGTCGCCCAGTGAGCCGGTGGTTACCTGGCGACCCTTGCCGGACACAGCCACGGCTTCAATGCTCAACAGCTCACCGCCGACATTGGTCCAGGCCAGACCGGTCACCTGGCCTACCTTGTTGTCTTCCTCGGCGCGGCCGAAGTTGAATTTGCGAACACCGCACAGGTCGGTGAGCATGTCCGGCGTGATGGTGACCGGCGCTTCGGCTTCACTGAGGCTGAAAGACTTGACCATCTTGCGGCAGACCTTGGCGATCTCACGTTCAAGCGCCCGCACACCCGCCTCGCGCGTGTAGTAGCGAATGATGTCGAGCACGGCATCAGCGGAGAAGTCCACTTCTTCGGCCTTGAGGCCGTTCTGCTTGACCTGTTTCGGGATCAGGTAGCGCTGGGCAATATTGAGTTTCTCATCCTCGGTGTAGCCCGGGATGCGGATCACCTCCATGCGGTCCAGCAGCGGCGCCGGGATATTCATGGTATTGGAGGTGCAAACGAACATTACGTCAGACAGGTCGTAGTCGACTTCCAGGTAATGATCGTTGAAGGCGTGGTTCTGTTCAGGGTCCAGCACCTCGAGCATGGCCGAGGCGGGATCACCGCGATGGTCCATTCCCATCTTGTCGATTTCGTCGAGCAGGAACAGCGGGTTGCGGACGCCGGTCTTGGCCATTTTCTGCAGCAGCTTGCCGGGCATGGAACCGATATAGGTTCGGCGGTGGCCGCGGATCTCCGCCTCGTCGCGCACCCCACCCAGGGCCATACGCACGAACTTGCGATTGGTCGCCTTGGCCATGGATTCGCCGAGGGAGGTCTTGCCCACCCCGGGCGGGCCCACCAGGCACAGCACCGGACCCTTGATCTTGCGCACCCGTTTCTGCACTGCGAGGTACTCAAGGATGCGTTCCTTGACCTCTTCCAGACCGTAGTGATCGGTTTCGAGAATGTTGCTGGCGCGCTTGAGGTCATGCTTGACCTTGCTGCGCTTGGACCAGGGTACACTCAGCATCCAGTCGATGTAGCTGCGCACCACCGAGGCTTCGGCGGACATGGGCGACATCATCTTCAGCTTGTTGAGTTCTGCGGTAGTCTTCTCCTTGGCCTCGTCGGGCATCTTGGCTTCTTCGATCTTGGCCTGCAGCTCCTCGATCTCGTTCGGCTCTTCGTCGAGTTCGCCCAGTTCCTTCTGGATGGCCTTCATCTGCTCGTTGAGGTAGTACTCGCGCTGGCTCTTCTCCATCTGCTTCTTGACGCGGCCGCGGATGCGCTTTTCGACCTGGAACAGGTCGATTTCCGCTTCCATCAGCCCCATCAGGTGCTCGAGTCGTTCGCGGATGCCGGAAATTTCCAGGATGGTTTGCTTCTGTTCGAGATCCACACTCATGTGTGCGGCGATGGTGTCGGCAAGGCGGCCCGGCTCATCGATGCCAGACAGGGAGGTCAGCACCTCGCTGGGTACCTTCTTGCTGAGGTTGACGTATTTTTCGAACTGGGAAATGGTGGAGCGGACCAATACCTCGGCCTCGTCCCTGGGGATTTCCTCGCTTTCGATTTCACGTACCTCGGCAACGGCAAAACGCTCGCCATCATCGACGCTGCCAATGGAGGCTCTGTAGCCGCCCTCCACCAGCACCTTGATAGTGCCGTCAGGCAACTTCAGAAGCTGCAGGATGCTGGAGACGGTGCCGACCTGGTATACGTCGTCGACCCCCGGGTTGTCTTCGGAAGCGTTGCGCTGGGCCACCAATAGCACCTGCTTGTCCGCAGCCATGGCATCCTCGAGAGCCTCAATGGACTTCTCGCGACCCACGAACAGCGGCAACACCATGTGGGGGTAAACCACCACGTCCCGCAGGGGCAGCAGAGGCAGGCTAACAACACTTTCAGATCCCATAGGTAACTCCCTGGCGCATCACGTCTTGGTGATATGGGGCTTTTGGAACGGTTTGCAAGGGATGGACCTCACAAGCCGAGCGACCTGCAGCACACGGCTGCAGGCGACAAAGAACAAAGCTTGGATAAAGAGCGGCAGGGCGCAGAGCTCCAACCGTAAGACAGGTCGTAAATGCCCCGCTTACTCCTCCGGTGCGGCCGCCTTGGGCGGCTCGCTGTTCTGGTAGACCAACAGCGGCTCGGAATCGCCCTTGATGACCGACTCGTCGATCACCACCTTGCTGACGTCATCCCGGGAAGGAATGTTGTACATGCTGTCCAGCAGCACCGCTTCGAGGATTGAACGCAGGCCGCGAGCACCGGTCTTGCGCTCCATGGCACGTTCGGCGATGGCGCGCAGACCGTCGTCGCGGAAGTCGACCTCGACGCCTTCCATCTCCAGCAGCTTGCTGTACTGCTTGGTAAGCGAGTTCTTGGGCTCGGTGAGAATCTGCACCAGGGCCTCGATATCGAGTTCCTCGAGCGTGGCAATCACCGGCAGGCGACCGACAAACTCGGGAATCAGGCCATAGCGGACCAGGTCTTCCGGCTCCAGGTCACGCAGTACTTCGCCAACGTTCTTGGAGTCGTCCTTGCTCTTGACCTCGGCAGCAAAGCCAATGCCGCCTTTTTCGGAGCGATCGCGGATTACCTTGTCGAGGCCGGCGAAGGCGCCGCCGCAGATGAAGAGGATATTCGAGGTGTCGACCTGCAGGAATTCCTGCTGCGGGTGCTTGCGGCCACCCTGCGGGGGTACCGAGGCCACGGTTCCCTCGATCAGCTTGAGCAGCGCCTGCTGTACGCCTTCACCGGATACATCCCGGGTGATGGAGGGGTTGTCGGACTTGCGGGAGATCTTATCGATCTCGTCGATGTAGACAATGCCTACCTGGGCCTTCTCGACATCGTAGTCGCACTTCTGTAGCAACTTCTGGATGATGTTCTCCACGTCCTCGCCAACATAACCCGCCTCGGTGAGGGTGGTAGCGTCGGCGATGGTAAAGGGCACATCCAGCAGCCGGGCCAGCGTTTCCGCCAGCAGGGTCTTGCCGCTGCCGGTAGGACCTACCAGCAGAATATTACTCTTGCCGAGTTCGACATCCTC
>JASJBK010000075.1 GCA_030066555.1 Halieaceae bacterium
CTCGCTGCCGTCATAAGTCAGGAAGCGGCCGCTATCGGCGGTGGTCAGGCCATCGAAAACCTTCAACATGCCGTTGATAGACACCCCGGTGGTGATGGTCGCGCCCTCCCCGCCCATATCGGTTTGCACCCAGCCCGGGTGCATGGCGACCACCGTGATGCCCTCTGCCGCCAGGTCGCTGGCCGCGGACTTGAGCACCGCGTTCAGGGCTGCCTTGGAGGCGCGGTAGCTGTAGAGACCGCCATCGCTGTTGCCGGCGATGCTGCCGAGAATGCTGCTCATGCCGATCACCAGTTTCTTGTCACTGGCTGCCACGTGGGAGCGAAAGGCCTGGATCATCAGCGCCGGGCTGACCGTGTTGACGCTCATGGCGTGCACGAAATCGTCCTGGTCCAGTTCCCCCAACACCTGGGCGCGCTCGGCCATCACCCCGGCATTCAGGACCAGGTGGTCGATGGGCCGCCCCTTGAGGGTCTCGGCAAGGCCCGCAATTCCCTCGGCACTGGTGATCTCGAGGGGGTACAACTCGATATTGGAGGCGACATCGGCCAGTCCGCTGGCCTCGACCGCAGAGCCCAAGTCGCGGCAGGTGCCAATCACATTCCAGCCGGCCTGGGAGTACTGCTTGATGAACTCGAGGCCAAGGCCGCGATTGACGCCCGTTACCAGTGCTGTTGGCATGACAATCTCCCGATCTGTTTCGAACACTCTAAACAACGCAGGGGAGCTTGCAATAGATCATCCCCACTACAGGTTCTGACCCCGCAGCCGGTCGCAATATCCCGGCGACTGGTCGCACCACCGCCCCGGATTGTTACCACACCGCATTAGACTGGCGCTGGCGGTCTTTGAAGAAGGCCAGAAGAGCAGGCCAGAAGAAAAGGCCAGGAGAGGAACCTATGAGTGATCCCAGCGAATTCTGGGATCGCATGGCCGAGCGCTATGCGAAATCACCCATTGCCGATGAAGCGTCTTATCACCACAAGCTGGCGGTAACCCGGCAGCACTTCAAACCGGATTCCGAAGTGCTGGAGTTCGGCTGTGGCACCGGGTCCACAGCTATTGAGCACGCACCCTTCGTGGGCCACTATCTGGCCACGGATATTTCCGGTGCCATGCTGGACATTGCCCGCGGCAAGGCCAACGGCCAGGCCAACCTCTCCTTCGAACAGGCGACTATCGAGAATATCCCGGGCGAGAATCGCTTTGATGTCATTCTCGGCATGAGCATCCTGCACCTGGTGGACGACCTGGACGCCACCCTTTCTCATGTCCACCGTCTGCTGCGCCCAGGGGGCGTGTTCGTTTCCAGCACCATGTGTATGAGTGACAAGCATGGCTGGTTCCGCCTGGTTGGCCCCCTGGGCCACCGGCTCGGGCTTTTCCCGCGAGTAAACATGTTCAAGCGGGCTACCCTGGAGCAACGGGTCGAGGCGGCGGCCTTTGCCATCGATTATCGGTTTCAGCCGACACCGCGCAAGGCAACGTTCATCGTGGCATCCAAGAACTAACGCCCTTGTCTTCAGGTCTGCCTGGGCTACCGATGCCGGGTCGCCCGGGCAGGGGCCTGTTGCTACACTTCGACGAGGTAAAACCAGGACACAACACTGATGCCCCCAGAGGCAGACGACACCGAAGCAAAGCAACAGCCGGCCAGTGCACCCAAACCCCCCTCCCATGACCAGGAGGTTGTCTTTGACAGCGCCGGGCTGCCCAAGATGGTGCCCGCGGGTTACCGCTCGCCCTACGACCAGGACTGGCGCGTGCTCGGTGGTCTCGCAGTCACCGTCGTCTACCTGATCCTGATGGCGCTTTATATCGATTCCGAGGTGGGCTGGCCGGCCTTCGTTACCCTGCAGGTGGAGCGCATGGGCAGCTTCCTGGAAGGCGCCTTTGCACCGCTGGCCTTCCTGTGGCTGGTGATCGGTTACTTCCTGCAGAAGAAGGAGCTGCGCCAGAACACCGAGGCCATGAAGATGCAGTTTGTGGAGATCCAGCGCTCCGCTGAGCAGGCCACGGTGCAGGCGGAAGCCACCCAGCGCGCCGAGTTGCACCAGCGCCGTGAGTCCTACCTGAAGCTCGCCGAGCTGGTGCGCACCCAGCTCGGCTACGTGGTGGGGTTACTATTCATCTCCAGCCAGATGGCGGATCGCAACGAGGATAAAGTACCCGCGGAACGCCTGGGGAATCTATGGATGGTGGTTGGGCGCGACGACCCGGAAGCGTTTTCGCGGGAGATGCTGCGCCTGAGTACCATCAGCACCGTGCAGTATTGCTACAAGCTGTTCTTCGGCACCGAGATTCGCACTCGCCACACAAGCAATTTCGAACACAGCTTCGAGCGCCTGCTGCGAGCGGCGGAGAGCTGTGACGAGGATGACATGATCCGCGATGCGCTGATGGGCAGTGCTCATGGCAACCTGTACCGGCGCATCCAGAACGTACGTGAGAACGTTCCTGAAGGCTACGAAATTGGCGTGTATGACTTTGACCCGGACAGCCGCGAGGGTGACATCCAGCCGTTCTGAGCCAGGGGCTGTCCACGACGCAAGTCAGGCGTTATCAAATAGCAGCGCTTCAAGGTCAAACACGTGCTGGTCGTGGACACCCATCTCCCTGAGGGACTCCGCCAGGGTTAGTAGATACTCACGGTTGCTGCCACTGGGGCCATGGCTTCGATCGATATGCTGGGCGATTTCATACAAGGTCTCAGGCCCCAGGAAGGCGTGATTGCGCTCGTCGGCGATATACACCGTGGCAGTCACCTCGCGCCGGTCTGCCAGCGTCATCGGCGTATCAACGCGCCGGTAGCCGTTCTTTTCGCGGTGATCGAGGTGCTCGAACACCGATTCGCTGATGCAGTAGGCCACGCCATCACAGCGCTGGCCAGCCACCTCAACCAGTGTCACGACCCGTCCCGGGGCCTCCGGGGTGCCGCGGTGGTCGTGGGAGCCCTGCCAGAACCGTCGCTCCCATCCCAGGATATGCGCGGGCTGGCGCGCCAGGTAGGGAAAATCCACCTTGTAGATCAGCGAACCGTAGCCAAATACCCAATGCAGCATAGTGTGATCGAAAGAGTGAACTGATTGGCGCGTTTGGCCGTTAAATTAAGTGAGAATACAAACAAAACTGCAGTGATTTGTCGTGTGGATTGATTTGTTATTGCCTGTCTCTGGCCTGTTGAACTTTCGCCCAGCGGGCCTTTCTAAACCCCCGCACAATGCTGCTACACTATAAAACCGCTTTCGATGTGAGAAAACCATTGACCAGACAAAGCTCTATGACGGGTCTCGGGGCGCGTCTCACGGCGCCGGCCCTCGCCCTGTCTCTGGCCCCCCTGATCGCTGGTGCCGTTCCGCTTGCACCGGACGATGTAATCGCCCCCTCCCAGAACATGGCCAAGACCGCCATGGAGCTGGTAGAGAAGCTGGAGACCCGGCACTACTCGAAGCGCGAGTTTGACGATTCGCTGTCCTCTGAACTCCTCGACAACTATCTCGACAATCTCGACCCGACCCGCTCATTCCTCTACGCCGACGACGTGGCGCGTTTCGAGTCAAAGCGCTTCATGCTGGACGACGAGTTCGGCAACGGCGACCTGAGCACCGGCTTCGACATCTTCAACCTCTACCAGGATCGCCTCGAGGCGCGCCTTGAAGGCCTGGTCGAAGAACTGCCCGGGCTGGTTGCAAGCATGGATTTCTCGGTAGAAGAGAGCCTTTCGCTGGAGCCCGAGAAGCAGGGCTGGCCGGTCAATGAAAAGGAGGCCGACGAGCGCTGGCGCAAGACGCTCAAGAATTCGGTGCTGAGCCTGAAGATCGCCGGCAAGTCCGACGAAGAAATCCCCGAGGTGCTGGTCAAGCGCTACAGCAACCAGCTCAAGCGCATTGGCCAATACAACAACCAGGACGTGTTCCAGGTTTACGCCAACGCCCTGTCCGAGCTCTACGACCCCCACACCAACTACCTGTCGCCCCGCACCTCCGAGAACTTCAACATCAATATGAGCCTGTCCCTGGAGGGCATCGGCGCGGTTCTGCAACTGGAAGACGAATACACCAAGGTCGCGCGTATCGTTACCGCTGGCCCCGCGGACAAGCAGGGCGAACTGCAGCCCTCGGACCGCATCCTGGCGGTAGCCCAGGGTGAAGACGGTACCTTTGAAGACGTACTGGGCTGGCGCCTCGACGAGGTGGTACAGCTGATCCGCGGCCCCAAGGGCACCACCGTGCGTCTCGAGGTGATCCCCGCCAAGGCGGCGACGCCGGATGAGCGCAAGATCATCACCATTGTGCGCAACAAGGTGAAGCTGGAAGAACAGAGCGCCCAGAAGGAGATCATCGAGGTACCTCGCGGCGATGAAATGATTCGCCTGGGTGTGATCGATATCCCCACCTTCTACATCGACTTTGAAGGCATGCGCCGCGGCGAGCCCGACTTCAAGAGCACCACTCGCGACGTCAAGCGCCTGCTGGACGAGCTGATCGCCGAGGACGTCGATGGCGTAATCATCGACCTGCGCAACAACGGCGGCGGCTCGCTACAGGAGGCCAATGACCTGACCGGCCTGTTTATCGAGTACGGCCCCACGGTGCAGATTCGCCACTCTTCCCGCAAGGTATTCCGGGACGGCAAGCGCCTGCGCACGCCCTACTACGACGGCCCGCTGGCGGTGCTGATCAACCGACTCAGTGCTTCAGCCTCGGAAATCTTTGCCGGCGCCATCCAGGATTACCAGCGCGGCATCGTGGTGGGCAGCCAGTCGTTCGGCAAGGGCACCGTGCAAACCCTGATCCCGCTGCCGGAAGGCCAGCTCAAGCTTACCGAGTCCAAGTTTTACCGCATCAGCGGTGACAGCACCCAGCACCGCGGTGTAATTCCGGACGTGGTATTCCCGGACCAGTATGACACCGAGGAAATCGGCGAAAGCACCCTGAAGCACGCTCTCGACTGGGACCAGATCACCCCGGTGCGGCACCGCAAGTACCACGACATTCCGTCACTGGTGCCCTACCTGACCGACCTCTACGAAGGTCGCGCTCGCAACAACCCGGACTTCATCTACCTGCAGGACAGCCTGGCGCTGGCCGAGGAAGCGCGCAACGCGGTGTCACTGCCCCTTAACGAGGACGCCCGCAAGGCGCTGCGCGAAGAACGCAAGGCGAAGTCACTGGCCATCGAGAACAAGCGCCGCAAAGCCAAAGGCCTGGCGCTGCTGGATGATTTCCTTGAGGACGGAGACCAGGTTGCCGCAGTCAGCCTTCCCTCCGGCAGCAGTGATGCGCAAAGTGCCAGTGCCCAGGAAGGCGTTTCACCCCTGGGCGCTGCCTCCGAAGGCGTAGACGGCGCTGCAATCGGCTCTGAAGACGGCACGACAGCAGCAGAGGCCGGCACAGACGATGAAGAGGAAGAAGTGGATGTACTGCTGCTGGAAGCCGGCAATATTCTGGTGGATGCCGTCGCGGCCCGCAGCGAGATGCTGGCCAGCACCCAGCGCTGATTTGTAGACTCTAGACGTCCGCTTTCCAGCCCACCGGGTGCGCCTCTGCACCCGCATTGGGCGGCCAGCTTCCAGGCTCGGTCGCCTCGCCAAACCAGCCCAGTCGTTCCCGCAAACCTACCACCTCACCGATGATGAGCAGCGTGGGCGCATGCACCTCGGTAGTTTTCACCATCCCGGGCAGCGTCCCGAGCGTGCCGGACAGGGTGCGCTGATGCCGCGTGGTGCCCTGCTCTACCAGGGCCGCCGGCGTGTCTGAGGCGCGACCATGGCCGATGAGCTGCTCGCAGATGGTCTCCAGGCCCTGCAGGCCCATGTAGAACACCAGGGTCTCCTGGCTGGAGGTGAATTCCGCCCAGGGCAGGTCGAGCCGATCATTCTTCAGGTTACCCGTGATGAAGCGCACCGACTGGGCATGGTCGCGGTGGGTGAGCGGAATCCCCGCATACGCGGCGCAGCCGCTGGCCGCCGTGACGCCGGGCACCACCTGGAAAGGTATGCCGTGGCTGGCGAGTTTTTCTATCTCCTCACCGCCGCGCCCGAAGATGAACGGGTCGCCACCCTTGAGGCGAGCCACACACGCTCCTTTGCGGGCCAGGTCCAGCAATAACTGGTTGATCTCGCCCTGTGGCACCGCGTGACGTTCCCGACGCTTGCCGACGTAGATCCGCTCGGCGTCACGTCGCGCCATATCGAGAATCTCCGGGGTCACCAGGCGATCGTAAAGCACGATGTCAGCTTCCTGTAGCAGTCGTGCGGCCTTGAAGGTCAGCAATTCGGGGTCGCCGGGGCCGGCGCCGATCAGGTACACCTCGCCCACCGGTTCCACATCTTTGCTGGCTTCGAGGAGTTCATTAGCCAGCACCTTGGCGTCGTCTTCGCGGCCCGCCAGGACCAGCTCGCCGACCTGGCCGTGCACCAGCTTCTCGTAGAAACGTCGGCGGCGTTCTTCCGTGGGAATCGCCGCTTTGACCGCATCACGAAAACCGCCGGCGAACTCCGCCAGTCGACCAAACGCAGGCGGTATCAGCGCCTCGATCTTGCTGCGCACCAGGCGCGAGACCACCGGGCTGCGCGCCGAGCTGGTGATGCCGATCACCAGTGGCGACCGGTCAACAATTGAAGGAAATACGAAGCTGCACAGCTCAGGGGTATCCACCACGTTCACCGGGATATTTGCCCGCCCCGCGTCTTCTGCCACCTGGCGATTGACGTCGGCGTCCGGCGTTGCCGCCACCACCAGCGTGACCTCCTCGAGGTCACTACTCGAGTAGCGGGCCGTGCGCCACTCGCCGCCGCCGCGCTGCAGCATGGCTTCGAGCTCAGAATCGATGTCGGGGCACACGCAGGTGAGAATGGCACCCGCCCGGGTCAGCAGGCGCGCCTTGCGCACCGCGACCTTGCCGCCGCCTACCAGCAGTACGCGTCTGTCGCGCAGTTGGAAGAACAGCGGCAGGTATTCCACGACCTAGCGCTCCAGGACTGCCTGTCCGCCCAGGTAGGGCTGCAGTGCCTGCGGTATGGCGACGCTGCCGTCAGCACGCTGGCCGTTCTCGAGTACCGCCACCAGGGTGCGGCCAACCGCCAGTCCGGACCCGTTGAGGGTATGCAGCAGCTCCGGCTTGCCGGTGTCCGGGTTGCGCCAGCGCGCCTGCATACGGCGGGCCTGGAAGTCGCCCATGTTGCTGCAGGATGAGATTTCCCGATAGGCGTCCTGGCCCGGCAGCCAGACCTCGAGGTCGTAGGTCATGCGCGCCGAGAAGCCGAGGTCGCCGCCGCAGAGGATCACCTTGCGGTACGGCAGCTCAAGCGCCTGCAGCACGGCTTCCGCATGGCCGGTCAGCGCCTCCAGCGCGGCATCAGAGTCTGCCGGGCGCACCAGGTGAACCAGTTCGACCTTTTCGAACTGGTGCTGGCGGATCATGCCGCGGGTGTCCTTGCCGTGGCTGCCCGCTTCACTGCGGAAGCACGGCGTGTGGGCGGCGAAGCGCAGGCCCTCCCCCAGCTCGTCGGCCTCGATGATGCGGTCGCGGGCGATATTGGTCACCGGCACTTCCGCCGTAGGGATCAGGTAGTAGTCCTGGTCATGGTGTAGCTTGAACAGGTCTTCGCCGAACTTCGGCAACTGCCCGGTGCCGCGCAGGGAGTCGGCATTGACGATGTAGGGCACATTGAGTTCCTGGTAGCCGTGCTGGCCCAGGTGCAGGTCGAGCATGAAGTTGACGAGGGCGCGGTGCAGACGCGCCAGGTCGCCGCGCAGCACCACGAAACGCGCGCCGGTAAGCTTGCTGGCAGTCTCAAAGTCGAGGCCGCCGAGACCCTCGCCGAGATCGACGTGATCCTGCGGTTCGAAGTCGAAGCTCGGCAGCTTGCCCCAGCGCAGCACCTCGGTGTTGTCGGATTCGTCGGCACCCGGGGGTACCCGATCGGACGGCAGGTTGGGTACGCCCATCAACAGGTCTTCAAGCTCGGCGGAGACCAGTCGCGCCTCCTCGGTGGCGGCGTCTATCTCTGCAGCGATCTTCTCAAGAGTTTCATTAACCGTCTGCTTGGCTTCGTCAACCGGCACACCGGATTGCACCAGTTCGCCAATCTTCTTCGAGGCCGACTTGCGCTCCGCCAGCAGGTCCTGGCTGCGAACGTCGGCCGACTTGCGGCGAGCGTCCAGTGCTTCAAAGCGCGCGGCGTCGAATTCGAAGCCGCGCAGCTTGAGTTGTTCAGCGACCCCGGCGGGGTCCTGCCTGACCTGTTTCAGATCCAGCATGGGTAATTCACTCTCCTGTTAAATTGCTCGCACCAACGACATGCCCAGCCACACCGACAGCAGGCAGGTGGCAACGCTGGCACCCACATATCCCAATGCCATCGCGGCGCGCCCCGCTTCAAACAGCGCCAGCGCCTCCAGCGAGAACGTGGAAAACGTGGTAAAGGCTCCCAGGAAGCCAATCATGGCGATATGGCGCCAGTCAGGGTGCAGCATGCCACGTTCGACGATCAACACGTAGGCGATGCCAATCGCAAACGAGCCCAACACGTTGACCGCCAGCGTGGCCCACGGAAACCTGATCGGCTCATCGCCATGCACCAGTACGTAGAGGCCGTAGCGAGCCAGGGCGCCACCGGCGCCGCCGAGGGCGATGAAAATCAGGTTGGACATGGAACGGGTGCGTTAGTCGTAGCGGCGTATTGTACTGCGTTTGTCCAGGTCCCGCAGGTGGGCAAGCTTCTCGGCAATCTTCTGCTCGAGGCCGCGATCGGTAGGGAAATAGTACTGCCGGTCTTTCAGGTGCTCAGGGAAGTAGTTCTCGCCGGCGGCGAAAGCACCGGGTTCATCGTGGGCGTAGCGGTACTCCGCGCCATGCCCCTCCTCCTTCGCCAGCCGCGTGGGAGCATTGCGCAGGTGAATCGGCACCTCCTCAGTGCCGGTTTCGCTGACATCCCTGCCGGCGGCCTTGAAGGCGCTGTATACGGCGTTGCTCTTGGCGACACAGGCCATGTAGACCACCGCCTGCGCAATCGCCAGCTCCCCTTCCGGGCTGCCCAGGCGTTCCTGGACCTGCCAGGCATCGAGGGCGATATTGAGTGCCCGTGGATCGGCATTGCCGATATCTTCACTGGCCATGCGCACCACCCGGCGGGCGATATAGAGCGGATCGCAGCCCCCATCCAGCATCCGTACCAGCCAGTACAACGCCGCATCGGGGCTGCTGCCGCGCACTGCCTTGTGCAGCGCCGAGATCTGGTCGTAGAACAGGTCGCCGCCCTTGTCGAAACGTCGCAGGGTGCCCTGCAGTACCTCGTCTATAACGGCCTCGGTGAGTTGCAGCTTGCCGGCGGCGTCGGGTTCCGCCAGATCCATGGCCAGCTCCAGCAGGTTGAGCGCACGGCGGGCGTCACCGTCGGCAGCGCGCGCCAGGGCCGCGAGATGCTCTGCCTCAACCTCAGCCGCTTGTTCGCTTAAGCCCCGCTTGAGGACCTGCTCGAGTTCATCTGGCGCCAGGCTGCGCAACTTGTAGACCCGCGAGCGCGACAGCAATGCGTTGTTGAGTTCGAACGCGGGGTTCTCGGTGGTGGCCCCGATGAAGATCAGGGTGCCGTCTTCGACATAGGGCAGGAAGGCATCCTGCTGGGCCTTGTTGAAACGGTGCACCTCGTCCACAAACAGGATCGTGGCGCGACCCTGCCCCCGGTGCATCTGGGCTTCATCCACCGCAGCGCGGATGTCCTTGACCCCGGCCAGCACGGCCGACAGGGTCAGGAAGTGAGCATCGGCATAGTCGGCAACCATTTTTGCCAGCGTGGTCTTGCCGACCCCGGGCGGACCCCACAGCACCATGGAGTGCAGCTGGCCCCGCTCGATGGCTTCCCGCAGCGGTTTGCCCTCCCCCAGCAGGTGCCCCTGGCCGATATAGTCGGCAAGCTTCTGCGGGCGCAGCTTGGCGGCCAGCGGCTGGTAGCCCCCGGCATCATCCTCGAACAGGTCAGGATTCATCGCTGTAGATATCGACACCGTCGGGAGGCGTGAAGCTGAAATCACCGGGGGCGAGTGCGGGTTCGGCGTCGAGTTCTACAAACTGGATCGAAGAGATGCGCCCCAGCCGGTCGCGAATATCCATGCGAATCGGCAGATCGCCGTCAAACAGCAGTGTCACCGACTCGAATTCGGCGTCGGCAAACTGAGGGGTGAGCGTCCAGCTGCTCGCATCCAGGGATTCGACCTGGTAGTACTCTGACAGCACGGCACTGTCGCCGCTGAGGATCGCCAGCGGGCTCTGCGGGTTGCCGGGGTCAATACGCCGCCGGGTGGCGGTTTCCAGCTCCACGTCGTAGTGCCAGAAGCTGTCGCCGGAGGCGACCAGCAGCTGTTCTTCCGGCTCAAGGATATGCCAGCGCAGGTAGGCCGGGCGCAGCAGTGCAAACTCACCGCCGCTGCTTTCCAGGGTAGCGCCGCCGTCGCTCTGCAGGACCTGCTCAAACCTGCCGCTCAGCTGGGTAAATCCCGCCAGGCGCTCTTGCAGGCCGGCGATGTCAGCCTGGGCGAGTGCGCTGCCCAGACCCAGCAGCATGGCTAACAACAGCTGTCGCATCAGTCTTCTACCGGCGGTGGTGCCAGCACCTCGCGCTGGCCGTTGCTGCCCATCTCACTGACCACGCCGGAGGCTTCCATGGCCTCGATCAGGCGCGCTGCCCGGTTGTAACCGATGCGCAGTTTGCGCTGCACCGAAGAGATGGAGGCGCGTCGGCTCTTGGTAACGTAGTGCACCGCCTCGTCGTAGAGGGCGTCACTCTCGTCGTCTTCCTCGTCGCCGCCGCCGACGGGCTTCTCGCCCGGCATGACACCCGGTGAGCTGCCCTCTTCCAGCAAGCCGTCGATATAGGCAGGCTCGCCACGGCGCTTCCAGTCCGCGACTACCCGGTGCACCTCGTGGTCGTCGACGAAGGCGCCGTGTACGCGGATGGGAATCGCAGTGCCCGGTGGCAGGTAGAGCATGTCACCATGGCCCAGCAGCTGCTCGGCGCCGCCCTGGTCGAGAATGGTGCGCGAGTCCACTTTGGAAGACACCTGGAAGGCAATTCGGGTCGGCACATTGGCCTTGATCAGTCCGGTGATCACGTCCACCGAGGGACGCTGGGTGGCCAGTATAAGGTGAATACCCGCCGCCCGTGCTTTCTGGGCGATACGGGCGATAAGCTGCTCCACCTTCTTGCCGACGATCATCATCATGTCGGCGAACTCGTCGATGACTACCACGATGGAAGGCAGCGGCTGCAAATGCGGGCGCTCCTGTTCTTCCTCCGGGGTTTCGAAACTGGGTTCCGGGGACCACATCGGGTCCTCCAGGGGCTCGCCAGCCCTGATGGCATCCTCCACCTTGCGGTTGTAGCCGGCCAGGTTGCGCACGCCGAGGGCTGCCATCAGCTTGTAGCGGCGCTCCATTTCACCAACGCACCAGCGCAGGCCATTGGCGGCGTCCTTCATGTCGGTAATCACCGGGGTCAGCAGGTGCGGAATGCCCTCGTAGACTGACAGCTCGAGCATTTTCGGGTCGACCAGTATCAGGCGCACCTGCTCCGGCGACGCCTTGTACAAAAGGCTCAGCAGCATGGCGTTCACACCCACCGATTTACCCGCACCGGTAGTACCCGCCACCAACAGGTGCGGCATCTTGCCGAGATCGGCCACCACCGGCTGCCCGGAGATGTCGTGGCCCAGGGCCAGCGCCAGGTGCGACTTGGCGTCGTCGAAGGCCGCCGCAGACAGCACGTCGCGCAAGTTGACGATCATGCGATCTTCATTGGGAATCTCGATGCCCACCACCGACTTACCAGCAATCACTTCCACCACGCGCACGCTGATGACCGCCAGCGAGCGGGCCAGGTCCTTGGCGAGACCGGAAATACGGCTGACCTTGACGCCGGGGGCCGGCTGGATCTCAAAGCGGGTGATCACCGGGCCGGGGTACACCGCCACCACCTGGGCCTCGATGCCGAAATCAGACAGTTTCAGCTCCAGCAGCTTGGATAGCGCCTCCAGGGCCTCCTTGGAGTAGCCGCGCTCCGGGTCCGCAGGGCGCTCGTCGAGCAGTTCCAGCGGCGGCAGTTCGCCGGTGACCGGGGCATCGAACAGCGGCTGCTGCTTTTCCTTCTCCAGCCGTTCGCTCTTCTCCACCATTTTCTTGGGCGGCTTGATCTTGGGCGGCTTACGCTTTTTTTCTTTCTCGACGTGCTCAGTAATAACCGCCTTGCGTTCCTGCTGGGCACGCGCCTGGGCGCGCTGCTCGCGCTTCTGGTTCCAGGTGCGCACCGTGAATTCCTTGAGTCGGCGGCCGCCGTGCAGGGTCCAGTAGCCGACGTCGTCCATCAGCTTGATCCAGCTGAGGTCGGTAAAGATGGTCAGGCCGAACAGCAACACCGCCACCAGGATAAGGCGGCTGCCGGTGGTACTGAAGGCATCGGTAAAGGACTGCCCTACCGCCTGGCCGAGAATGCCTCCGAGACCCTGCGGCAGGCTGGAACCGCCGAGATCGTTCATGGCGAACAGCGCGGTGCCGGCGATCATGACCAGCATCAGCCCCAGGGTGCGGATGGCAAACGTCACCCAGTCGAACCCCAACTGTTCGTGGCGGTGCTGGAAAAGGATCCAGGCGCGTCCTGCCAGCATCAGTGGGAAAACGAAGGCCAGGTAGCCGATCAGGGAGAAAAATACGTCCGCCAACCAGGCCCCGAACGGACCGCCGGCGTTGTTGACGAAATCGCCACTGCCGGTAGCAGACCAGCCGGGATCATCCGGCGTATAGCTGAACAGGGCCAGCAACAGGAACAGGCAGGCCGCCGTCACACCGATAAATGCACCCTCGCGCAGCCGGGGGCTGAGAAAGCGTACGGCGGTAGCGGGCGCGGAGCCCGGATTGGTACTGGATGTCGTGCTGGCGGTGCTATTGCCCAAGTCTCACCCCGGTATGGTCTACTGGCGCCTGCAGGCGCTGATTCAGGTCTCTTATCCATGGACCTTATTCGGCTACTAATTATGCTTATATTTATATTTTATTTCAAAAGCTTAGCGCGTATTCATGCTTTAATTTATCATATGCCGCTCACGCAGTTTACGACTTTACACAGGACACCTTGATGAGCGACGCACAACACCATCGCCTGATTATCCTCGGCTCGGGGCCCGCCGGCTATACCGCCGCCATTTATGCCGCCCGCGCCAACCTGAAACCGGTGGTTATTACCGGTATGCAGCAGGGCGGGCAGCTGACTACCACCACCGATGTGGACAACTGGCCTGGCGACGTGGAGGGGCTGCAGGGCCCTGCCCTGATGCAGCGCATGCTGGATCACGCCGAGCGTTTCGATACCCAGGTCATTTTTGACCACATCGAGACCACCGACCTCAGCAGCAAGCCCATCGTACTGAAAGGGTCAGCCACCTACACCTGTGATGCACTGATTATCGCCACCGGCGCTTCGGCCAGGTACCTCGGCCTGCCCTCCGAGGAGACTTTCCTCGGCAAGGGGGTCAGCGCCTGCGCCACCTGTGACGGTTTCTTTTATCGCGGCCAGAAAGTTGCCGTGATCGGCGGCGGCAACACCGCTGCGGAGGAAGCCCTGTACCTGTCCAATCTTGCCGAGGAAGTGGTGCTGGTGCACCGCCGGGACGCCATGCGCGCCGAAAAGATCCTCCAGGACCGCCTGTTTGAACGCGAGGCCGAGGGCAAGATTCGCTTCCTGTGGAACCACACCCTGGAAGAAATCACCGGTGACGACAGCGGTGTCACCGGTATACGGGTAAAATCGACGCTTGACGAGGCCACCAGCGACGTCGACGTGGCCGGCGTTTTCATCGCCATCGGCCACCACCCGAACACGGATATCTTCGATGGACAGCTAGACATGAAGGACGGCTACATCCAGATCCGCAGCGGCATCGAGGGCGACGCCACCGCGACCAGCGTTGAGGGTGTGTTTGCAGCGGGCGACGTCGGAGACCATATCTACCGGCAGGCCGTGACCTCGGCGGGCTTCGGCTGCATGGCGGCGCTGGACGCCGAGCGCTACCTGGACAACCAGCACTAACGCGCAGGGATGCATCGACGCGGGTCAAAGGAGCGAATCGGGTAAGCTGTCTGACATCATGGTCACCATTGAGCGCATAGAGCACAACAGCCTGGAGTTCCCGGACACGGAACAGGCGCTCTCCTACCCCAACGGCCTGCTGGCCGTTGGCGGTGACCTCAGTACCCGCCGGCTACTAAGCGCCTACCAGCGCGGCATCTTCCCCTGGTACGAAGATCCCCAGCCCATCCTGTGGTGGAGCCCGGACCCGCGTTCGGTGCTATTCCCGGACGAGATCAATATTTCCCGCACTCTCGCCAGAACCCTGCGCCGGGACCGCTTCCGCATCACCACCGACCGGGCCTTTCACAGGGTGCTGTCAGGTTGCGCGGCACCGCGGGCCCGGGAACGCGGCACCTGGATTACCAACAACATGGCGCGCGCCTACATGGAGCTGCATCGCGCGGGCTATGCCCATTCCGTCGAGGTCTGGGACGAGCAGGAACAGCTGCAGGGTGGCCTGTACGGCGTAGCCCTGGGCAAGGTGTTCTTCGGCGAATCGATGTTCAGCCGGGTCAGCGATGCGTCAAAGGTCGCCCTGGTCGCGCTGACGCGCATCATGCGCAAGCATGGCTTCGAGGTTATCGATTGCCAGGTGGAAAGCGATCATCTCAATTCGATGGGCGCGCGTAACATACCCAGAGTGGACTTTGAACACTACCTTCCCCAAACTGGGGACGATGGAGCGATTGCCCTTCCCGGTAGTGACCCCTGGGACATGGATATTCGCGTGAAGGATTTGTTGTGAGAGAGCTGGCGTGACGTCGTCTTTACGAGACCTGAAGGTCTACACAACCTACCCCCATAGCTGCAGCTACCTGCCCGAACAGGAAGCCACGACGCTGTTTGTCGACCCGCGCACTCCCATGTCCAGCAGCCTCTACAGCCAGCTGTCGCTGCTGGGTTTCCGCCGCTCCGGTTCCCACCTGTATCGCCCGAACTGCAGCAACTGCTCGGCCTGCATCCCCGCCCGGGTCCCGGTCGAGCGCTTCGAGGCCAAGCGCAACCAGCGCCGGGCCTGGCGCCGCAACCTGGATATCGAAGTGAGGGAGCTGGAGGATATCAGCGGCGATGAGCCTTTCGAGCTATACCGGCGCTACATCGAGGAGCGCCACCACGACGGCGACATGTACCCACCCTCCCGCGACCAGTACCAGTCATTCCTGAGCGCTGAATGGGGTGTGACCCGCTTCTACGGGATGTTCCACGACGGACGCCTGGTGGGCGTGGCGGTAGCCGACCTGATCGACGACGGCCTGTCGGCGATCTACACCTTCTACGATCCCGACCTGCAGGACCGCAGCCTGGGTACCTTCGCCGTGCTGTGGCAGATCGAGGCCACCCGCGAGATGGGGCTCGACTACGTGTACCTGGGCTACTGGATCAAGCAGTGCCAGAAAATGGCCTACAAGATCCAGTATCGCCCCCTGGAGCTCTACATCAACGGCAGTTGGGTAGAATTACTCTAGAAGTCACTGCCGTTTTAGGGCAAAATTCGCGCCTTATTTTAGCTCCGAGGATTGCCGCTGGATGGCAAAGGAAGACCAGATTGAAATGGATGGCGAAGTGATCGATACACTTCCCAACACCACGTTCCGCGTACAGCTGGAGAACGGTCACATCGTGACTGCCCACATCTCCGGCAAAATGCGCAAGAACTACATCCGCATCCTGACCGGCGACAAGGTCAAGGTCGAGCTGACCCCGTACGACCTGACCAAGGGTCGCATCACGTACCGGGCTCGCTAAGCACCCTCCGGATTAGCCGCCCCAGTATTCTTCTGGGGCGTTGAAACACCCTCCTCACAATTACCTTCCTGACAGTAATATCAGCGCCGTATGTCTTGGTGCCTTGAAGACGTGCGTGCGGCACCCGGGGGCGGTCCGGGACGCGCTAAAAGCATGCCGTCCATGGCTCGCTCGACTGCGGCCATCCATGGCCGCAGACGG
>JASJBK010000076.1 GCA_030066555.1 Halieaceae bacterium
ACCTCCACTTTCTCATTGCCCGCAAAAGGCTAACAGGTCGCCATGTCAGAGGATCTCAAGCAAGCCGCCCTCGAGTATCACGAACTTCCACTACCCGGGAAAATCAGTATCGAGCTCACCACACCGGCGGAGACCCAGCGCGATCTGGCCCTGGCCTATAGCCCTGGCGTGGCCGAGCCCTGCCGCGTCATCGCCGGCGACCCGCTGGAAGCCTATCGGTTTACTGGCAAGGGGAACCTCGTCGCGGTTATCAGTAATGGGACTGCCGTACTGGGTCTCGGTGATATTGGCTCCCTGGCCAGCAAGCCGGTGATGGAGGGCAAGGCACTGCTTTTCAAGCGCTTCGCCAACGTCAACGCGATCGACATCGAGGTAGATACCCGCGATGTCGGCGAATTTGTCGATACCGTCGAGCGCATCGCCGAGAGCTTCGGCGGCATCAACCTCGAGGACATCAAGGCGCCGGAGTGTTTCGAGATCGAACGCCAGCTCTGTGAACGCTGTGACGTGCCCGTGTTTCACGATGACCAGCACGGTACCGCGATCGTCACTGCCGCGGGCCTGCTGAACGCCCTGGATATCGCGGACAAGCCGATCGCCGACGCCCGCATCGTTTGCCTGGGAGCGGGAGCGGCGGCGATCGCCTGCATGCGCCTGCTGGTGAGCATGGGTGCGAATCGCGAGAATATCTTCATGCTCGATCGCCGCGGTGTGATCTGCAAGGGCCGCGACGGGGTTAACGAGTACAAGGCCGAGTTTGCCAACGACACCCAGCTGCGCAGCCTGGCCGATGCCTGCGACGGCGCCGACGTGTTTATCGGCCTGTCGGGTGCAGACCTGTTGACCGTCGATATGCTCAAGAGCATGGCACCGCGGCCGGTGGTGTTTGCCTGCTCCAACCCCGACCCGGAGATCAAGCCGGAACTGGCGCTGGCGACCCGCGACGATGTCATCCTGGCCACCGGTCGCTCGGACTACCCGAACCAGGTCAACAACGTGCTTGGCTTCCCGTTTATTTTCCGCGGCGCCCTCGACGTGCGCGCCAGCGCGATTACCGAGGAAATGAAGATCGCGGCGGTGCATGCCATCCGCGACCTGGCGAAAGAGCCGGTACCTGAAGAAGTGCTGTCGGCGTTCGGGCTGGAGTCGCTGAGCTTTGGTCCCGACTACATCATTCCCAAGCCGATGGACGAGCGCCTGGCGCGTCGAGTGTCGGCGGCCGTGGCCCGGGCGGCGGTGGAGTCAGGGGTGGCGCGCCTGCCACTGCCGGAGTTCTATCAGCAGTAGGCGGCCTCGCCGCCATACCACCCTAGCGCTGGCTGACGCTGTCTGAGGGCACGTTCTCCACCCGGAATACCTCGAAGATCGCATCCGGTTGGCCTGGCCGCGCCAGCAATCCGGAGGTGGGATCGATGCGCACATTGGTGATGCACTCGGGTACCGGCCGGGGCCGGTCCGGGCTGCTCTTCAGCGCTTCCCGCATCAACTCGATCCACATGGGCAGAGACGCCTTGCCGCCGAACTCGCGCTTGCCCAACTCGGCGTTGGAATCGAAGCCCAACCAGGCGGTGGCCACCACGTCGGCGTTGTAGCCTGAGAACCATGCATCGGTGGGGCCATTGGTGGTGCCGGTCTTGCCGGCAATGTCGTCGCGCTCCAGGACCCGGGCACGGCGGCCGGTGCCGAGCTTGATCACATCCTGCAGGATGCTGTTGATGATGTAGTTCACGCACTCATCCATGATGCGTTCGGCCCGCGGCAGCTCCGTGGCCTCGGCCTGGCGCAGGATCTCTTCCATGCTCAGCTCTTCCTCGACCAGCGGGTCAAGCGGGTCCTCTTCCTCACACTCCTTGCAGACGGTGACCGGCTGTGCCTTGAACACTTCCTCGCGGTCGAAGTTCTCGACCCGGTCAACCAGGTAGGGGTAGACCCGATAGCCACCATTGGCGAGGCTGGCGTAGGCGGTGGCCAGCTCCAGCGGCGTAATGGCATGGGTGCCCAGCGCCAGCGACAGGTCGCGGGCCATCTCGTCGGTCTTGAAGCCGAAGCGGCCGGCGTAGTCGATGGCGGTGGTGATGCCCACCTGTTCCAGCAGGCGGATCGATACCAGGTTGCGTGACTTGGTCAGCGCCCAGCGCAGGCGGGTGGGGCCGTAGAATTTGCCGCCATCGTTCTCCGGGCGCCAGGTGTCTTCCAGGGCAGCGTCTTCAAACACCACCGGGGCGTCATTGATGATGCTGGCCGCAGTCCAGCCCTGCTCCAGGGCAGCGGAGTAAATGAATGGCTTGAAGCTGGAGCCCGGCTGGCGCACCGCCTGGGTGACGCGATTGAACTTGCTCTTGGCGAAGCCGAGGCCACCGACCACGCTCAGCAGGGCACCGTCGTCAGGCTGCAGTGCCACCAGCGCCGCCTGCGCCTCCGGTACCTGGGTGAGGTGCCAGGCGCCGCCCTGGCGGCGCACCCGCACCAGGTCGCCGACAGCAAACAGTTCCGCCGCGCTTTTCGGCGCCGGCCCGCGACTGTTCTCGGTGATATAGGGGCGCGCAGACGCCGGGCCGCTGTCCCAGGCCAGGACGTCCTCGCTGCCGTCAGCCAGAAGGATGGTAATGCTGTTCTGCGCGTTCTCGGTATCTGCAGTGCTCTCCGTGTTCTCAGCGCTTGCTACGGTATCTGTATGGTCTTCGCTTACCGTGGGCTGCCGGCCGAAGGCGGTCACGATGGCGGGTATGCGTCCCGCGATCTCGCGGGTCTGCTTGAGCTGGTCCAGCCAGCGGGTGTGAGGATCTTCCTCGTCTTCCAGCGGTGCCAGGGATAGCTCGGGCCCCCGGTAGCCGTGGTCCTGATCGTATCTGTCGAGGGCATTGTCCACCGCCCGGTTGGCGGTGCGCTGCAGGTCACTGCTGATGGTGGTGTAGACGTGGTAGCCGTCGTTGTAGGCGGCCAGCCCGTACTTGTTGATCATCTCACTGCGTGCCATCTCCGCGGCATAGGGGGCGTCGAAGGCGAGCTTGGCGCCGTGGAAGCTGGCGGTGACCGGGGCGGCGACGGCCTGCTCGTAGTCGGTGCTGGCGATATACCCCAGGCGCTGCATGCGACGGAGAATCCAGTCGCGCCGCTCCCGGGAGCGCTGCGGGTTGGAGATCGGGTTGTAGCGCGAAGGCGCCTTGGGCAGGCCGGCAAGCATGGCCAGCTGGGCGAGGTCGAGCTCGCCGATGTTCTTTCCGTAATAGACCTGGGCCGCCGCCTCGAAGCCGTAGGCCCGGTGGCCCAGGAACATGCGGTTGAAGTACAGCTCGAAGATCTCTTCCTTGCTGAGCACCTGCTCGATCTCAAGGGACAGCAGAATTTCATTGAACTTGCGGATGAAGGTCTGCTCTTTGGTCAGGAAGTAGTTGCGCGCCACCTGCATGGTCAGGGTGCTGCCACCGGAGCCCTTCTCGCCAGTCAGTACCAGCTCTGATACCGCCCTCGCCAGGCCCATGAAGTCGATGCCGACGTGATCGAAAAAGCCGTCGTCTTCGGCGGCCAGCAGTGAATCTATGAACAATGGTGGTATGCGGTCGTAGGGCAGTGGGTTACGCTTCTTCTCGCCGAACTGGCCGATCAGTTCGCCCTCGCGGGTGTAAACGCGCATCGGGGTTTGCAGGCGAACGTCCTTCAATACATCTACCGAGGGCAGACTGGGGCTGAGATGAAGGTAAACCCCGGCGCCAACCATCACGGCGCCGCAGGCACCGAGGGGAATGAGACGCAGGACAAACTTGAGGAAATTCATTTAGACAAGGGAAATCAACAGCTTGCGACTGGGACGCGTGTCACGGAAATTTTGAGGTTAGTGATTATATGCTTTTTTACTCTTTTTATATAATTGCGCCTATGTTATATCTGTAATTTAATGTAACGGCGCATAAAAATAACGTAAGTTACGGATACCAATAGGAAAAACGACAATCATGGTGCTAGGGCTTTTTGGGAAGAGAAAGTCGTCCCCGGTTCTGGGTCTCGACATCAGCTCGACAACCGTCAAGTTGTTGGAGCTGAGCCACACCGGCGAGCGCTACCGCGTGGAGAGCTATGCGGTCAGCTCCTTACCCACCGACGCCGTGATCGAGAAGAACGTGAACGACATCGAAGGTGTCGCCAACGCCATCCGTAACGTCGTCAACCAATCCAAGACCAAGGTCAAGCATGTGGCTGCGGCTGTGGCCGGGTCCTCCGTGATCACCAAGGTGATCGATATGCCAGCGGGTCTCAGTGAAGATGACCTGGAGACGCAGCTGACGCTCGAGGCCGATCAGTATATTCCCTACCCCCTCGAAGAAGTAGCCATCGACTTTGAAGTCCAGGGGCCCATGCCCGAGAATGAGACCCGGGTCGAGGTTTTGCTGGCGGCCTGTCGGCGTGAGACCATTGATACCCGGGTAGAGGCTATCGAGACGGCGGAGCTGACCGCCAAGATCATGGATGTCGAAGCCTATGCCATGGAGCGCGCCTTCGGCCTGGTGCGCAACCAGCTGGATATAGAAGAAGACAATACAGTGGCGGTGGTAGATATCGGTGCCCAGATGACTACCCTCAGTGTGCTCTCTAACGGCAACACGATTTACACCCGTGAGCAGCTGTTTGGCGGCAAGCAGCTCACCGACGAGATCATGCGCCGCTACGGCTTGCCGGTCGAAGAAGCAGGCCTTGCCAAGAAGCAGGGCGGTCTGCCGGACGACTACGAGCCGGAGGTGCTGGAGCCATTCAAGGATGCGGTGGTACAGCAGGTGGCTCGCTCCCTGCAGTTCTTCTTTTCTTCCAGCCAGTACAATGACGTCGACTACATCGTGCTGGCCGGCGGGGTATCATCTATGGAGGGCCTGGCAGACATGGTGCAGGACAAGCTGGGTACGCCTGCCACCGTTGCCAATCCGTTTGCGGACATGGCTATCTCCGCCAAGGTTAATGCGGTGGCGCTTTCGAGTGACGCGCCCGCACTAATGATTGCCTGCGGGCTCGCAATGCGGAGTTTTGACTGATGGCCCAAATCAACCTGCTCCCGTGGCGCGATGAACGGCGCGCCGAGCTCAAACAGGAATTCCTGGTGGTGCTGGGTGCGGTGGCTGGCACGGGCGCGGTTATCGTGTTCCTTGTCGACCTGTTCTTCTCCGGCCAGATCCAGAACCAGAACGACCGCAACAACTACCTTACCCAGAACATTCGCGAGCTGGACGCCAAGGTCGCCGAGATTCGCGAGATGCAACGAAAGCGCACCCAGCTGCTGGACCGCATGCGAGTGATCCAGGAGCTGCAGGGCAACCGGCCCATCATCGTGCGCATCATGGACCAGCTCGTGCGCACGGTTCCTGATGGCGTGTTCTACACCCAGCTCACGTCCACCCCGCAGAACATCAGGATCCAGGGTATCGCCGAGTCCAACAACCGGGTATCCAGCCTGATGCGGCGACTGGACGCCTCAGAGTGGTTCTCGGACCCCAACCTCGAAGGTGTGCGCGCTGAGCCAAGCTACGGCGACCAGGCCACCACGTTCACAATGACCGTGAACTTGCAGCTGCCCTCCGCGGGCGATGAAGAGGGGGGCTAAGCCATGGCGATGGAAGATGTCCTCAAGTCGCTGCAGGAGTTTGATGTCAATGATCTCGATCTCGACAACATCGGCTCATGGCCGGTGGCGATCAAGATTATTGTCTGGGTGCTGGCGCTGGTAGGCGTGCTGGCGCTCGGTTACTTCTACCATATCCAGGGCCTGCAGGAGACACTGCAGACGGCCCAGTCCAAGGAGATCGAGCTCAGGGAAGAATTTGAGCGCAAGGCCTTCCAGGCCGCCAACCTTGAGGCCTACCGCAAGCAGATGCGGGAAATGGAGGAATCCTTCGGTGCGCTGGTCAGCCAGCTGCCAAGTGATACCGAGGTGCCCGGCCTGCTTGAGGACATCACCAACAAGGGTATGGCGAATGGCCTCGAGTTCAGCAGCATCGAACTGCAGGACGAGGTTGCCCGCGAGTTCTATATCGAGTTGCCGATCCAGATCGTGGCGCGAGGCTCCTACCACGACCTCGGCGCCTTTGTGAGTGGCATGGCGAGCCTGCCACGTATCGTAACGCTGCATAACTTTGTAATTCGCCAGCAGGCTGGCACGCCGATGCTCTCGCTGAATATTACCGCCAAGACCTACCGGTACCGGGACGAGGAGGTCTGAGCGTGGTGCGCAACATAAGCAAGCTTGTCGCGCTGGTGCTGGTCGCCGGTCTCGCTGGTTGTGCCAGTGACGAGTTCAATGACCTCGACCAGTTCATGGACGAGAAGCGCTCGCGCCCTGGCGGTGTCATTCCGCCAATCCCGGCATTCAAGGCCTACAAGGCGTTTGCCTATAGCGCCGCCGGCCTGCGCAGTCCCTTCGATCGACCGATCGAGATTCGAGAGATATCCCAACTGCAATCCGTCTCCACCGTGGAGCCGGATGAAACGCGCCCCAAGGAATTCCTCGAGCAGTTTACCTTCGACTCGCTGGCCATGGTGGGCACCCTGTCGCGCGCCGGCATCGACTGGTGCCTGATTCGGGATCCTGATGGCGGCGTGCACCGGGTGCGTGTGGGGAACTTCCTGGGCCGCAACCACGGCAAGATTGTTGAGATGACCGAGACCTACGTGGCGGTCATCGAAATCGTTTCAGATGGCAGCGAAGGCTGGGTTGAGCGTCCGCGCACAATCAAGCTGGCTGGCCTCAACTAGTACATGGTGACTGTCATGGACAGAATAATGAAGAACGAATCCTGTAGCCCTGCTATCGGCAGGGGCCTGTGGGGCGTGCTACTGGCGCTGGTCCTGTCGACTGTCAGCGGTACCGCCGCAGCCGCGGTGGCTGTGCAGGACATCAGCTTCAATTCCAAGCCGGGAAGCAGGTTCGAGATTCGGCTGGAGTTTGATGGGCCACCGCCAACGCCGGAAGCCTACACCATCGAGAAGCCGGCGCGGATTGCCATGGACCTGCCGGCCACCAGCAGCGCGCTGGATCGCAAGAAGTACGCCCTGCCTTACGGTAATGCCACAGGCGTTGTGGTGGTGGAGTCGGGCGACCGCACCCGCATGATCGTAAACCTGGTCAAGCTGGTTCCGTATTACACCCGGGTTGAGGGCAACGCCCTGATTGTCGAAGTGGGCAACGAGGGTGCCGACGAGTACCTGAAGCCGATCTCTGATCCCTTCACCGTGCAGACCGATGTAGTCGAAGCACAGGACCCGCGGGCGCGTATCGAAGAGCTGGAATTCCAGCGCAGCGCCGACGGAGAAGGCCGCCTGCTGCTGACCCTGAGCAACCCCAAGGTCGACGTCAACGTCTACAGCGAGGCCGACCGGGTCAAGGTGGAGTTCCTCGACACAACCGCAGTGGAAGACATTCTGCGCCGCTACGACGTCACCGACTTTGCGACCCCGGTTTCCACGGTGGAGGTTACCTCCAGCGAGATGGGTGTGACGCTCTCCATGCAGGCCTCCGGTGATTACGACTACCTGGCCTACCAGACCGACGAGCAGTACGTGATCGCCGTCAAGCCACTCACCGAGCGCGAGGCGGAAGAACGCCGCAGCGAATTCAACTATGTGGGCGACCGGCTGTCGCTCAACTTCCAGGACATCGAGGTGCGGGCGGTATTGCAGCTGATAGCCGACTTTACCGAGCTCAACCTGGTGGCCAGTGACACGGTGCAGGGCCGCATTACCCTGCGCCTGCAGAATGTGCCCTGGGACCAGGCTCTCGAGCTGGTGCTGAAGACCAAGGGTCTCGACAAGCGCCAGGTCGGCAACGTACTGATGGTGGCACCGGCGGCTGAAATCGCCGAGCGCGAACGCCAGGAAATCGAAGCCAACAAGCAGATCGCCGAGCTGGCGCCGCTGCAGACCGAGTTCATCCGCATTCGCTACGCCAGGGCAAACAACGTGGTGGGCTTGCTGGCCGCGGGTAGTGAAGAGGGCGGTTCCCTGGTCTCCGGACGCGGTTCGGTCATTGTCGATGACCGCACCAACTCGCTGATCATCACCGACACGGCTTCCAAGCTTGGTGAGATTCGCAACCTGATAGACCGGGTGGATATCCCGATTCGCCAGGTGATGATCGAGGCGCGCATTGTGATCGCGCAGTCGGACGCCAGTCGCTCCCTGGGTATCCAGTGGGGTGGTGCGTATCTCGACATCGGCGGTGACGATGTCACCTCGGTATCTGGTGACCTCAACAACGTGGTCGATATCAACAATGACGTAATCGCGGGCAACCAGCCCTCACCCACGTTCCCGGGTGCACTGCTGGTTGACCTGGGTATCGCCAGTGCCACTGGCTCATTCGCGGTGGGTTACACCAGCAACGACCTGTTCCTGGCGGCCGAGCTCTCGGCCCTGGAATCTTCCGGCAGCGGCGAAGTGGTCTCGCAGCCGAAAGTGATTACTGGCGACAAGCAGCAGGCCTCCATCAAGTCAGGTACCGAGGTGCCGTTCCAGCAATCCTCCGCCAACGGTGAAACCACCGTCGCCTTCAAGGAGGCGGTGTTGGCCCTGGACGTCACGCCGAACATCACCCCGGACGACCGCATCCTGCTCGACCTGGTTATCAACCAGGACTCGGTGGGTGAACTGGTGCCGAGCGGCACCGGCGGTGCGATTCCCTCGATTGATACCACCCAGCTGACCACCCAGGTACTGGTGGGCAATGGGGAAACCGTGGTGCTGGGTGGTGTATTCCGCACGGAAGACATCGAGTCGGTGAGCAAGGTGCCGTTCTTCGGCGACATTCCCTACATGGGCAACTTGTTCAAGAGCACCAATTACCAGAGCACCAAGACCGAAACGCTGATCTTCATCACGCCGCGTATTCTTGCCGAGACCCTGCTCGACTGATAGATGGCGGGGGTGCAGCGGGTCTTCCTGGTGGGCCCGATGGGCGCCGGGAAGACCACCATCGGTCGCCAGCTGGCGCAGATGCTGCACCTCGAATTCCTCGATAGCGACCAGGCTATCGAGGCCCGCGCCGGCGCCGATATTCCCTGGATTTTCGATGTTGAAGGTGAGGCCGGCTTTCGCGACCGCGAAGCGCGCATCATCGACGAGCTGACCCAGCGCGACGGCATTGTGCTGGCCACCGGCGGCGGCGCCATCCTGCGCCCGGAAAACCGCGCGGTGCTGTCGGAGCGCGGCAGCGTGGTCTACCTTTACGCCTCCATCAAGCAGCAGTTCTCCCGCACTTCCAAGGACCGCAACCGGCCCCTGTTGCAGGTGCCCGACCCCGAGGGTAGGCTTCGTGAACTCATGGCGGAGCGGGACCCGCTCTACCGTGAAATTGCAGATCACATTATCGAGACCGATGGCCTGTCGGCGCGCACCGTAGCCCAGCAGCTCAGCCGCGCCCTGAACGGCTGAACGAGGCAACACCATGACTGTCCTGATGCACACCTTGCATGTGGAGCTGGGTGAACGCAGCTATCCCATCTATATTGGCCGCTCCTTGCTGGCAGACGCCGAGCTGCTGCGCCGGCATGTCAACGGCAAGCAGGTGGCCATCATCAGCAACGAGACCGTGGCGCCGCTCTATGCAGGCCGGGTGCGCGCGGCGCTTGAAGGTGGAGAGCAGGGCATCGATAAAATCACCGAGATCGTCCTGCCGGACGGCGAAGAGCACAAGACGCTGGACACCCTCGGTCACATCTACGATCGCCTGCTGGCGGAGGGGCACAATCGCAGCACCAGCGTGATCGCCGTGGGAGGTGGCGTGGTCGGCGACGTGGCCGGTTTCGCTGCCGCCACCTACCAGCGCGGCGTGAACTTCATCCAGGTGCCCACCACCCTGCTATCCCAGGTCGACTCCTCGGTTGGTGGCAAGACTGCCGTCAACCACGCACTGGGCAAGAATATGATAGGCGCCTTCTACCAGCCCTCTGCAGTGCTCATAGATATCGATACCCTACACAGCCTGCCGCCGCGGGAGCTGTCTGCCGGCCTTGCCGAGGTTATCAAGTACGGGTTGATCGGCGACGAACCTTTCTATCGCTGGCTGCACGATCATGTCAGTCAACTGCGCGCGCTGGAGGAGGGCCCGCTGGCAGAAGCCATCGAGCGTTCCTGCAGCAACAAGGCCCAGGTGGTGGCCGAGGATGAGCGCGAGGCTGGGCTGCGGGCACTACTGAACTTCGGGCATACCTTCGGTCACGCCATCGAGACCGCCCAGGGCTACGGTGAATGGTTGCACGGTGAGGCGGTGGGCGCCGGCATGGCCCTGGCTACCCGCCTGTCGGTGGAGCACTGCGGCTTGCCGGCAGCGGAAGTGGAGCCGTTGCTGGAGCTGCTGTCCGCGGCGGGACTGCCGATCGACGGCCCGGCAGACATGGAGGCTGATCAGTACCTGGAGCTCATGCAGCGCGACAAGAAAGTCATCGATGGCCGCCTGCGGCTGATCCTGCTCGACCGGATCGGCGCTGCCCGGGTGGTCGACGATGTGTCCCCCGAGACCCTGCGCGGCCTGCTGGAAACCAGCCCGGTATAATTCGCCTCGTCAATGGCGGCTATCCACGGGTGCATTGTTAGCATCCGCTCAACTTGTGTAAAATTACCGGCCTTTTGGCGAGCGCCTGGGCTCCGGCATCGCTTCTTTGTAACCGCTTGTTTTAGCTACAAATTTTGGACCCTGTATGACTCAAGGCCTATATCGCCCTGGTGAGTTTCGAGACAACTGCGGCTTCGGTTTGATCGCCCACACGACGGGCGAGGCAAGCCACAGGTTGTTGCAGACGGCGATCGAGTCACTGACCTGCATGACCCACCGCGGCGGTATCGCCGCCGACGGCAAGACCGGCGATGGCTGCGGGCTGCTGCTGCAGATGCCGGAAGGCTTCATGCGCGAGCTGGCGCAGACGGCCTTCCAGCGCGAGCTGTCTGAGCGCTTCGGGGTCGGCATGGTGTTCCTCAGCAACGACGAGGCGAAGGCCGCCGAAGAACGCGAGATCATGGCCGATGTGATCACCCGCGAGGGTCTCGAGGTGATCGGCTGGCGCGAGGTGCCCACCGACCCCAGCGTGTTGGGTGAAATTGCGCTGGGCAATATGCCGCGCATCGAGCAGATGTTCATCGATGCGCCCGGTACCAGCCTCGAGGAGCTGTCCACCAAGCTGTTTGTGGCGCGGCGCAAGGTGGAAATTCGCCTTGAGTCCCACGATGAATTCTATATCTGCACCCTGTCCGGCCGCGTGCTGTCCTACAAGGGCCTGATGATGCCCGCGGACCTGCCGCAGTTTTACCCCGACCTGGGTGACGAGCGCCTGGAGACAGCGATCTGCGTTTTCCACCAGCGCTTCTCCACCAATACCCTGCCACGCTGGCCTCTGGCCCAGCCCTTCCGTCTGCTGGCGCACAACGGCGAAATCAACACTATCGAGGGCAACCGCAACTGGGCGGATGCGCGCTCGGCCCTGTTCAAGACCGAGCGCTTGCCCAACATTGAAGAAATCTCACCGTTGGTAAACCGTTCGGGCTCGGATTCCTCCAGCCTCGATAACATGCTCGACGTGCTGCGCACCGGTGGCGTCGACATGCTGCGCGCCCTGCGCCTGCTGATTCCGCCGGCCTGGCAGAACCGTGAGCACATGGACCCGGACCTCAAGGCCTTCTACGAGTACTACTCCATGCACATGGACCCGTGGGATGGCCCGGCGGGAATCGTGCTCACCGACGGCCGCTACGCGGTCTGCCTGCTGGACCGCAACGGCCTGCGCCCGGCGCGTTGGGTGAAGACCGATGACGGCTTCATTACCCTGGCCTCGGAGATCGGCACCCATGGCTATTCGCCCGAGAGCGTTTTGGAGAAGGGCCGGGTCGGCCCCGGCCAGATGCTGGTGGTGGACACCGAGACCGGCGAGCTGCTGAAAACCGAGGATGTCGACAACATCCTCAAGAAGCGCCACCCCTACAAGCAGTGGCTGCGCCAGAATGCCAAACGCATCGAGGGGACCTTTGCGGAAGAGCAGGACCCCGGCGTCGACAAGCAGGACCTGCAGGCCTATATGAAGATGTACCAGGTCAGCTTCGAAGAGCGTGACCAGGTGCTGAGGCCGCTGGCGGAAGCCGGCAATGAGGCGGTGGGCTCCATGGGCGACGACACACCCATGGCGGTGCTGTCCCGCAAGCAACGCTCCCTGTACGACTACTTCCGCCAGAAGTTCGCCCAGGTCACCAACCCGCCCATCGACCCGCTGCGCGAGCAGGTGGTGATGTCGCTGGAGACCGACCTCGGCCGTGAGCAGAACATTTTCCACGAGGGGCCGGAACACGCTGAGCGCGTGATCCTCAGCTCCCCGGTGCTGTCGCCGGCCAAGTTCTCGCGGCTGGTGAACCTGGAGGACGAGAAGTTTGCCTCCAGTTTCCTCGACCTGTCCTACGACCCGGAGCTTCACAATCTCGCCGAGGCCCTCGACCTGCTCTGCGAGCAGGCCGCCATGGCGGTTCGCGACGGCAAGGTGGTGCTGGCACTGTCTGACCGGCGAATCGAGCCAGGCCGACTGCCGATCCATGCGCTGCTGGCGGTGGGTGCGGTGCACCACAGCCTGATCAAGGCCGGACTGCGCTGTAGCGCCAACCTGCTGGTGGAGACCGCCACGGCGCGGGACTCCCATCACTTTGCCTGCCTGCTGGGTTTCGGTGCGACGGCGATTTACCCCTACCTGTCCTACGCGGTGCTGGATGACCTGATGCAGTCCGGTGAACTGCTGGGTGAGCCCGGCCGTTGCTACAAGAACTACCGCAAGGGCATCAACAAGGGCCTGTTGAAGATCATGTCCAAGATGGGCATTTCGGCGATGGCCTCCTATCGCGGCGCGCAGCTGTTCGAGGCTGTGGGCCTCGCCAGCGAGGTGGCCAACCGCTGCTTCAGCGGCGTTGCCAGCCGTATCGAGGGCACCGGTTTCGAAGAGCTCGAGGCGGACCAGAAAGTGCTGGCCAGGCTGGCCTGGACCAAGCGTAAGCCCATCGAGCTGGGCGGCCTGCTCAAGTTCGTGCACGGCCAGGAGTACCACGCTTTCAACCCGGACGTGGTCAAGGGCCTGCAGGACGCGGTGCGCACCGGCGAGTACGCACGCTGGAAAACCTACGCCCAGCTCGTCAACGAGCGCCCCACCGCCACGCTGCGCGACCTGTTCCAGCTCAAGCAGGCGCCCACGCCGATCCCGCTGGAAGAGGTGGAACCGGTCTCCGCCATCGTGCCGCGTTTTGACACCGCCGGCATGTCGCTGGGTGCACTGAGCCCCGAAGCCCACGAGGCGCTCGCCGTGGCCATGAACAGGCTGGGCGGGCGCAGCAATAGCGGTGAGGGCGGCGAAGACCCGGACCGCTACGGCACCGAGCGTACCTCCAAGATCAAGCAGATTGCCTCGGGCCGTTTCGGCGTGACTCCGCACTACCTGGTGAACGCCGAGGTCCTGCAGATCAAGATCGCCCAGGGCGCCAAGCCCGGTGAAGGTGGCCAGCTGCCGGGCGGCAAGGTCAACGGGTTGATTGCCCGCCTGCGCTACTCGGTGCCGGGGGTGACGCTGATTTCCCCGCCGCCGCACCACGATATTTATTCCATCGAGGACCTGGCCCAGCTGATCTTCGACCTCAAGCAGGTCAACCCGAATGCCCTGGTCTCCGTGAAGCTGGTGAGCGAGCCAGGTGTCGGTACCATCGCCGCGGGTGTCGCCAAGGCCTATGCCGACCTGATCACCATTTCCGGCTACGACGGCGGCACCGCCGCCAGCCCGCTGACCTCGATCCGCTACGCGGGCTCGCCCTGGGAACTGGGGCTGGCCGAGGTACATCAGGCCCTGCGCAGCAACCTGCTGCGCGGCAAGGTTCGCGTGCAGACCGACGGCGGCCTCAAGACCGGCCTGGACGTTATCAAGGCGGCCATTCTCGGCGCCGAGAGCTTTGGTTTCGGCACCGCACCAATGGTGGCGCTGGGCTGCAAGTACCTGCGCATCTGTCACCTCAACAACTGTGCCACCGGTGTTGCCACCCAGAACGAGCAGCTGCGCGAGGACCACTTCCAGGGCACGGTGGACACGGTGGTGAACTTCATCGAGTTCATGGCCGAGGAAACACGTGAGTGGATGGCGAAACTGGGCGTGCGCTCGCTGGCCGAGCTGATTGGTCGCACCGATCTGCTGGAAGCGCTGCCGGGTGATACACCCAAGCAGGCGCGCCTCAACCTGGCGCCGATCCTGTACAAGGATCCGCAGGCCGAGGGCCAGCCGGAATACTGTATGGCTGCCTCGAACGACCCCTTCGACCGCGGTGAAAAGGCCGAGGAGATGGTGGCCGAGGTACTGCCCGCCATTGACGCCAAATCCGGTGGCGAGTTCAGCTTTACGGTCTCCAACTGCGACCGTTCCATTGGTGCCCGCCTGTCCGGCGAGATTGCGCGCCGCCACGGCAACGCCGGCATGAGCGATGCCCCCATTACCCTGCGTCTCACCGGTACTGCCGGCCAGAGCTTCGGTGTGTGGAACGCCGGCGGCCTCAATATGTACCTGGAAGGTGACAGCAACGACTACGTCGGCAAGGGCATGGCCGGTGGCAAACTGGTGATCTACCCGCCGCGCGTCTCGCGCTTTGAGTCCCGCAACACCGCCATCATCGGCAACACCTGCCTGTACGGCGCCACCGGTGGCAAGCTGTTTGCAGCGGGCGTGGCGGGTGAGCGCTTCGCGGTCCGCAACTCCGGCGCCGTGGCAGTGGTGGAAGCGGCCGGCGATCACTGCTGTGAATACATGACCGGCGGTAACGTGATTGTGCTCGGCCCCACCGGCTACAATTTCGGTGCCGGCATGACCGGTGGTTTCGCCTACGTGCTGGATGAGGATCGCGGCTTCATCGACCGCTATAACAGCGAGCTGGTGGAGATTCACCGTATCTCCACGGAAACTTTCGAGCCCTACCGTCACCACCTGCGCGCCATGATCGGCGAGTTTGTCGATGAAACCGGTTCCCAGTGGGGGCGCACCCTGCTCGAGGAATTCACCGACTATGTCGGCAAGTTCTGGCTGGTGAAACCCAAGGCAGCAGACCTCGACCGTCTGCTCTCGCGACTGAGAAACACGGATTGATGCCATGAGTGAACGTCTCGCCAATGATTTCCAGTTCATCGATGTCGGCCGCCGCGACCCGGACAAGAAATCGATGCAGGCGCGCAAGACCGAGTATGTCGAGATCTACGAGGAGTACACCGACAACCAGGTGGCGAGCCAGGCCCACCGCTGCCTCGAGTGTGGCAACCCCTACTGCGAGTGGAAGTGCCCGGTACACAACTTCATTCCCAACTGGTTGAAGCTGATTGCCGAGGGGAACCTGTTCGAAGCGGCCGAGCTATCACACCAGACCAATACATTGCCGGAAGTCTGCGGCCGTATCTGCCCGCAGGACCGTCTCTGCGAGGGCGCCTGCACCCTGGAAGACGGGTTCGGCGCGGTGACCATCGGCTCCACCGAGAAGTACATTACCGACACGGCGCTGGCCATGGGTTGGCGCCCGGACCTGTCTGACGTCGAGCCCACCGACAAGAAGGTGGCGATTATCGGCGCCGGCCCCGCGGGGCTCGGCTGCGCCGACATCCTGGTGCGCGCCGGCGTGAAGCCGGTGCTGTTCGACCGCTACCCGGAGATCGGCGGCTTGCTGACCTTCGGCATCCCGGAGTTCAAGCTCGAGAAGTCGGTGATGACCCGACGCCGGGAAATCTTCGAAGGCATGGGCATGGAGTTCCGCCTCAACACCGAGGTGGGCCGCGACGTGATGCCGGCGGAGCTGATGGAAGAGTACGACGCGGTGTTCCTGGGCATGGGTACCTACAAGTACATGAAGGGGAACTTCCCCGGCGAGGAGATGGCCGGTGTCTATGAGGCATTGCCGTACCTGGTCGGGAACGTGAACCAAAACATGGGCTTCGAGCAGCCTGACGATGCCTTCGTGAACCTCGCCGGTAAGCGGGTGGTGGTGCTGGGCGGTGGCGATACCGCCATGGACTGCGTGCGCACCGCGGTGCGCCAGGGC
>JASJBK010000073.1 GCA_030066555.1 Halieaceae bacterium
GAGGCGGAACAACGCCACCAGCTTGACCTGGCGGCTGCAGCCCTGCTGATCGAGATGACACGTGCTGACTACGTGGTCGACGCGGAAGAAATGCAGTTGCTGAAGGAGGTTCTGGGCAATGCCCTGGAGCTGGGTGAGACGGAGATTACCGAACTACTGCACCTGGCCGGCCAGCGCGCTGACAAGGCCACTTCTCTTTACGAGTTCACGAGGTTGATCAATGACCACTACAGCGCCGATGAAAAACTGAAGCTCATCGAGTGCATGTGGCGGGTAGCCTATTCCGACGGTGACCTCGACAAGTACGAAGAGCGACTGATTCGCCAGGTGTCTGACCTGATCCACGTGCCGCACAAGGCGTTTATCGGCGCCAAGCTGTCGGTGTCGGAAGCCCTGGGCCTGGCCGGGCAGGCGCCGGCAAGCTAGCTGCAGCCGGCCAGGTGCAGGCTAAGAAGGCGTCTGCTCGAGAGCCGTCATCAGGTCCTGGAAACGTTCCCGGTTTTCATCGCTCAGGTCCATCAACACCCGGTGAGCCTCGATGACTTTCTCCCGCACTATCTCAGGCTCATCGCTGACGGCGGGGATTTCGCGAATCTCGGCGCCGTTCAGCACGTTCTCCTCGCGAATGTCGAACAACTTGCCGAAGGCCATGCTCTGCAGAAGGCGGTTGATGCCGTTGCGGCAGGAGTAGATCACAGGCTGCAGGCCGAACTGCTTGCGTACCCGCAGCGCCAGCTTCGCCAGCAGACCTAACGTGGTGCTGTCGATCCCCTCTGCCTCACACAGGTCTACCATCACGCTCTCGAACTCCGGGTCAGAGAACATCTGGTCCAGGTAATCATCGATAGAACTGCACAGATTGACACGCACGTCGCCCACCAGCTTCAGGGCGTAGGCACCGTGGTGCTCGGCTGCGAGAATTCGTCCTTCCATCACTCCGCCATCAGCTCCCGCGTCGCTCCAGGTAGAGCGCTGCGATGTCATCAGGAATGATATCGATCTGGTCGAGTCCAAGCCGGTGTGAGACCTGCATGGGTGTCTGGAAGCCGCCGCTGAAGGCCTCCAGGAAGTGCTTTTCCTTGTCGACCAGGTTATCCGGCGGCAGGATCTCCAGAATGCCATCTGTGAACAGCGCCAGCATGAACTCCGCCGGTAGTTCGATGCTGTGCTCCTCGTACTCGGCCTCCTCCATGATCCCGACCGCGGTACCCTCCCCGCGCAGGTATTGGGCACCCTCCGGCGTCACCAGCACCGGCAGCGGCAGGTGGCCGGCGATACTGTAGCGCAGCATGCCGGTATAGAGGTCAATCACACCGATCACCACGGTGGCGAATTTGCCGATGCCGAGCTCCAGCAGGTCGCGATTGGCGCGGTCCAGCATCTTTGCCGGGTCCATGATGGTGTTGTCGTCCCGGTGGATAAAGTCGGAGCGCTTGCGGGCCAGCAGGTTCTTGAGCAGCACGGTGACGAAGGCCGATGAGGAGCCGTGGCCCGACACGTCGGAAATCACAAACACCGCGTGATTTTCACCCACTCGAAAGTAATCGGTGTAATCGCCGCTCAGGTACAGCGAGGGAATCACGGAGTGACTGAAGCGATAACCGTCGATTTCCACCGGTGACTGCGGCAGCATGCGCATCTGCACGTGGCGGCCGGCCTGTTGGTCCTGCTCCAGCACCTGCACGGTGCCACGCAGCTCGGCGTTGGCGCCTTCCAGCTTGGCGCGGTAGGCGGCATTCTCGCGCCGCAGCCGACTCTCTTCGGCGCAGCGCGCCACCGAGGACAGCAGTGCGTCCCAGTCGTCGATCGGCTTGTGGAAAAAATCGCGGAAACCCAGCCGCAGTGCCGTCATCACGTCGACAACCTGCTCGTGGGAGGAGAGCATGATGGCGGACACGCCCTGCTGCCTTTCGCTCAAAACGTCAAAGACGCCTTCCCAGGAAATATCGGGCAGGTCCAGGTCACAGAGGACAACATCGACATCGTCGTCGATATCTCCGTCCAGGGAGGGGTCAACCTGTTGCGAGATCTCGACGTAATAGCCCTGCGCCACGAGCCGGTCGGCGATAGCGTTAGCGGTCTGGGCATCTTTCTCAAGCAGCAAAATATTGCCGCTCTGCTCAGCCATAAGCGTACTGCGTCACAATATGTCGCAGCACACTACTCCGCAGGATATGCGGGCTGCAAGTCAAGTGCAGTGATTCTGCCAAGAATTTCACAAACTGGCGCGATCACTCGTCCCAGTCAAACTCTTCTTCAAGATCCGAGAAGGTATCTTCCACCGCGCCGCCCTTCACGAAGTACTCCCGCTGCTGCAGGTAGGCGTCGCGGATGAAAATGTAGCGGTCCCCGGTAATGAGGTCTTCCGCCCCGGTCAACGCCGCCCGGTTGTCGATAACTTCGATAGCGAACAACATGTTCCTGGTTCTCTCGTCGCTGATCTGCCACTGCAGTGAGGCCACGGTGTCGAACGCGGTACCGGCGGCGCTGCGCACGGTGCGCGGCCCCAGGAACGGCACCATCAGGTAGGGGCCGGACCTCACACCCCAGATCGCCAGGGTGTGGCCGAAGTCGGTGCGATAGGGAGCTATGCCCATCTCCGAGGCGACATCGACAAACCCGAACATACCCACGGTTGAATTAACGACGAAGCGCCCGCTGTTCTGGGCCGCACTCTTGAAGCGACCCTGCAGGATGGCATTGAGCGCCCCGTTGAGGTCGTAAAGGTTGGCGAAGAAGTTGCTGACACCGCGCTCCGCAAAGCCCGGCATGAGGTACTTGTAGGTACGAGCTGCCGGCGCCACTGCCCAGCGGTCGACGTTGTCATTGAACACGAAGACTACCCGGTTCAATCCCTCGAAAGGGTCCCGGTTGACGGGATCGTCGGCAGTTTGTGCGCTGGCGCATCCACTTTCCAGCAGGAGTGCCGCGACCAGCAGCAGGCATCGGCTATATATGGTCATCGGGTGCATCCGGGAAGATACACGAATAGTAGGCCACTGGAGCGACACGCCGCAAGGCAAGCCGCGGCCTGCGGCGCGGTGGGGGCGACCAGCGAAGTATTTGCAGCCTCTTTACCGGCGGTCAGCGTCGACAGCCGGCGAGAATGTCCTGCTCGAGAAACTCTGACAGCATGCGGGCGCCAAACTCGACCACGGAGGTGACGGACTCGGCGTTCATCTCCCCGGCGAGCTGCTCCAGCAATTCCCGACCGCTGCGATCGGTGTTCTCCGCCACCAGCTCCAGCAGTCGTGCCGTCGCCGCATTGGACTCAAGAAAGCGCACCCGCTCCTCGCGGTTTCGATATACCACCAGGAAGGTGGGCTGAGCCGGGGGGTCGTCGGGCTCACGACCCGGACCAATCTCGTGCACCGGGTACCTGTACTGCAGGTTCATGGCCAGGGGCGAGATTACCGGAACGCCTTCCACCGGGTCGCCCTCAGGGTCGACGCCATCTTCCGGGAAGGTCTCGGTGGCCACGTCCAGCGCAAGCTCTACCCACTCGTAGTGAGCCAGCTCGAGTGCAAAGGGCGGATCGACCGGCGACGCCTGGCGCTCGTTCATGAGGTAATTCAGGAACTCCTGGCTGATCTCCAGGAAGTAAGGGCTCGCACAGCGATAGCTGACGATGAAGTCTCGCACCAGGCGGTGCCAGTCTTCGTCACGGTACAGGCTGCGCAACACCGGGAAGCCGCCGCTCAGGAAGCTCTCCACGTTGTTGTAGATAAGATCGTTGTAGATCTTCATGCGGCGGCCCTCGATGCCCTCCGGGGCATCGATCTCGCCGGGATTGCGGATGTGGCTGGTAAAGCGCTGCTGCAGGGCCTTCAGGTTTTCTGCCAGCTCAGGCATAGCTCACCGCCTCGGCCTCTACCTGCGCCTGGATGCTGCGAATCTTCTCCACCTCACCCAGCAGCTCGGCCAGCGGCGGCAGGTTGAAGTCCCGCTCCAGCAGTGTCGGCAGCGTGCCACACAGCCGATAGGCCTCGCCCAGCAGCCCCCAGACGGGGTCGATGACATCGGCGCCGTGGGTATCGACCTTGAGATCCTCAGCCTCGTCGTAGTGACCGGCGACGTGGATGTACACCGCACGCTCCAGAGGCAGTGAGTGCAGGAACTCGTGGGGGTCGTAGCGATGGTTGATGCTGTTGACGTAGATGTTGTTGACGTCCAGCAGCAGGTCGCAGTCCGCTTCTTCCAGCACCGCGCGAATGAACTCGCTCTCGCTCATGTCGGCTTTGGACACGGCGTAGTAGGAAGCATTTTCCAGGCCGATGCGACGACCGAGGATATCCTGCACCTCCTTCACGCGGCCGGCCACATGGTGCACGGCTTCCTCGGTGAAGGGGATGGGCATCAGGTCGTAGAGGTGACCGTCATCTGCACAGTAGGTGAGATGCTCGGTATAGATGGGGCAGTTGAACTCGTCCATAAACTCGCCGATGGAAGCCACCAGCTCACGATCTATGGGTTCAAAGCCGCCTATGTTCAGCGACAGGCCGTGCAGGCTGATGGTGTAGCGCTCAGCCAGCTCCCGGAACTGTCGCCCGAAGCGGCCACCGACGTTGATCCAGTTCTCCGGCGCCACTTCCATGAAATCGACGCTTCCCTGCGCCATATCTGACAGCGGGCCCAGCAGGGCCCGCCGCAGGCCGAGTCCAGCTCCCTGGAAACCCGGCGTTCTCTCTGACGGTTGCGAAGTCACAGTGTCAGTACAGATGTGAGGTCAGCAGGCGCCTTAGTGGCCGCCACATTTCCCTTCGCCACACTTGCCTTCGCCTGACTTCTTGTCGCCGCCGCACTTGCCTTCACCGCACTTGCCTTCGGCTGACTTCTCGCCACCGCACTTGCCTTCACCGCACTTGCCTTCGGCGTCACCTTTTTTGCCTTCGCCGCACTTGCCTTCGCCGCACTTGCCTTCGGCGTCGCCCTTGCCTTCGCCACACTTGCCTTCACCACACTTGCCTTCGTGGTGACCGAAGTTGACGAGATCGTAACCGCCGCTGAGCTGGTTGGCGGCGAAGGGGTTGGTGTCCGCAGAGACAACCGGACTAACGGCGGAAGCCAGGAACGCCGCACCGAGTGCAGCCGCGAGAGGTTTTTTTGAGTAGGCCATTTGTAGACTCCTGTAAATCAGTTCTTCTGACTGGTTGGTTTTTGGTACAGCTATAAATCAGTGTTTTGCTTCTACGCACCCCCGTAAATGGCAGCGTGAGAAGAGTTGCCGCAGAGAAATGATCTACATCGCTCAACGTGCTAACTGAGACACAGTATTGATCAACAAGTTTCACCGTGACGGCACTTGCACCGGTAATATTCCACAAAGCCTGGACAGCCAGAAATATTACCGACATGTGTCACAGCTGTGACAACAGGATTCAGGCGGGGTTCTCCCGCCGCCAGGCCTCCACCCGCAACCACTGCTCGCCGAGACGCTTGGCGGACACGGGCTGCGAAGTGCCCAGGGACTGGGCAAAGAACGACACTCGCAGCTCCTCCAGCATCCAGCGATACTCCCCGAGCTCAGGGTTGAGCTCGAGTGCGCCCGGCGTCGCCGCCAGGTAGTCGCGCAGGGGAGCCTCCAGCTCTGCCAGGGTGTCGGCGTGACCGCGGTCCTTGCCCGGTTGGGCTGTCAGCCGCTCCAATCGTGTCAGCAGCGCCTTTACATAGCGCGGGTAGTGACTGATGCGCGCCCAGGGTGTGCGGTACAGGAAACCCGCCCCCAGCAAACCGTCGAGCTGGCGCTCGATATCCTCGCGGGCATAGGCCAGCGCCTTGTCGGTCAGCCCCGTCAGCCGCGTGCGGACATTGACCAGGGGTTCCAGGGCCGCCAGCAGCACACGCTCGTATTCATTGCCGATAGTGACCAGCTCGCCACGCCCTGCCTGCAGCCGGGCCTGAAAGGCCTGCTCGCTTCTCGGCAGGGCCGCACCTGACAGGAAGGCCCGGGCGAATACCGCATCCACCAGGTCATCGAGCAGGCTGTCCCGTGGCAGGCCGGCGCCGGCCAGCAGCAGGTTGGCCTCGTTGCCACGCAGCAGGTTCTTGCGCAGGTAGCGCACCTGTTGGGAGCACTGCAACTGGTATAGCCTGGTCAACCCGCGGCGATGTCCGAGCTCTGCCTGGCCAGGGTAGTCGTGCAGCGCGACGGCAACACTATCGCCGCGGTCCTCCAGCGCCGGGTAGGATTCGATCTCGATACCGGCCTGCTGCGAGCGCCAGCGCTCCGGCAACTCGCCCAGCTCCCAGCGAGTCAGGCCGCTGGCCAGGGGGCCCTCGGCGTCACTGGCAGCGAGACTCTCCCTGGTCTCGTCACGGCTCGCGTCGATAAGACGGTCCAGCGCCCGCCCCTGGCGCAGCAGCTTGCCGCCGGCATCGACAATGCGGAAGTTCATGCGGTAGTAATCGTCGAGTCCGGCCAGGTCCCAGTCGCCGGTCTCAATCCGCACGCCTGCCGCAGCGCGCAACCGCGCCCCCAGCGCATCCGCCAGCGGCTGGTCACAGGCCTCCATGTCCACCAATGCACGATCGACGTAGTCGGGCACCGGCACCAGCTGCTTGCGCAGGGACTTGGGCAGCGCCTTGACCAGGGCAATGCACTTCTCCCGCAGCAGTCCAGGCACCAGCCACTCAAAGCGATAGCGCGGCACCCGGTTCAGGAGTCCCACAGGGATGGTCACGCTCACTCCGTCCTCCGGGTGGCCGGGCTCGAAGTGGTAGCTCAGCGCCAGGCTGAAGTCTTCCCAGTCGAGATGGTCCGGGAACTGGTTGCCGATGTCGGCGTCCACTGCGCGCACCAGCAACTGGTCGCGACTGAGCCGTAGCCCGGCCTCGGCCTCCGGGTGTTTCTTCAGCCAGCCACGCAGCCGGTTGGCGGTGGTGATGTTGTCCGGAAGGCGCTCGTCGTAGAACTGCACGATGCCCTGCTCGTCCGCCACCAGGTCCCGACGCCGGGCCTTGGACTCCAGCGCTTCCAGCTCCTCCACCAGGGCGAGGTTGTGCGCGACGAAGTCCGGCCGCGGCCGGATACGCCCCTCCACCAGTGCAGCGCGGATCAGGATCGCCCGCGACTCCCCGGGATTGACCGGTCCGTAGTGAATTTTCTGGCGATCGGCCAGTACCAGGCCGTAGAGGCTGGTGCGTCGCAGGGCCATGACCCGGCCGCTGCGGGTGTGCCAGTGGGGCTCATAGTCGTGATGCTTGAGCAGCGCTGGGTTGGCCTCCAGCGCCCAGGCCGGATCGATGCGCGCCACGCAGCGGGCAAACACCTGGGAGGTCTCGACAATCTCCGCCGCTAGCAGCCATTGAGGCCGCTTTTTCGCCTGGCTGGAGCCCGGGAATATCTGTAGCTTGCGGTTGCGGCTGCCCAGGTACTCGCGCCCTTCCTGCCACTGGGCGATATTGCCCAGCAGTCCGGTGAGCAGGGCGCGGTGAATGGGCTCATAGGTGGCGGCCGTGCGGTTGAAGCGCAGCCCCGCCTGCCGGCAGGCCACGGTCAACTGGAAGTGCACATCGCGCCACTCGCGCATACGCATGAAGGCCAGGAACTCACGCTGGCACAGCTTGCGAAGCTGGCTCTGGCTGAGCTCCTGACGCTGTTCTTCGTAGTAATTCCAGAGATTCAGCCAGGCCAGGAAGTCAGAGCGCTCGTCCCAGAAACGCCGGTGCTTCTCGTCTGCCGCCTGCTGCTTGTCCACCGGACGTTCGCGCGGGTCCTGCACGCTCAGCGCACTGGCCATCACCAGCATTTCCGACAGCGAGCCGTTCTCGGCGCCTGCCAGCAGCATACGGGCGAAGCGGGGGTCCACCGGCAGCTCTGCCATGCGGTGCCCGATTGAGGTCAGGCGACCACCTTCCTTCACCGCCGTCAGCTCCTGCAGCAGCCGATAGCCATCTCGCACCAGGCGGCTGTCCGGCGGATTGATGAAAGGAAAATCCTCTACCGCGCCGAGCTTCAGCTTGAGCATGCGCAGGATGACCGCGGCCAGGTTGGTGCGCTGGATCTCGGGCTCCGTGAACTCCGGTCGCGCCAGGAAATCCTGCTCGCTGTAAAGGCGCAGGCACACGCCCTCGGCCACCCGCCCGCAGCGGCCCTGGCGCTGGTTGGCACTGGCCTGGGACACGGCCTCCACCGGCAGCCGCTGCAGCTTGCTGCGCACGCTGTAGCGGCTGATGCGCGCAAAGCCGGTGTCGACCACGAAGCGAATACCCGGCACGGTCAACGAGGTTTCCGCCACATTGGTGGCCAGCACCACGCGCATGCCGGCGCGTTTGCGGGTATCGAACACGCGAGCCTGCTCTGCCTGGGACAGGCGCGCGTAGAGAGGCAGTACCTCCAGGCCCTTCAGCTGGCGGCGCCGCAGCGTCAACGCCAGCTCGCGAATCTCGCGCTCCCCGCTCAGGAATACCAGGGTGTCGCCAGCCGGTCCGTAGTCGCGCTGCAGGATGGACTCAACGGCATCCGCCGCCCGCGCCAGCAGGTCTCCCTCTTCGGCATCCAGGTAGTGGGTCTGGATGGGGTAACTGCGACCGGATACCTCGACAACCGGGGCGTCATCGAAATGCCGGGAAAAGCTCTCCACATCGATGGTGGCGGAAGTGATGATCAGCTTGAGGTCGGGACGCCGGGGCAGCAGCTGCTTGAGGTACCCCAGCAGGAAATCGATATTGAGGCTGCGCTCGTGGGCCTCGTCGATGATCAGCGTGTCGTACTGGCGCAGCTGGCGGTCGCGCTGGATTTCCGCCAACAGGATGCCGTCGGTCATCAGCTTGACCCGGGTGCCGTCACCGACGGTATCGGTAAACCGCACCTGGTAGCCCACCGTCTGACCCAGGGTCTCACCGATTTCCTCGGCAATGCGCTGGGCCACCGTGCGCGCTGCCAGCCTACGTGGCTGGGTATGACCAATGCGGCGCTCCCCGCGGCCGAGGGCGAGGCACAGCTTGGGTAGCTGGGTGGTCTTGCCCGAGCCCGTTTCGCCGGCGACGATCACCACCTGGTGCTCGTCGAGCGCAGCGGCGATGTCGTCGAGCCGCTCGGTAATCGGCAATTCGGGCGGGTAGTGGATTGTCGGGGAGAGTGCTGTCACTGAACCTGGTATCGAGGGGCTATGGGCTGCGGTTTTTTGTTTACACTAGCTGATCGCCAGCCCAAACCGGGATTCCCCTGCCATGGAAAAACTGACCAATTATACGTTCGATGAAATCACCGTGGGACAGACCGCTGAGTATCGCAAGCAGATAACCGAGCGCGACATCGTGCTGTTTGCCGATGTTTCCGGTGACGTCAACCCGCTGCACCTTGATGCCGAGTTCGCCGCCGGCACGGATTTCGGTGAGCGCATTGCCCACGGCATGCTTACCGGTGCGCTGATTTCAGCGGCGCTGGCGCTGGAGCTGCCGGGGCCGGGCACCGTCTACCTGGGCCAGAGCCTGCGCTTCCGGCGCCCGGTCAAGATCGGTGATGAGATCTCGGTACAGCTGGAAGTCGTCGAAAAACGCGAGGACAAGGGCTTCATTACTCTCGATTGCAAAGCCATCAACCAGGACGGCAAGGCGGTTGTCACCGGCACTGCGGAGGTGATGGCGCCAAGGGAAAAGCTGTCACTGCCGAAGCCGGTGCTGCCCGAGGTCAGCCTGGCGGGCTAGCCGCCTGCTCAGCTCGCCTGGGCCTGGAACTGGCCGGGCTCCATATACTGCAGCTTGAGCTGTACGCAGCCGGGTTCGCGCATATCGGTCGCCAGCATAAGTACGTTGACCTGGTCGTCGACCTGGGTCAGCCCGGGAACGCCGAACAACATTGTGCGGCCGCCCTGCTCATTGAATACCGGAATATTGCTTTCGCCCTCGAGCGCCTGGCTCATGGCGGCGAGCAGGCTGGCCAGCCCGTCGCGAAAAGACCGGAAGTTGAGGCGCTCACCGCGGTACTCCGAGTGGTCGAGGAACAGGTCGAAACGCAGTTCGGTGTCGTCGTCGAGGCGCACGGTCATAAGCTGGACACGCTTGCCGTCGTTGATCTCATTGAAAATTCGCTTGGCGTCGGCCCGCTGGGCTTCCAGGAATCCCTTGAACAGGACATTCGCTGACATGGTCATGAAGCGGTCCGGCGTCATGCTGAAGTTCTGGTAGTTGCTCATGTGCGCAAGTCTAAACCCCGGCCCTTGCAATGGCCAGCAGCGTGACGTACAAGAGGCCCATAGCAAAAAACACGTTTACACCTGATGCTGGCTACCTCTCGATCAGCACTACTGGCTGCAAGCCTGCTAGTAGCGACCGTTACCTTCCCGTCCGCGCCGGTTGACGCGCAGGACGACGTCGCCGCCGAGCTCAATACCGTGTTGGCAGAGAAAAGCCAGCTCGAGCGGGAGGTCGCCCAGTACCGCGCTTCCATGGACCTGCTCCGGGCCAACGGCGCCGGTGGCGTGGACAGTCCGGCACTGCAGGCCCTGGCGGAAGAACTGGGACGCACCCGGGCCCGGCTGCGCGGTCTCAGTGAACGCGAACAGGCACTGAATACCGCGCTCAGGAACCAGGCCGGAGGAGCTACCGCGGCCGGTGCTGAAGTCACCCGCCTGACCAGCCTGCTGCAGGGTTACTATGCCGATGCCGAAGCGGCTGATACCGAGTCTGTCAACGCGTCCGAGGCCGCTGCCAACGCGCTGGCCCAGACCGACCTGGACAGCAGCAAGGTCCTGCTGTCCGGGGCCGAGGGCATCGCCGCTATCAACCTGATCTCGGAACGCCTGGCCAGGGTGTCGACCAGCGGGTACTCGCGCCAACGCGACATTGTTTTCAACGTCGAGGTGCGGCGCGACGGCGCACTCATCAGCAAGAGCAACCACAGCCTGCGGCCGGTGGGCGAATCCCAGTATATCTGCAAGCTGGCGCTGCGCAGCGGCAGCGCCCGTATCAGCGTGCGTGACGAACAGTGGCGCGTACAGGTCGATGGCCCGGGTGACTACCTGCTGACGCTGTACACCCCCGATCCCGGGGACGCCCAGCTGCACGTGATCCCGGTGGATGAACTGCGTGCCACACGCTGGACTGAAACACCGACCTGGCTACCACCTCTGGGGGATAGCGCTTCCCGCTCATGAGCGCGGGCGACGAGACCGGCTGGCGCGGCGCGCAAGCTGCAGCGCTCACTTGGAATGAAGGGGTACCACACTCAACCCGCTACCAGGACAGCTACTTTTCCCGTGCCGGCGGCGCTGCGGAAAGTCGCCACGTGTTCCTGGCGGGCAACGACCTGCCAGGTCGCTGGCAGCACGCCAGCCGCTTTACCATTGCCGAGACCGGTTTCGGCACCGGCCTCAATTTCCTGACCTGCTGGCAGGCCTGGAAGCAGACACGCTCCCAACGGCCACCGTCGGCGCGCCTGCACTACCTGTCCATTGAAGGCTTCCCTGTCACAGCCGAGGACCTGGTGACTGCCAATGCGGCCTGGCCGGAACTGCAGGAACAGGCCGGCGCACTGGCAGCAGCCTACCCACCGCCGCTACCGGGGATGCACCGGCTGCGGTTCGACGATGTCTGCCTGGACCTGGTATTCGCCGAGCTGGACGACGCCCTGCCCCTGATATCATCGCTGCCAGAACTCACTGTAGATGCCTGGTTCCTGGACGGATTCGCCCCCGCCCGCAACCCGGACATGTGGACACCGGCCCTCTACCAGACCATGTCGGCTCTGGGCCGGCGAGGTACCAGTTTTGCCACCTTCACGGCGGCAGGCAGTGTGCGGCGCGGACTGCAAGCCGCCGGTTTCGTCGCCGAAAAAGTGACTGGCTTCGGCCGCAAGCGGGAAATGTTGCGCGGTCAGCTGACTGAGCCAGCTGCGCCATCACCGCCGGCAACTACCCCCTGGCACCTGCCGCGGCATCGTTTTCCCGATCCGGCCAGGCCAGTCTCGGGGGGCAGCATTCCTGCTGCTGCGATTGTTATCGGTGCCGGCCTGGCCGGCGCCTTTGTGGCCGATGCCCTGGCGCGCCGCGGGGTGGCGGTAACGGTACTGGATGCCGGGGGTGTCGCCGGCGCCGCCTCGGGCAATCGCCAGGGCGCCCTGTATACGCGCCTGTCGCACCGGGAATCGGCGCTCACCAGCTTTGCACTGCACAGTTTCTGCTTTGCCGCTCGTCGCTACGCAGCCATGCTGGCCAGCGGTGAACTCGAGCCCGGCCGGGACGGCCAGCTATGCGGCGCCCTGCACCTGCGCCCGGACTGGGGAGAGGAAGATGTGCTGTACGACACCGTGACCTCGCTGCCCGGACTGGTGCGCGGCCTGGACGCCACCCAGGCCGAGGAGTTGTCAGGCGTACCCGGTTGCGACAGCGGGCTCTTCTACCCAGGCTCGGGGTGGCTGTACCCGGACGCCGTATGCCGCGCCCTGCTCAACCATTCCCGTATCCAGGTAATCGAGCACTGTGGTGAGCTGTCCCTGGTCGCCACCAGCAGCGGATGGCAGGCCAGTGACAGCGCCGGCGTGGCGCGAGCCGAGGCAGCGGTGGCCATCGTCGCCTGCGGGATCGACAGCGCCACTGTTGCAGGCTCCGACTGGCTCAAGCTGCAGGCCGTACGCGGCCAGACCAGCCAGGTCAGCAGCATCGGCCGACTGGCCGACCTGCGCACGGTGATCTGCCACGAGGGTTATCTGCCGCCCGCCCGGGACGGGGAGCACTGCCTGGGTGCTACCTTCGATATCGGCGATCCCGACACCGCACTGAGACCCGAGGACCACCTGGCCAACCTGGAGCAGGTGGTACGGGCACTGCCTGCACTGCGCGACGACCTGCCGCTGGACCGCGCGGCAGAGCTTGAGGGTCGGGTAGGTTACCGCTGCGCAACGCCGGACTACCTGCCGGTGGCTGGGCCGGTGCCAGCTGCCGAGGCGTTCGGCGAGGACTACGCCGGCCTGCGCCGCAACGCCCGCCAGCTGATTCCCCAGGCCGGCAGCTACCAGCCGGGGCTATACTTGTGCGCCGGTCATGGCTCCCGGGGCCTGACCTCAACGCCGCTGTGCGGCGAACTGCTGGCAGCCCAGGTCTGCGCCGAGCCCTGGCCGCTGTCTACGGAGCTGGCGCGCGCCCTGGCGCCGGCGCGCTTCCTGGTGAGAGCCCTGAAGAGGAATACACGATGAAAGCCCTGCTGGCCTTGCTGCTGGGCCTGTTGAGTTGTTGGACGACGGCTGCAAGCGAGCAGGCCCGCACGCCGGACGTCGTGCAGCTGGACTACCAGTTGATCGGCCAGCTACCACACAGCCGGCGCGACTTCACCCAGGGTCTGGAAATTCGCGACGGGGTACTCTACCAGGGCACTGGCCTGGTGGGTCGCTCGCGTCTGCAGGCCTTCGATCTGGAAACCGGCACACTGCTGCGTGAGCGCGCCCTGCCCGAACCCTATTTCGGCGAGGGCATCACGGTGCTGGGCGACCGCATCATGCAGCTCACCTGGCGCGGCCGCGGGGGGATCGTCTACCGCCGGTCCGACTTCACTCCGCTAGGGGTATTTCCTATCGCCGGCGAGGGCTGGGGGCTGACCAACGACGGCAAGCAGCTGATTTACAGTGACGGCAGCGAGGTACTGCGCTTCCTGGACCCGGAAAGCTGGCAGGTCACGCGTGAGGTCAACGTACGCCGCAGCAATACCCCACTGAAAGAGCTCAACGAACTGGAATGGACACCGGACGGGTTGTGGGCCAACGTCTGGCGGCGGGACGTACTGGTACGCATCGATCTGGACAGCGGCCAGGTCACGGGAGAGGTCAATCTCAAGGCACTGCTACCGCGCAACCAGCGCCGCCACGGCGAAGATGTACTGAACGGCATCGCCTACAACCCCGCTGATGACAGCTTCTGGGTCACCGGCAAGAACTGGCCCCTGCTGTTCCAGTTGAAGATTTTTGACCCCACAAACCCGCCCTGAGCGCGGCGACAGCACTGGGAGCCCGTGCGGGAAATCCAGTACACTCCCGTTTTTGAGCAAGCGTATTGAGAGCGTAACGAGACCATGACCGAGGCGGTACAAACCCACGCAGCTTTCGACCTGGTGCGCACCGAGCACATCGACTCCCTCAACCTCGATGTCCAGCAATTTGAGCACCGTGAAACCGGTGCCCAGCACTACCACCTCGCCGCCAACAACAGCGAGAACGTATTCCTGGTGGCGCTGCGCACGGTGCCGGAAGACTCCACCGGCGTGGCACATATCCTGGAACACACGGCACTGTGCGGCAGTGAAAACTACCCGGTGCGCGATCCTTTCTTCCTGATGCTGCGGCGCTCGCTCAATACCTTCATGAACGCCTTTACCAGCAGCGACTGGACGGCCTACCCGTTCGCCAGCCAGAACCCCAAGGACTTCAACAACCTGCTGAACGTGTATCTGGACGCAGTGTTCTTTTCACGCCTTGATCCGCTGGATTTCGCCCAGGAGGGCCACCGGGTGGAATTCGAGGAGCCGGACAACCCCGACTCGCCGCTGACCTTCAAGGGCGTGGTATTCAACGAGATGAAGGGGGCCATGAGCTCGGTGACCAGTGCGCTGTGGCAGACCCTCTGCCACCACCTGTTCCCCAGCAATACCTATCACTACAACAGCGGTGGCGAGCCCGCCAACATTCCCGACCTCAGCTACGAGCAGCTGCTGGCCTTCTACAAATCGCACTACCACCCCAGCAATGCCATCTTCATGACTTTCGGGGATATGCCCGCGCACCAGCACCAGGCGGTGTTCGAGGACCGCGCGCTGGCCCGCTTCGAGCGGCTCGACAAGCGCATCGAGGTGCCGCTCGAACAGCGCCTCGGCGCGCCGCTGCGGGTCCAGGAAACCTACGCCTTTGACGATAGCGGCAGCCTCGAGGCCAAGACCCATATCGTCATGGCCTGGCTGCTGGGAGAGAGCACCGACCTCGAGGCCATGCTCGAGGCCCAGCTACTGGCGAACGTGCTACTCGACAACAGCGCGTCGCCGCTGCAGCAGGCGCTGGAGACCACCGAACTGGGGCACGCCCCCTCGCCCCTGTGCGGGCTGGAAGAGTCCATGCGCGAAATGGTTTTTGCCTGTGGCATCGAAGGCAGCGAGGCAAACCGCGCCGAGGACCTCGAGGCCCTGGTGCTCGGCGTGCTGGAAAGCGTCGCCGAGCAGGGTGTACCACTGGCCAAGCTCGAGAGTGTTCTCCACCAGCTGGAATTGCACCAGCGCGAGATCAGTGGTGACAGTTATCCCTTTGGCCTGCAGCTGATTCTTACTGCGCTGGGCAATGCCACCCACTACGCCGACCCCATCGCCGCACTCAATCTCGACCGGGCGCTGGAAGGCTTGCGCGGCAAGATTCAGGACCCTGACTTCATCAAGGGCCTGGCGCGCAGGCTGCTGCTGGACAACCCGCACCGGGTCACCCTGGTAATGGCGCCTGATACCGGCCTGTCGGACCAGCGGCGCGAGCAGGAGGCGGCGCGGCTGGCGCAACTCAAGTCGTCGCTGGACGAGCAGCAGAAGCAGGCCATCGTCGAGCAGGCCGAGGCCCTGGCGACACGCCAGGCCCAGGAAGACGACGAGACCATTCTGCCCAAGGTGACCCTGGACGATGTCCCGCCGGTGATCCCGAAGCTCGAGTACAGCAGCCGCGATAACTTCCCTTGCACGACCTATGCCCAGGGCACCAACGGCCTGGTCTACCAGCAGGCCCTGTGCCCGCTGCCGGAGCCGACACCGGAAGCGCTGTCCCTGCTCCCGGTGTACACCAACATCATGACCGAGCTGGGCCTGGGTGAGTCTGACTACCTGGCGGTGCAGGATCGCCAGGCCGCGGTATGCGGCAGCATCAATGCGTTTACCAGCATGCGCGGCGCAATCGGTGATGAGCAGCAGGCCGCCGGATACCTGGTGCTGTCATCCAAGGCCCTGCTGCGAAATCACGAGGCACAGGAACAGCTGATGCGGGATACCCTCGAGCTGGTGCGCTTCGACGAGCAGGAGCGTATTCGCGAACTGGTTGCCCAGCAGCGTGCCCGCCGCGAGCAGGCGGTAACCGGCAACGGCCATGGCCTGGCCATGGCTGCAGCCAGCGCCGGCATGAGCCCGGTGGCCCACCTGTCGCACCAGCTCTCCGGGCTGGCCGGTATTCGTGCCAGCAAGCAACTCGATGACAGCCTCGGCGACGGCTCTGCGCTTACCGATCTCGGCGAACAGCTCTCCGGCCTGCATGCCCAGGTGCGGGACATGCCGTGGCAGTACCTGTTGGTGGCGGAAGCCGAC
>JASJBK010000072.1 GCA_030066555.1 Halieaceae bacterium
AACCCGGCCAATGGCCGGGTTTTTTTATGTTTGGCTCCGCGCTTCTGCTGGGCGTAGCCCAGTTGGGTGAGCGCGGGGCCGTCTGCGAGCACCGCTCGCAGCCGCGCGAACGACCGCGGCGATGCAGCGCCGCGGGCCGGGGGAGCCAAAGCGGTCCGCAGGACCGCCATTCCAGAGAACTTCGACAAGATCACGTAATTCGACAGCCCAGTTGGGTGAGCAAGGGGCCTTCCGCAAGCATGCTTGCGGCCTTGCGAACGCCATCGGCCATGCAGGGCCGATGGCCGGGGGAGCCAAACCGGCCCGCAGGGCCGGCAACGACACGCCAACTCGATCTTCAATACACCCGAGAGGTGAGCGCGGAGTTGTCCGCAAACACCGCTCGCAGCCGCGCGAACGACCGCGGCGATGCAGCCCCACGGGCTGGGTGAGCAAGGGGCTGTCCGCAAGCACCGCTTGCGGCCTTGCGAACGCCCTCGCCTCCTTTAAAGGCGAGGGCTGGAGGCGCCAACCCGGTCCGCAGGCCCGCCCTATTCCGGCTGTCGAGCCTCCAGACCCTTGAGCCGCGCATACTCCCGATACCCCGCCAACATTGCCCGCACACACTGACCCGGATCCGGCTCAACATTCTCCGCCCCCCGACAGGGCAGCTGCACCAGGTCTGCCCGGTTTCCCCACACCCAGTCCCTGGCATCATGGTAAAGCTGCGGGTCGTTCGATGAGGTTTCAACGCCTTCCATGCTCGCCCCCTCAAAGCTGATGATGAAGGTGTCCGTCACGTTGAAATCGATTCCCAGCGCCAGCACCAGGTCGTCCTGTACCGTGATCGAACAGGTGACCTTGCCTGCTTCAACTGGCATGCAGGGCATGCGCTTTTTGACGATGTAATTCCCACCCTGCGCCCAGCGCTGGTAAAACAGCATGTCCTGCCGCGATTCACCGGCGCTGGCGAGGATGTCGGCGAGTGGCTCAGGCTCGAACGCGTAGAACGCATCGATAAACTGCTCCGCCAGCACCAGCTGACCGGACTGCTCGTCCGCGGCGGCATCATAGGATTGAGACCACACCATCGCCATTGCCAACAGCGCAGTGCGCCAATCCCCGGTCATAGCACTCACCGGACTGGAGACCTAATCGGCTGCCGCAGCAGCGACCCGGGGAGCAGGGGCAATTTCCGATGAACTCGGTTCCTCAAAGGGCATCAGGAACAGCTCCGCATAGCTCGGCTGACTCTTGCCGATGCCGGCTTCCTCGGTATCTGCATCGCTGAATGTGCCAAAGATGCGGTCCCACAAAATACAGGCGCAGCCGTAGTTGGTGTTGCTCTCTTCCATCACCATGGAGTGATGGTGAATGTGGTAGCGATTGGTGGTGAAAAACCAGCCGATGATTTTTGAGTTGAGGTCCAGGTTGGAATGCGCCAGGAACACGGTCACCACAAACAGGGAGCCCGTTGCCAAAGCCACATCTGCACCGCCCAGCATGTATCCCACCACCAACAGCGGCAGCAGCAGGAACAGTGCTTCCAGCGGATGGTTGGCCATGGTGTTGAGCGCCGTAAGGTGCTTGAACGCATGGTGAGTGCCATGGCCAGAGGCTCTCCACAACCAGTTCCAGCGGTGGGCGCCGCGATGGTACCAATAGTTCACCAGCTCAAAGCCCATAAACAGCAGCAGCACCTGCAAGAGCAATGGCCAGTCGCTGGGCCAGATATCGAGGCCAAGACTTTCCCGCAGGGACGCCAGCCAGGGGAACAGGGTTTCTTCAAAGAATCCCTCGCACAGCTCGCCGAAGGTATTTGCGATCCACACCAGGCCGAGCACCATGAGTTTGTCGTTAAAGGACTCCTGCCAGTCAGGACGGGCCGGTATGAGTATCTCAAGCAGGGTCAGCAGACAGATTAGCGAAATCCAGAACAGGCCGTGATACGCGCCACCAGCAGTCAACAGGGGCGGCGACAGGGCCAGCAGAACCAGCACAGGCTGTAGCCAGTACTTGGTCAGGTACCGAATCCACGCTTTGCGTGTGTCAGAAACACGGCTGGTACCCAGCTCCATACTCAGGCCTCGCTTCGCTACCGTCGCTCGGTTGCTCAGTGTAGACCATGGGCACTGTTTCAGCGCCGTCGCCGATCTTTGCACCACCACCAAGCCACTGCTAATGTCGAGCAAAGCCAATAACAACAGTGAGACAACTCATGAGCCTGACGGAATCCTACGCCCAGGGGCCGGACAGCCCCGCAGTTCGCGATATCACCATCGGCGATGCCCTGCGCGAAGTGGTGGCCGAGCGCCCCGGGCACACCGCGATGATCGCCGGATCGCCGGACCCCGCTGAGCGCCGGGAGTGGCGCTACGACGAGTTGCTGGCAGAGTCCGAACAGGTCGCGCGCGCGCTGCTGGCGCGCTTCAAACCCGGTGAAAAAGTCGCCGTGTGGGCGCCGAATATCCCCCAGTGGGTGCTGATGGAGTATGGCTGTGCCCTGGCGGGCATCGTGCTGGTTACGGTCAACCCCTCCTACCAGGCGGAGGAGCTGGCCTACGTGCTCAAGCAGTCCCGCGCCGCCGGCGTCTTCCTGTTGCCGGAATTCCGCGGCAATCGCATGCTCACCCACCTGGAGCAGGCCGCGGGCGAATGCCCGGAGCTGCGGGAGACGGTTCTGTTCAGCGAGTGGCAGGCCTTCCTCGACAGCGGGGACGCCAATACCCCGCTCCCTGAGGTGGCGCCGCTCGATGCCTGCATGATCCAGTACACCTCGGGAACTACCGGCTTTCCCAAGGGCGCCCTGCTCCACCACCGCGGGCTGGTCAACAACGGCGCCCACACCGTCAACCGCATGGGCGCGGAGCAAGGCTGCGCCTATATGGGCAACATGCCGCTGTTCCACACCGGCGGCTGCGTGCTGGCGGTGCTGGGCTGCCTGTCACTGCGCGGCACCCTGGTGCTGGTAGAGCAGTTCGAGCCCGTGCTGATGCTGGAGCTGATGGAAACCTATCGCGCCGGCGCCATGCTCGGGGTACCCACCATGTTGATCGCCATGATCGAACACCCGGAGTTCGAGCGTCGCGACCTGTCCAGCGTGCACGCCATCTGTTCGGGCGGCTCCACGGTGCCCGCGGAACTGGTACGTCGCCTGGAAAAAGCCGTCGGCGCCCCCTTCACCATCGTCTTCGGCCAGACCGAGTGCTCGCCGGTAGCCTGCATGACCCAGCCCCACGACACCATCGAGGACAAGGCCGAAACGCTGGGCCCACCGATGCCGGGCGTGGAGGTCAAGATCATCGATGTGGAGAGCGGCACAACCCTGCCGCCAGGACAGATGGGCGAGTTCTGTACCCGTGGCTACCACGTGATGCACGAGTATTTCGAAAACCCGGAGGCCACCGCCAAAACTATCGACGCCGAGGGCTGGCTGCACACCGGCGACCTGTGCTCCATGGATGAGCGCGGCTACTGCACGGTGGAAGGCCGGCTCAAGGACATGATTATCCGCGGCGGCGAGAACATTTACCCGCGCGAGATCGAGGAATTACTGTTCAAGCACCCCGCGGTGGGCGAAGCCGCGGTGGTGGGACTGCCCAGCGAGCGCATGGGTGAGGAAGTTGCCGCCTTCCTGCGCGCCGCGCCAGGTGAGACGCTTAACAAGGACGAGCTATTCGCCTACCTGCGCGAACACCTGTCGCCGCAGAAAACCCCGCGCTTCTGGTTCGAGGTGGCCGAGTATCCGCTGACCGGCTCAGGCAAGATCCAGAAATTCGCCCTGCGCCAGCAGTGGGAGGACGGCCAGCACTCAGAGATGGCCTAGGAGCCAAGTTTCGGCTTGCCGAGACGCTTGCTGTGGCCCTCGGCGATGGGGTCGCCGGAGTCGCGTTCTGCCACCGCCTGCTTGAAACCGACATCGACCGCGCGCTGGCGGAACCATAGCCCCTCCGGTGAGTGGCGGGCAACGCCATCAAAGAAGTTGGCAAAGCGCTGGGTGTTGGCGAGGCCCATGGATTCGTAGGCCTGGTTGACCACCATCTTGCTCATCATCAGCTGGTTGCAGGGTACCCCCTTGATGCGGTCGCAGAGCGCCTGCACCGCGGCATCCAGCTCCTCCACCGGCACCGCCTGGTGCACCAGGCCGATCTCGGCGGCTTCCACCCCGCTGATCAGGTCACCGGTGAACAGCATGCGCTTGGCCTTCTCGATGCCCAGCCGGTAGACCCACATCATGGTGGTGGGAATGCCCCATACCCGCGCCGGGGGGTAACCGATGCGGGCGTCCTCGGCCATGATGATCAGGTCACAGCACAGCGCGATGTCGCTGCCGCCCGCGGCCGCAGCTCCGTGAATCTTGCAGATGGTGGGCTTGCTCGCGCGCCACAGTGACATGAAGTCCTCCGTGTTGCGCGACATCATGGCGTAGTCCAGCGTCGGGTCCCAGGGCATGTCCTGGTTGCCGTGCATTTCTCCCGGCGTCTCCGCGAATTCCTGCAGGTCGTAGCCGCCGCAGAAACCCTTGCCGGCCCCCTGCAATACGATCACATGCACATCCGGGTCCTGGTCGGCACGCTCCACTGCCTGCCGCAGCGCAGCGGGCAGTTCCGCGTTGATGGCGTTGAGGCGCTCGGGCCGATTGAGGGTAATGGTGGCGACGCGGTCCGCCGCCTGGTAGTCCACCGGGGTGTCACTCACTGTGAGCTCTCCTGTCCTGTTCCTGTCAGCCTAGGTTTCCGGCTGGGGCTCGTGCAGGGGCACCACCTCCACCGTCTCGGTCTCGCCCATGACCACCGGGTAGCCCAGGGAAATCCAGCCCTGGATGCCCTCCCACAATACCGCCAGGTTCTTGAAGCCGCGCTCGGCCAGCTTGCGGTTCACTGACTCGGCGGCCGCGCGCGGACACTCACAATAGGTGACGATCATGGTGCCGTCGTCGGGCAGGTCGGCAACCAGCTGGTCGGTGTTGCGGTCGGGATAGTAGTAAGGCAGCGGTACCGAACCATCGATGTTGGCCATCTGCCACAGCGCCAGGTTGCGGGTGTCGAGCAACACCATACGCCGGCCCTCGCGCAGCGCCTTGTCGAGATCGGCGGACATGACATACATGTCGTCCTTGAGTTCGAAGTCGGGGGCGTCGCCGTCGGGGTTGAGGATGTACTCATCCGGGTCCGGCGGCTTCTTGTACACAGGTCGCTCGACCGACCAGCCGGAAGCACGACTGCGCAGGAAGGCGGTCACCCCGTTGATCTCGGCTTCGCTGAGCTCCCCAGCAAATGCCCGCATGTCTGTGCCATCGCGGCCATTGACGATCGCGTACTTGAGAAACTCATCGATGGTAAAGGCCAGCATTGCCTGGTTGCCCAGCGCGGTGCCGGTGACACCCTCGCCTTTGGCTCCGTGGCATTCAGCACAGTTGTCGGCATAGACTTTCGCGCCTAACTCCACGTCACCGGCCACCGCGTCCAGGGGCAACTTGACGGGCTCGACCTCCACCTGCTGGCGTAGCCACAAGCCCAGCTGCCAGAGTTGCTTCCGGTCCAGGGGCCCGCCCACTTCTTCGTAGTAAGGTCCCATGGGCGTACCCGGTCGACCGTAACCAGTGGCGTACATGAAGGCCCAGGGAAAGCTGGATGCCATGAGTGACTTCGAGCGCAGCGACGGCGCGTGATCGTTGGCATGGCCCTCGCGATTCTCGCCGTGACACAGAGCGCAATACTGCTGGTAGTTGGCGGCGGCCTGCTCGGCCTGTTGCGGCGTCAGCTTGTCCCGCTGCGCATGGGCCGGCAATACCATCAGCATCATCGCTGCTACCAGAATCAGTCTGCTCATTCGCACTCCCCCGCCGCTTCCAGACATGACAGCATCATACTACTACTCCGGGCTGTGAGCCGGGTCGTCATCTTCAAACTGTGAGGGTGAGGTGGGCGGCAGCTCATTGAGGCGCTCCTGCAAGCGCCTGGCATGCTCGGCCTCTTCGTCCGCATAGCTCGCCGCCAGCCGCGCTGTCGCCTCGTCATCGGTAGCGGCGGCGAACTCTGCATAGAACGCGCCCGCTGAGCGTTCGTTGGCCAACGCCAGTTCCAACGCCTGGCGCAGGTCCATGCGGTAGTGCACGGCCTCGTAGCTGGCGGATTCCGGCGCCTCCGCCGGCCAGTCGAACTCCCAGGGCGCGAGCCTCGGCAGCGCATCATCAGTGGCAGCTTCCCGCACCTCCGCCAGATGCTTTGCAGCCTCTTCCGCCATGCTCTCGAAAAACTCCGCCACCATCAGGTTGTTGTGGGCGCGCAGCGCCTCGGCCAGTTCCTGGTAACGCGTCATCGCCTCTTCTTCCAGCTCCACGGCGTGCGCCAGGAAGCGCTGCAGTTCCGCTGACCCGGTCATACCCGCAAGCGCTCCGCAATGTCATCCAGGCTCGCGGGCTGCTGTTCATGCTGTGGTGGCCAGGGCGCCCGGGGCTGGTGGTACAACAGGCCCGTCTCGAATCCCGATTCGGCAAAGAACAGGGCCGCTGCTTCACTGGCATCGGTGAGTGGCTCAGCCTCCCGCTCGTGGACAATCGCTTTCCAGTCGGTCTGTTCCGGGCAGTAGGTAATGCACTGTGAGAGCACGTGCAGGAAGCTGAATCCCTTGTGCTGAATCGCCTCGCTGAGCAGTCGCGCAATCTGGTTGGGATTGCCCGAATAGCCGCGGGCGATCCACGGGGCACCCGTGGCCAGCGCCACCGCCGCCGGCTTGAAAGGCCGCACGCCGGGCCCGTGCGGCGTCAACTTGCTGCTATCCCAGTCGATGGGCGTGGTGGGTGATGCCTGCCCCTTGGTCATGCCGTAGACCTCGTTGTCCATGACGATATAGGTGATGTCGACATTGCGACGACAGGCGTGCAGGAAGTGATTGCCGCCGATGGAGAAGCCGTCGCCATCGCCGCCCAGGGTGATGACGGTCAGGTCGGGGCGGGCGACCTTCAAACCCTGCGCCACCGCCAGGCCACGGCCGTGCACACCGTGAAAGCCATAGCTGTCGGTATAAGCGGGCAGCCGGGAAGAACAGCCGATACCGGAGACCAGTACCGTGTCGTCGCGGGACAGCTCCAACGCCGCCATTGCCTTGGCGACCGCGTTCAACACCGAGTAGTGGCCGCAGCCCGGGCACCAGATTGGCTTGATGCCCGACTTGTAGTCCTTGGGTTTCAGTGGCGCGTTCACGGCAGCATCTCCTGATTGATGAATTCGCACAGCTCATCGGGGTTGAGGGGCACCGGCCCTGGGCGCGCATAGCTCCGCAGGGGAACGTCGACACCCATCTGGCTGCGCAGGTAGTGAAAGAGTTGAGCAGAGTGATTCTGCTCAACGACCAGGGCGCGGCTACAGCCCTCCAGAGCGTCGTGCAGTTCCGCCACCGGCAGCGGTGCCAACAGGCGTATGGCGACGCTACGTACGGCGGTGCCAGACCTGGCGAGCCGCGCCGCGGCCGCCCTCACTGCCGCGGCCGAGGAGCCGAAACAGAGCAATGCCAGCTCGCCCTCCCCAGCCACCTCTGCCCAGTCCTCGCCGAACTCATGGGCATCGAGCTTGTGCCGGCGTTTATCGAGTTGCTGTTGGTGGTCGGTCTGGGAGGCCGAGGGCGTGCCCCGCTCATTGTGTTCCAGCCCGTCTGCAGTAAAGCGCCGGTCGCTGTCGCCGGGCACCGCCATGGCGGATACCCCGGAGGCGGTCAGCCGGTAGCGCAGGTAGTCGCCGTCGCTGGCCACTACCTGGCCCGGTTCAGCGCGATGGCGGCGCGGCTCGCTGACCACCGCCGTGGACTGGCCCAGGAACTGGTCTGACAGAACGATGGCAGGGGTTTGCAGAGCCGCCGCCAGATGCACGGCCCAACCGGTCGTGAACACACAGTCACCGATGTCCAGCGGCGCCAGCACCAGGTGGGGTGCGTCACCATGCAGGCCGTGGAGGGCGATATCCAGGTCCGACTGTTCTGACTTGGTGGGTATACCGGTGGAGGGACCACCGCGCTGCACGTTGACGATGCACACCGGGGTCTCGCTCGCGACCGCGAGGCCGATGCTCTCACTCATCAGCGCCAGCCCCGGGCCGGAGGTGGCGGTAAACGCAGGTACGCCGCCGAAGGATGCCCCCAGCGCCATATTGATGGCGGCCAGTTCATCTTCGGCCTGCACCAGGTGTCCGCCGAGCTGCTCCAGGGGACCTGCCATCCACTCCAGCAAGTCGGAGGCCGGGGTAATGGGATAGGCGGCGACAAAGCGGATACCGGCATCCAGGGCGCCATAAGCGGCGGCCTGGTTACCACTCATACACCAGGCGCCCGGCTCACCGCGGGCGGGAGCTGGCCGCGGCAGCGATAGTTCGAGCTCAAAGCCCGCTTCGATACCGGCCCGGGCAGCGTCGCGGTAGGCCTGCGGGCGCGACGCCAGGCGTTGCTCCGCCAGCTCACAGAGGCTTTCCACCGGCAGTTCCAGGGCGCGGCCCAGCAGGCCCAGGGCCAGCATGTTGCTGCGGCCTTCGGGGTGGCTGTCGGCGGCGAGCTGTTTGAAAGCAACGTCCTGGAACCGTGCGGCCTTTATGAACTCCGGGGCGTCGCCGGGGGACTCGCAGACCACCGCGGCATGGTCGGCCAGGCGGATCTCGTCCTCGAAGCGCTCGAAGTTGAGCCAGTCCAGGGCAAGCAGCAGGTCGTAGTGGGTTGCGGCGGTGTAATCCTCGGAGTCGGTAAGTGTCAGCAAGGCGGCTGCCTCGCCGCCGCGAATCTGTGGTCCGAAGGCCTTGCGCAGCAGGCCCCGGCCACCGGCGGCGGCCCAGGCCCGCAACAGCATTTCGCCGCAGGATATGGCGCCGGCGCCCCCGGCCCCGGTGATGGCGATAGACAGCCCGTCCCTTGTCATTCCCACCCATCTCATTGAATTCCGCGATCCAAGCATAGCTTGCGTACCTTGACCTTGGCATGACAGGGATCAAGACGCATCGGGTGGGTGCGCTGCCGAAAGAGTCTATGATCGATGATTGACATCAATTCAAGCGGCAATCCGCTCTGACTACACTGGGCACATGATCCAGTGGACTGCAGAGCAATTGGATGCCTTTGTGCAGCTTCTGCACGACGAGGCGTACGAGGTGCTTGGCCCCGTCATTCGTGACGGGGCTGTTACCTACGGTGCCATGCAGGCACTGCCGGTTGGCTACGGCGACGAGCAGGCGGCCGGCCACTATCGCCTGACCCAACGCGGCGACCAGACCCGCTTCGGCTACAACCTGGGCCCCTCCACCTGGAAGCAATTCCTGTTTCCACCGAGCGAGACCCTGTTCAGCGTCCGCGACGACCTGATTCACCCGGTCGAGAATCAACCCGGCAAACGCGCCTTCATTGGCGTGCGCGCCTGCGAGATGGCCGCCATCGAAGTGCAGGACAGGGTATTCCTGCAGGGCGAATACACCGAGCGTCGCTATGAACAGCGGCGACAGCAAGTATTCATCGTCGCGGTCAACTGCTCGCAGGCCGCTGCCACCTGTTTCTGCACCGCCAATGACGATGGGCCCGCCGTCCGCGGTAGCGCCGACATGGTGCTTACCGAAGTGAACCCGCAACAGCCCTGGTACCTGGTGGAGGCGATCAGCGAGACCGCGAAGAAACTGGTTGCCAAAATTGGGGGAGCGCCGGCAAACGACGAGCAGCACCACCAGGCGCAGGCGGCGGTTAACGAGGCAGCCGAACAGATCAGCCGGCAGCTGCCCCGTAAAGGCTTGCGTGACGCGCTGTTCGACGCCCTCGAACACCCGCAATGGGACGATGTCGCCAGCCGCTGCCTGAGCTGCGGCAACTGCACCCAGGTGTGCCCCACCTGCTTCTGCTCGACGACCCAGGAGCAGACTGACCTGGTCAGCATGGAAGTGCGACACCAGCGGCTGTGGGATTCCTGCTTTACCGAGATGCACTCCTACACCACCGGTGGCGCTATTCATCACAAGACGCGCTCCCGCTATCGCCAGTGGCTGACCCACAAGCTGGCCGCCTGGGAAGACCAGTTTGACGTGTCCGGCTGCACCGGCTGTGGGCGCTGCATCAGCTGGTGCCCCGTGGGCATAGACCTCACCGAGGAGGTCGAGATCCTGAGGAAATCGCCATGAAAGACATAGCTGACGAGTTGAGTGAACACCCGTTCTTCGAGGGCCTGGCGCCAGAGACGCTATCCCTGATTGCGGGCTGCGGCGTGAACGCGGTCTACAAACCCGAGGAACTGCTGGCCCGCGAAGGCAGCAGCGCCGATGAGCTGTTTGTGATCCGCAAGGGGCGAGTCGCCCTCCTGATGCACTCCACTGAACGGGGAGCCCTGCAGGTAGATACCCGTGACGCCGGCGACGTGGTGGGGCTGTCTTTCCTGGTACCACCCTATCGCTGGCCGGTGGAGGCACGCGCCGTGCAGACCGTGCACGTGATTCGCATGGACGGCAAGTGCCTGCGCGACAAGTGCAATGCCGATACCGCATTGGGCTATGAGCTGATGCAGCGCGTGGCCACAGCGCTGATGGGTCACCTCAATGCCAGAAGCATTCAGCTTCTGGACCTGTACGGGCAGCTGGAGCTATGAACGACGCACTGATACCAGAGCTCTGCAACGTCAACGGACGGCTGGAAGATACCCCGGACGTGTTTACCCTCGACCTGGTGCCACCGCCAGGCTATCGCGGCTTTGCGCCCGGGCAATTCAATATGCTCTATGTACCCGGGGCAGGCGAAGCAGCCATTTCCATCAGCGGCGACCCCGAGGACAGCTACCGACTGGTGCACACGATCCGCGCCGTCGGGGATGTCACCTCACAGCTGCGCACCAGGGACGGCCATTCCCAGGTGGGAGTAAGGGGACCATTCGGCAAACCCTGGCCCATCGACGCGGCGCGGGGCGGAGACCTCATTATCGTTGCCGGTGGCATCGGCATGGCGCCCATGCGTCCAGTGCTGTATGCGGCCCTGGCAGACAGGGCGTCCTACGACAATATCTATCTGCTGTATGGCGCCCGCACCCCCAGGGATATCCTGTTTCAGGAGCAACTGATGGAGTGGCACCGGCAGGGCGCCATTACCGCGATAATCACGGTCGATGCCGCCAGGCCCAGTTGGAAAGGCGATGTGGGCGCAGTAACGGGCTTCATCGGTCGTATACCTGTAAATCCACGCAACACTGTCGCCATGATCTGTGGACCCGAGATCATGATGCGCTATGCGGCCAGCGAACTGCTGGTGAAGGGCATTCCCATGGACCGAATCCATGTCTCCATGGAACGCAACATGAAGTGCGCAACCGCCTTCTGCGGCCACTGCCAGCTCGGCCCCTACTTCGTGTGTCGGGACGGCCCCGTGTTTCGCTATAGTGATGTGGCTGCAATGATGGAAGTGAAGCAGTTCTGAGCATGAACAAGCCGAGCCTTGCCGTATTCAAATTCGCCTCCTGTGATGGCTGCCAGCTCAGTCTGCTGGACTGCGAGGATGAGCTGCTAAAAGTGGCCGAGCTCGTGGAGATTGCAAACTTCCCCGAGGCCTCGCGCCGGATACTGCCAGGGCCCTATGACATCGCCCTGGTAGAAGGCTCGATCACCACGGAGCACGACGAGGAGCGCATCCAGGAGATCCGTGAAGGCTCCCGCATCCTGATTTCAATCGGCGCCTGTGCCACGGCGGGTGGTATCCAGGCGCTCCGCAACTATGCCGACGTCGACCAGATGGTCAGGGCGGTGTATCCACAGCCCAGCTATATCGACACCCTGGCCACCTCAACGCCCATCAGCCGGCATGTGAAGGTCGACTATGAGCTGCACGGCTGCCCGATCAACAAGTACCAACTCCTCGAAGTCCTGCTGGCGTTTACCGCCGGTCGGCGGCCACAGGTCAGCAACGACAGCGTCTGCATGGAGTGCAAGGCGGCGGGCAACGTTTGCGTCATGGTGGCGCAGGGAGAGCACTGCCTGGGCCCCATTACCCATGCCGGCTGTGGCGCCCTGTGCCCGTCTTTCGATCGCGGCTGCTTCGGCTGCTACGGTGTGAAGGAACAGGCCGACGTCGAGTCGCTGTTTGTGTTCCTGCGCGATCAGCGCGGCATGACGACGCAGCAGGCCGTGGCGCTGGTGCAGTCATTCAACGCCGATGCGCCGGAGCTGAAAGTGATCGCCTCGGACCGGAAGTGGGGCCGCCGCAGGGAAGACAGGCCGGAGTAGCGCTATGGCAGAGAAGCAGATCCCGGTGCGGGCCGGCATCAAGAGTCGACGCATCAAGGTGGACAACCTGACCCGGGTGGAAGGTGAAGGCTCGCTGCTGATCGACGTGCAGGGCGGTGAGCTGCGCGAGCTGAAGCTGAAGATATTCGAACCACCACGCTTCTTCGAGGCACTGCTCAAGGGCCGGGCGCTGGGTGAGGCGCCGGACATTACCGCGAGAATCTGCGGCATCTGCCCGGTGGCTTACATGATGAGCGCCGTGCACGCCATGGAGCGGGCGCTGGGCGTCACCGTCAGCGATCCGATTCGCCAGCTGCGCCGGCTGCTCTATTGCGGCGAGTGGATCGAAAGCCATGTGCTGCATATCTTCATGCTGCACGCCCCCGATTTTCTCGGCTACGACGACGTCATCGGCATGGCGCGCGACCATGGCGAGCGGGTCAAGAGCGCGCTGGCGATGAAAAAGGCCGGCAACGAGATCATTCGCGTACTGGGCGGGCGCGAAGTTCACCCGATCAACGTCAAGGTAGGCGGCTTCTACAAACTGCCCGAGAAGGCGGCACTCACCGCCCTGCTCGACCCGCTGAAGCACGGGCGCGATACCGCCAGGGACACGGTGCTGTGGGCCTCCTCCCTGGATTTCCCGGAACTGACTCGGCAGTACGAGTTCGTGGCCCTGCAGCATCCAGATGAATACCCCATGAACGATGGGCGCATCGTCTCCAGCCGCGGCCTGGACATCCAGCAGACTGAATTTCCCGACCACTTCGAGGAAATCCACCTACCGCACAGCAATGCACTGCACGCGGTTCGCAAGGAGCACCGGTCGGCCTACTTCGTGGGGCCGATGGCCCGCTACCAGCTATCGCGGGACCAACTCTCTGAAGAGACCAGGGCACTGGCAAAAGAGGCAGGTTTTCTCAGGGATGTGAACAACCCCTTCGAGAGCATCGTGGTGCGCGCGCTGGAAACCCACTACGCATTTGACGAGGCCATTCGACTGATTGAGCAGTATGAGGTTGACGGGGCATCGTCTGTGCCTGCACCCGCGCGCAAGGCCCGCGGCGTGGCAGCCACCGAAGCACCGCGCGGATTGCTGTTTCACCAGTACGATGTCGATGAGCGGGGGCTGATCACCAGGGCCAATATCGTTCCGCCCACTTCCCAGAACCAGTTCACCATCGAGGAGGACTTGCACGACCTGGTCTCCGCAAACCTTGAACTGCCACAGGACCTGCTGACTGCGCGCTGCGAGCAGGCTATCCGCAACTACGACCCCTGCATCTCCTGCGCGACGCATTTCCTGAAGCTGGACATCCGCCGTGACTAGGCTGCACATCATTGGCATCGGTAACAGTTTCCGCGGCGACGACTCGGTGGGCGCCCGGGTAGTGGAGCGACTGCAGCAGCGGGTGACTGGAGCAGCAACGCCCGGTGTACGGTTTACACAATCCCGGGGCGATGTGGCCGAGCTCATCCAGGCCTTCGAGGATTGCCAGGAAGCCGTGCTCATCGACGCCGTTTACTGCACCGACTCCGTGAAACCCGGCGCCGTGATCAAGCTGGACCTGCATTCCAACGAGGTACCGCTCGAGCACCTGCGAGCCAGCAGCCACTGCCTTGGTGTCGCAGAGTCTGTTGAGCTGGCGCGCGTGCTCGACTGCCTGCCGGCCACGCTGACACTGTGGGGGATTGCCGGGGAAAACTTCCCCCTCGGCAGCGAACTGTCAGCGCCCGTTGCGGTCGCCGCTGATGCCGTCGTTGAAGCCCTGTGGGGTCAGTACTTTGCCCCTGACACCCGGGCAAATGCCGCCGCACCCGCATACTGAACAAAACTTGAACAACCTGCCCGCTGGTCTACCTTAGGGAATACCTATCCGCACGCTCGGTGTGGATATTCCATAACTACTACGCGATTCGCGAAGGCAGGCTACGATGAAGAATTCAGCAGTAGCGGTAAGCGGTTTCCTGGCAGTAGCAGTTTCCCTCAGTACCCCGGCGCTGGCCGACGGACATGAACAACCCGACATGGACCCGGTAGAGCTCTACAGCTGTACCTTCAGGGAAGGCAAGACCATGGCCGATCTCGACGCCCTGGATGCGCGCTTCAAGAAATGGGCCGATAAAAACAACAAGGATCACTCATCCTGGCGCATTGTCCCGCTGATCCGCAGCACCGAAGGCAAGTTTGATGTGGGCTACATCGGCTCCTGGAACACCGGCAAGAGCATGGGCGCCGGCATGGACGCCTGGGCGGCAAATACCGACCTGCTGCCCGAGTACATGGCCACCATCGATTGCGGCCACGCGCTGATGGCGTCGGCGGAGATCAATGCACCCAACGGGCCGCCCAAGGACGGCATCGTCTGGTTCGCCAGCTGCAAGGTGCAGGACAGTGCCTCCCAGGAGCTGGCGTTCGCTGCTCACAAGAAAATGGCAGCCACCATGCGCGAGATGGGCGGCAAGGGTCAGTCCTGGCTTTTCTATCCCAGCCTGGGCGTTGGCGACCCCGGTATGGACTACTACTCCGTGGTCAGTTTCAACAGCATGGCAGAGCTGGGCGAAGCCTGGGAGATGTACTACAACGGCGGCGGCTGGAAACACGGTGCGGCGGCTGGCGCCATCACCCAGTGTGACAGCCCCCGGGTGTACACCGCGACTGCCATTCGCATGGGGCCACAGGACTAGGCCACTTACTTCGATTACGAACGCTGCACACACAAAGACGCCCTCGCCTGTCACCGGGCGAGGGCGTCTTGCTTGCTAACAGTTCTCAGGCAGCGCTGGACTCAGGGGTAGGCTCCAGACGGCGGCCAAAGGCCGGGATCAGGGCCGGCACCTTGCGCTTGTACTGGGCGTACTCAGGGTGCGCCTGTTCCAGGTCGCGCTCCTCCAGCTTGATACCCACCAGGATGTAGCCGGTCACACCCAGCGCCAGCAGCACATGGGTCACGGTCATCACCGGCGTGAACCAGAATATACCGAGCCAGCCGACGTAGATCGGGTGACGCACGATCCGGTACAGGGTCGGGGTCACGAACTTGAGTTCATGATTCTCCTGCTTGCGGAACGACAGCCACACCTGGCGCAGGCCGAACAGGTCGAAATGGTTGATCAGGAAGGTCGCATACAACAGCAGCGCCCAGCTGCCCAGGTACAGCGCGTTGAGCGTGAAGGTCGCCCAATCGCTTTGCACCGCCCAGATCACGCCTCCCATCGGCGCCCAGTAGTACATCAGGGCCGCCATGGCGATCGTCGAGAACAACACATAGGTGCTGCGCTCGGCTGCCGCGGGGATATAGCGCGTCAGCCAGCGCTTGAAGGCCGGCCGGGCCATGCCGCTGTGCTGCACCGCAAACATCGTCAACAGACCGAGATTGACCAGCAATGCCGTACCCAGGGCCACGGTCGGTTCGGAATCGATGGAGCGCGGTACCCACAGGTTGCCGACAAAGCCGATCGAGTAGAGAAAGGTGACGAAGAACAGCAGGTAGCTGACCACGCCGTACAGCAGTATCACACTACGTTTCATTACAGACTCCCATAACTTATTGAAAAATATCGCCTTTCGGCATGGGAGCGATTATTGGGAAAGCGTCACGGGAAGTCCTGACCGGCAGCCAACCATTCCCTGACTTTTCTGTGACCAGGCCGGTCAGGGTCAGTCAGAAGCGCTCTGGCGGGGCCGGCAGGCCCACTTTCTCGCCCATTTCGGCAAAGCGGGAGTCGGAGTAGAGGTTGGCCAGGTTGAGGCTGGAATAGAGCTCGGAGAGACCGGGGTCGCCCTGTTGGTAGGCGCGATCCAGCCATGCGAAGGCCTCATCGACCTGCTGCCACTGGGAATACACCTCGGCAATCTGGAAGGCGGCGCCCTCCGCGTCGGTATCGATCAATTCCTGGAGAGCCGATTCGGCCTGGCCAGTGCGGCCCAGGCGATTGAGGGCAATGGCGCTGAGGGCGAGCCGCAGGTAGTCGAGCTCCTCCAGGGCGCTCCATTCCAGGGCATCGCCATAGCTGCCGCTGCGGATATGCCAGTTGGTTTCCAGCCATGGCAATTCGACACTGCCCGGGTGCCGCGACTTGAAGTCGTCCAGCACGCCCCTCGCCTCCGCGAGGTTACCGGCACGCATCAGCCGCAGAGACAGCGAGCCGGCAGCATTGGTGGACAGGGGGTCGAGATCCAGGGCAATGCGCGCCTGCTCCACGGCCTCCTGCTCGCGGCCCGCCTTGGCGAGGAAGCGACTGTACGCCGAGTGGGCCGAAGCACTACCGGGATTGATCGCCATGGCCTGTCGATAGGACTCTGCCGCATCAGCAAAATTCCAGAAGTGCCGATGCTGGATTTCGCCAATCTGCACCCAGGCCTCGGCCAGCGCCGGGTCGATGCTGAGCGCCTTGCGGGCAAGAATAAGGGCCTCGGAAAAGGTGCTCTCGCGGGGCAGCTCTCCGGTTACCGCCTGCACGCGAATGGCATCCGCCAGCGCCACCATGGCCTCGGCATAGTCCGGGCGCAGGTCCAGGGCCTGGCGAAACAGCGAGGCGGCCCGGGCAACATCCT
>JASJBK010000081.1 GCA_030066555.1 Halieaceae bacterium
CGCATACTTGTTTAACATGTTTGTCTCCTTGAGGGTCTTCGAGCTCGGGCCGACCGATAAACTGCTTCCATCAGTGGCGCCAAATCTGCGGCTGAAACTAACCCAGCAAGGTTACAGTTTCACTACAAAGACCGGCCGCAGGCGTTTGCGGGCCGCAAGCTAGCGGCGTTCTGGCCGGGTGACCAACAAATCCGGAAATGCTAGCCGCGGCTCTTGTCATCTTACTGTCACAAACCGTTAATTATTTAGTCACCACCGCTTTCTAATATTCCGCGTCATGCTGCATCTGACCGGGCAGCTTCTGTTACGCGCAACTCTCCTGCGGCGGGAAAAGTTGCAGCGGCTGCAATTTTCAGCACCAGGAGCTCCCAGAAACAGGCAACGAATACAAGTACCTGGAGCCGCGGCGGCGTCCAGGGTGACACGAGAATTAACCAGGCCTTTCATGATGAGAATTGCTGCTCGTTACGTGCTCCTGCTTTTACTGCTCGCACAGCCCACCTGGGCTGCCGAGGTTTTCCTGCATGTATTTTTCGAGGAAGCCCCGCTTCAGAACGTGGAGGTTTCGATCGACGGCAACCCGGCGGGTGTAACGGACGGCCGCGGTGCGCTGTTCACCGACGTGGATTCCGGAGAACATCGTCTGGCCCTGTCGTTCCAGGGCAACCAGATTGCCGAAGTGAGCATCACCACCAGCGATGAGAGCACAGAAGAATTCGAGATCGAGGTGAGCTACTCGCGGGATGGCTCTGATCCACGCATCAGTGTGCAGAGCTTTACTGCAGAGGACAGCGGCGGTGAGTCCGGCATCCTGTCCGGAACCGTCAGTGACAGAAACGGTATACCCGTAGCTGGCGCTACGGTTGCCAGTGGCGATGTATCAACCGTCACTGACGCTGATGGCACCTTTGGCATTGAACTGCCACGCGGCGAGCAGGACGTGTCCATCACCGCAGACGGGTATTCCACGGCTAATCTTTACGACCTGCGGATTTTTTCCAATGTCGGCGTGACCACAGAAGTGGAAATGCTGACTCAGCGCACGGTTGACCTGGGTGTCGCCGCGCCGCAGCTGGAAGAAATATTTGTGCTGGGTACCTTTAATCCCAGCGATACCGCCCAGGGCACGGAGCGTTTCGCTACCACCATCACCGACGCCCTGGATCTCGAACAGCTTGCACGCTTCGGGGATAGTGACGTAGCGGCAGCCATCGTCCGTATCGTCGGTGTCTCCGTTGCCGACGACAAGTATGCGACGGTACGCGGCCTGGATGGGCGCTATATCTCGGCAACCCTAAACGGCCTGCTGATGCCCAGTACCGACCCGCTGCGTCGTGACGTGCAGCTCGACCTCTTCCCGTCGAACATCCTCGGCGGCCTGGAGATCCAGAAGACCTTTGCGCCGCAGCAGCTGGCCACCACGACCGGAGGCAGTGTCAAAATCACCACCGCCGGCCTGCCGGATGAGCGCGTCGCCAAAATCGGCATCAGTACGGCCTACAACTTCGATTTTACCGGCGATGACATCGTCGACTATCGCAGCAGCGAGGAAGACAAGTACGGCTTCGACAACGGCCTGCGGAACCTGCCAGGCGGCGTGCTGGCCGCCACCGACGGCGGGCGTCAGCTGACAATCTGCCCGCCGGAACTGGACCCGTCATGTACCGCGCCCCTGGATGCTGCCCGTCTCGCGGTTCGCTTCCAGGACGACTACAACGTCACTACCAGTCAGGCGAACATGGACTTTGGCATCTCCGGCGCCTACGGGGATCGCTACAGCCTGGGTCCGGGCGAGTTCGGATTCTACGCCGCCGCAAACTACTCCAGCACTACCAAGGATCGCGGCACGGCCGACCTCAACGACTCCCTGGATATCGTCGGTCAATACAATCGTAGTACCCAGAGCACGGCCTCCAGCGGTTACCTGGTCGCGGGCTACGAGTTCCGCGAGGCTGATGAGATCCTCAGCAAGACCATCATTCTGCACAACTCCGACGACACAGTGCGCTTCGAACAAGGCTTCGACACGGCGGAAGACAACAACGAGGAGCGTGTCATCCTCGAGTGGGTCGAGCGTGACTTCTTCTCCCAGCAGTTCAGCGGTGTACACGACATCTACCTGCTGGACGAGACGCATACGCTGACCTGGAACGCCGGCTACTCGCGGACCGACCGGGACGAGCCCGACCGTCGCCAGTACCGCTACATCAACGACCAGCTCGCGCTGTCTGCGTTCGAGCGTCGCTGGTCTGACCTCAAGGAAGAAAGCTGGGACGCGGTGGTGGATTACAACATCCCGGTGAACTGGACCAGCGACATCTACACCCAGTTCAAGATTGGCGGTCTTTACTCCGACAAGGATCGTGACGTCGACCTGTACCGCTTCGGTATTCGCGCCGGTTCACGTTTCGGCGACGTGGACTTCTCCATCAACAACGACCTGGAAGAGGCGCTGTCCTACAACAACGCGGCTCTCGACGTCTGGCGCCTGGGTACCAACACCACCGATACGGACTCCTACGAGGCCTCCGAGAAGTACCAGGCGGGTTACATCACCGCAGACACCGACATCGGCGAGGCCTGGACCTTGTCTATCGGCGCGCGCTACGAGGATTTTGAGCAGGATCTTGCCTATCCCAACGACCCGACCGCGGGCAGCGTGCTGGAAGAAGATGACTGGTATCCGGCTGCCAGCCTGACCTATCGCATCGGCGAAGACTGGCAGATTCGTGCCGGCTACTCGGAAACCGTGTCCTACCCGGGCCTGATCGAGCGGGCCGAGTCACTGGTCTTCGACCCCAACACAGACGACCCGATCTTCGGCAACCCGGACCTGGTGCCCTCCAAGATCGACAACTACGACCTCCGCATCGAGTACTACTTCTCCACGGATGAGAGTGTCTCGCTGGCGTTGTTCTCCAAGGACATCGAAGACCCGATCGAGCGTGGCGTGCCGGACGCCTCCGGTTCGGCCGCCAACAACGGTATTACCTTCCGTAACAACGAGAGCGCCGACCTCGACGGCGTCGAGCTGGACGCCTACAAGGTGGTCTGGGATGACGGCGATCACCTGGTATTCATCGCCGGCAACGTCACCTATATCGACTCCGAGGTCGAGCTGACCGAAGACAGCATACGTCTCGAAGGTGTGGACGCCATCGGCCGTCAACTGCAGGGCCAGTCAGAGTGGCTCGGCAACCTGCAGATCGGCTACGACCACTATCCGACCGAGCAAAAGATCACGCTGCTGGTCAACTATTTCGATGACCAGATCTTCCGGGTCACCCGCGGTGAAAACGTGGGCCCTGAAGAGCTGGCCGGCCGAACCCTTGTCGACCTCAACTATGAGAAGTTGTGGGGCGAAACGCTCACCTTCCGTCTGCAGATCAAGAACCTGACCAACGAGAAGTACGAGTTCCAGCGCGACGGAGTCACGATCGAGAGCTTCGAAGAGGGTACCTCGCTCTCCGCTAGCTTCACCTATGAATTTCTATAACCACTAACCTGGGAAGAGTCCTATGTGGCATAAAACACTCCTACTATCATTCCTGGCGGCTACGCTGGCCCTGGTCGGCTGTAGCGATGGTGACCAGGGCGACAATGTCACCATCATCAATGAGATTGGCGGTGATACTCCCCCCGATCCGCCGGATCCCGGTCCTGGAGGTGACTGCGAAGGTTTCGTAGAAACCAGCTTTGCCTCATGCCAGGAGCTCTCGGGTGGCGGCGCAGCTGGCACGCTGAGCGGAAACATAGACCAGGATTACAGGCTCGATAGCGACCTGCAGTGGCGCCTGAGCGGTGTGGTCACCGTGGGTAACGGTAACCAGACCGTGAACGACGATGCAGACGTCCAGGCCATTCAGGACGCCGGCGTGGTGCTCACCATCGAAGCAGGCACCGACGTGCGCGCTTTTGACGACGGAACCCTGCTGGTCACGCGGGGTTCGCAACTCATCGCCAACGGTACGGCATCCAGCCCGATTACTTTCTCCAGCCTTGATTCAAACTTTGACGGCCTGGGTGAGTGGGGCGGTGTGATTATCCAGGGCTTCGCCCCCCAGTTCGGTGCAGGTGGAACGGGCGCCTGTTTTGGTGCCGGCACCGTCTGTAACGTGGAAGGCGAGGGCGGTACCGATATCTCCGTTTACGGCGGCAACATTGCCGATGATAACAGCGGCTCACTGCGCTATGTGCGTATCGCTGAAGGTGGCCTGGTAGCCGGTCCTAACAACGAGATCAACGGCCTGACCCTGCAGGGTGTTGGCTATGGCACCGTTCTCGAGTTTATCCAGGTACACAACAACCTGGACGACGGCATCGAGTGGTTCGGTGGGACCGCCAGCGTGCGCTATGCGGTGCTGACCGGCAACGACGATGACGATATCGATTTCGACGAAGGCTTCCAGGGCAATATCCAGTACGCGATCGTCGTCAAGTCCGACAATGCTGCGCCTGTCGGTAGCAACGACCCACGCGCCATCGAAGCCAACTCCTCTGACGATGAGTACGTACCCGAGACGGAAGCGGTGATTGCCAACGTCACCATCCTCGGTGGCAACGTCAACAACTCCGACGCTGGCCGCCAGCCTGGCATGCGCCTGCGTGGTGCGGTCAACACCAACATCTTCAACACGGCGGTGCGCGAATTCGATCGCGGCTGTATCCGTATCGACGATGCAAATGTTGACGGGACCGGCACCAATAACGTGCCGTCGGTCGTCAACCTCACCAACATTCTTAACGACTGTGATGCCGGCACCTATGACGGCTCTTCTCGCGGCCCGGCCGACAGTGAAGACAACGTTGTGGAAACTGGCTGGACGGTCAGCGGCACCTACGCGATCAACGAAGAAGAAGCGGTTCTCGACTCTGCGCCGACCATCGACGCCGTCGACAACGGCGACAGCTTCGTATTCGACCAGACCGCCTACATCGGTGCGGTTGATCCCGCCGCCGCCACCGGCTGGTGGGAAGGCTGGATCATCCCGGGCTCCCTAGAGAGCACTCCGCCAGATGAGTCACCCGCCTTCGTCAGCTGCGACCTCGACGCTGCTACGCCGAACTGCACCATCACCGGCACCATCGACGAAGACTACACCTTCGTGCGCGGCGTGCAGTACCGCCTCGACGGTGAAGTCATTGTCGGCGACGGCAACCAGTTCATCGGCAGCCAGTCTGACTTCGACCGCGTCAACTCCAGCGGTGTCACCCTGACCATCGAGCCGGGCGTAGACGTTCGCGCCTTCGACGACGGTTCCCTGCTGGTCACCCGCGGTTCCAGGCTGATGGCTGTCGGTACCGAAGCCAGCCCGATCACCTTCTCCAGCCTGGCTGACGATAACTTTGACGGCCTCGGCGAGTGGGGTGGCGTGATCATCCAGGGCTTTGCACCGCAGTACGGTGCCGGTGGTACCGGCGAGTGCTTCAGTGCCGGCGAAGTCTGGTGCAACGTTGAAGGCGAGGGCGGCACGGTTATCGGTCGTTACGGCGGCAACGTGCCCGGCGACGACAGCGGCATGGTTCGCTATGTGCGCATCGCCGAGGGCGGGCTGGTGGCTGGTCCCAACAACGAGATCAATGGCCTGACCATGCAGGGCGTGGGTCACGGCACCACCATCGAGTACGTCCAGATTCACAGCAACCTCGACGACGGCCTCGAGTGGTTCGGCGGCACCGTAAACGCGCGCTATGTAGTCCTTACCGACAACGACGATGACGACATCGACTTCGACGAAGGCTACCAGGGCAACATCCAGTTCGGCATTGTGGTCAAATCCATGAATGCCGCACCGGTGGGTAGCAACGACCCGCGTGCCATCGAGGCGAACTCTTCTGACGACGAGTTCGTGCCAGAGACTGAAGGCGCCCTGGCCAATATCACCATCATCGGTGGTAACGTCAATAATGCCGGCGGCGGCCAGCCTGGCATGCGCCTGCGCGGTGCCCTGACCACACGCATCTACAACACCTCCGTGTCCATGTTTGACACCCGCGGCTGTATCCGCATCGACGATGCAGATACCAACGGCGATGGTAATGATGACGAGGTCTCTGTGGTTGAGCTCTACAACGTACTCGGTGACTGTACCGCCGGCTACTACGACGGCTCATCCCGCGGACCGGCTGATATCGAAGACAACGCCGGCGACCCGAATGGTGTGGTAACGCCGCTGACGGTTGATGCAGCCTACGCGCTGGAGCAGCCGGAAGCGCTGGTGACCCCGCCGGCCTTCCAGGCAGTCAACAACGGCTCCGGCTTCACCTTTGAGGTAACTGACTACGTCGGCGCGGTTGAGCCCGGCACGTCTGCAGACGATGCCTGGTGGGCCAACTGGACGCTCCCGGGCACGCTGTAAGTCCGGTGACCGCGCCCTGACCTGGGCGCGGTCAACATACCGCTGATCAGTGAGTGGTGTGCTCTCTGTGACCCCGGCTCTGGCCGGGGTTTTTTATGTCTGACTGCTTTCTTGGGACGCGAACCGACTCGGCCAGTCGTCCGGGGTGACAAAGCAGCGGGTCTGCTCTCGACCATGGTCGTCACAGGCTGCCAGCTGTACTGGCCGTCCATCGCCCTGTAGCTGCGACTCCAGCATCTCCATCAGTTCATCACTGCTGCGCACCGGGCCGTCCTCTGATGCATAGGGCGCCAGCCAACGACGGCGAGGGATTTCCTGCCAATCCATGTCGCCATCGGCGTGGAGTTCACTGAATTCCGTCAGGGTGTGCCAGTGTCTAAGCTCATTGGCGGCATGGTGATATTCCGGTGCCGGCATGCCGTTCTCCGGCGCAAACAGGTAGCCCTTGATATCCACCACGCCCTGGCATTCCTCGATGCCGAGCTTGCGCAGTGCAGTTTTTGCCGCAGGGTGCATGGCGAGTCGGCTCTGGTGGGAGGTCAGGTGGTGCAGCTTCTGGTCGAGCCGGTCGTGCTGGCCGGGCCCCAGCCACACGTCGGTACCCGGTACGCCGAGGTAGAATTTGACCGCCAGTTCCAGGTGCACGTGGGATTCGCGCCGGCGGCACCAGTAGAGGCAATCGAATTCGCCCACCGTGCGGCGACCGTCCTGCACCGGTAGGTTGTGGGCCAGCAGTTTCGTATCCGGGTCCTGCAGCAGCAGGTAGTGCCAGAGCCGCTCGTAATAGAGCCCGAGCCGGCCGCTCGGTGTGTCGCCGAGGAATTCGCGCAGGGTGTCGGGTTTGGCGTCGAGTTGCGCCAGGTGATCCCGCCAGAACGTGTTGAACTCCAGCCCCGCGCCAGCCAGCCCCGGCCCACGCATCAGCAGCGGGGAGAAACCGGCCCAGGCCAGGTCCCGCACATAGGGGTCGCGATAGAAACGCCCGGGCATTGACACTCTCCGGCGGATGACTGCGTATAATAGGCGGATGCCAGACAGCTTTTCAAAAATTGGCCTGATCGGCCGCGGTCGCCATGAGAGTTCCCGGGAAACTCTGCATAGCCTGTTGGCGCTGCTGCGCGACCGCGGGCTCGAGGCGTTCATCGAGCCGCGACTGGCCAAGATATGCCCCGATTGTGCTGCCAATGAGGTGGGGCGCGACGAAATCGGCGCAAACTGTGACCTGGTGATCGTGGTGGGCGGCGACGGCAGCATGCTCAGCGCGGCCCGCACCATGGCCCGCCACAATACGCCACTGCTGGGTGTGAACCGCGGTCGGCTGGGCTTCCTCACCGATATTTCCCCGGATGAGATCGATATCAAGGTCGCGGAGGTGCTGGACGGAAAGTACGATGCGGAGGAGCGCTTCCTGCTGGATGTTGAGGTGTGGCGCGATGGCGAGGTGATCGGTCGCGCCGATGCGCTCAACGATGTGGTGGTGAACTCCGGCACCTCGGCACAGATGATCGAGTTCGACCTCTATATCGACGAGACCTTTGTCTACCGCCAGCGCGCCGATGGCCTGATTATTTCCACACCGACCGGCTCCACCGCCTATTCCCTGTCCGGTGGCGGCCCCATCATGCACCCGTCACTGGATGCCCTGGTGCTGGTGCCCATGTTTCCGCATACCCTGAGCAGCCGGCCCATTGTGGTGGATGGTGACAGCCGCCTGAGGCTGGATATCAATGAGGACAATAATATTCACCCACCGGTGACCTGCGACGGGCAGGTGAACATGACGGCGCGCCCGGGTGATTCCGTGGAGATCTTCAAGAAGCCTCACCGCATGACCCTGATTCACCCGATCGACCACAGTTTCTATGCCAGCTGTCGCGACAAGCTCCGCTGGGGCAATCCACTGGTGGAATAGCCTCCCAACGTCGTGCCCCATACCTTTAATAGCCCCCGAGAACTGATCAGGACGGTGCCAGTGACGCTGGTGCTGATTGTGCTGAGCGTGATCGGTTTCCTGGCTGTCTATGTGGGGCCGCTGTCCTGGATCGCGACGCTGACCTTCAACGAATTCACGCTGGAGGAGCGCCAGGTGGTTTTTCATCCCAGCCCCGGTGAATATTGGCGCATCATCACGCCCATTTTCCTGCACTTCGGCTGGCTGCATATCACTTTTAACTGCCTGTGGCTGTGGGAGCTGGGTGCGCTGATCGAACAGCGCCTGGGCGGGGTGCTGCTGCTGGCGCTGGTGCTGCTGTGCGGTAGTGGTTCCAATATCGCCCAGGCCATCTACAGCGGCCCATCGCTGTTTGGTGGCATGTCAGGCGTGGTCTACGCACTGCTGGGATTCTGCTGGGTGTACAATGCGCTGCTGCCCGACGGCCGGCTCTGGGTGCCGCGGCCGATCATCATTTTCATGCTGGTCTGGCTGGTGTTCTGCATGGTGGCGCCCACCGAATTGCTGGGTATTGGCAGTATCGCCAATGCGGCTCACTTTGGTGGCCTGGTGCTGGGCTGCCTGCTGGCGGCGCCCGTGGCGCTGCATCGTCGCGGCGCGTCGCCGGGCGGCGGCATCGATAAAGAGGAAGACTGAGTTGAAGTACCAGGACCTGGTAGAACAGATCACCCCTGAGCTGTATACAAGCTTCAAGCGCGCCCTTGAGCTGGGCCGCTGGCCTGACGGCCGCGAGATGTCGCCCGAACAGCGCAGTCACTGCCTGGACGCGGTGATTGCCTACGACCAGCTGCACCACGCCGAGCAGGATCGGGTGGGCTACATCGACCGCGGTCGCAAGTCGAAGGCGGCGCCTGCTGGCGAGGGCGAGCAGCTGCTGCGCTTTGCCGACCAGCAGGCAGGCGCGGGCGAAGATGAAGAGGGCAGCGCCGAATGAGCGGCCAGATCGGTGAGGGCCAGCTCCGCAAGATGGTCACCGAGCACGCCGAGCCGGTGACTTATGAAATGCCGCTGGGTGAGACGCGGGTACCCATGAACCCGCTGCTGGGCCAGCACCTGGTGCTGGAATACCTCGGCAAGATCAACTGCGTTGCCTGTGGGCGCGATACCAAAAAGAGCTTCAACCAGGGCTATTGCTACCCCTGCTTTACCCGCCTGGCCCAGTGCGATTCCTGCATCGTCAGCCCCGAGAAATGCCACTACGATGCCGGCACCTGCCGCGAGCCGGAGTGGGGCGAAGCCAACTGCATGATCGACCACATTGTCTACCTGGCCAACACCTCGGGGCTCAAGATCGGCATCACCCGCACCACCCAGGTGCCGACCCGGTGGATGGACCAGGGCGCCATACAGTCACTGCCCATCTTCCGGGTGCAGACCCGCCACCAGTCGGGGCTGGTGGAGGTGCTGTTCAAGGAACATGTCAATGACCGCACCAACTGGCGCGCCATGCTCAAGGGAGAGGTGGAGCCGCTGGCCCTGAATGACGAGCGCGACCGCCTGTTCGAGGCGACGACGGACGGCATTGAGGCGCTGCAGCAGGCACACGGCCTGCAGGCCGTTACCCGGCTCGAGAATGACAATGCCTATGACTTTACGTACCCGGTGCTCGAGCATCCCGCCAAGGTCACCTCTTTCAATCTCGACAAGAACCCCAGGGTCGAGGGTGTGCTCAAGGGCATCAAAGGCCAGTACCTGATTTTCGACACCGGTGTCATCAATATGCGCAAGTACGGGGGCTACCATCTCGCCCTCTCTGCGGCCTAGGACAGGAATATGCGAGACGCACAACCCAACGCGATTTACCTCAAGGACTACCAGCCACCGGCCTACCTGATCGACGAGACCCACCTGGACTTCCAGCTGGCGGAAGAGCAGACGGTGGTGGAGGCGCGACTCAAGCTGCGCCGTAACCCCGCCGCGGAACCCGCCGATGTGCTGGAGCTTGACGGCGCCGAACTGGAACTGCTGGAGATCGAAATCGACGGCACGCCGCTGGACGAGGGCGCGTATACGCTGACCGATGAACATCTGCACCTTTTGTCACCGCCGGAAGAGTTCGAGCTGCGCTGCGTAACGCGCATTGCGCCGCAGGACAACACTTCCCTGGAAGGCCTGTACAAGTCGCGCACCATGTTCTGTACCCAGTGCGAGGCCGAAGGTTTCCGCAAGATTACCTACTACCTGGACCGTCCCGATGTGATGAGCGTGTTCACAGTCAGGGTCGAGGCGGACTCGGAGCGCTACCCGGTGTTGCTGAGCAATGGGAATCTCGTGGATAGCAAAGCTACGGAGACAGGCCGCCACTGGACCCTCTGGAACGACCCGTTTCCCAAACCGGCCTACCTGTTTGCACTGGTCGCGGGTGAGCTGGAGAAGGTCAGCGACACCTTTACCACCACCAGCGGCCGGGACGTTGCGCTGCACATTTTTGTCGAGGCCAAGGACCTCGACAAATGCGACCACGCCATGCGCTCCCTCAAGCACTCCATGCGCTGGGACGAAGAAGTCTACGGGCGCGAGTACGACCTCGACGTGTTCAACATCGTCGCGGTCGACGATTTCAACATGGGGGCCATGGAAAACAAGAGCCTCAATATCTTCAATACCTCCTGTGTGCTCGCCCACCCCGATACCACCACCGACCAGGCCTTCCAACGGGTGGAGGCCGTAGTCGCCCACGAGTACTTCCACAACTGGTCCGGCAACCGGGTGACCTGTCGCGACTGGTTCCAGCTCAGCCTCAAGGAAGGTTTCACGGTATTCCGCGATGCAGAATTCTCCGCCGACATGGGCTCGCGCGCGGTGAAGCGCGTGGAGGATGCCACGGTGCTGCGCTCCATCCAGTTCGCCGAGGACGCCGGCCCCATGTCGCACCCGGTGCGGCCGGATTCCTATATCGAGATATCCAACTTCTACACGGTCACCATCTACGAAAAGGGTGCCGAAGTGGTGCGCATGATTCACACCCTGCTGGGCCCGGCGGACTTCCGGCGCGGCTCAGACCTGTACTTCGAGCGCCACGACGGCCAGGCGGTGACCTGCGAAGACTTTGTCGCTGCCATGGAAGACGCCAGCGGCCGCGACCTCAGCCAGTTCCGGCGCTGGTACAGCCAGGCGGGTACACCTGAGCTGGCGGTATCCGATAACTGGGATGAGGCGACTGGCACCTACACACTGACCGTGTCGCAGCACTGTCCGCCGACACCGGGCCAGCCCGAAAAGGAGCCGTTTCACATTCCGCTGAAGATGGGCCTGCTCGGGGATGCCGGCAGCCTGCGCCTGCAGATCGAGGGTGAAGCTGCCGACACTGAGAGCGAAGACAATACCAGCAGGGTGCTGGAGGTGACCGAGGCCAGCCAGCAGTTTGCCTTTAGCGGTTTGCCGGAGCGCCCGGTACCCTCGCTGCTGCGCGCCTTCTCGGCGCCGGTGAAGCTGCACTACCCGTACACCCGGGAGCAGCTTGCCTTCATCATGAGCCGCGACAGCGACGGCTTCAGTCGCTGGGACGCCAGCCAGCAACTGGCGATCCAGGTGATTGGTGACGCGCAGTCCGGAGCAGTCGATCCGCTGTTGATCGACGCTTTCGGCAGCCTGCTGCAAGATGACAGCCTGGACCCGGCAATGGTCGCGGAAACCCTGCGCATGCCGAGCGAGAATTACCTGGCTGACCTGGCAGAGACGGTCGACGTCGAAGCCATTCATCGCGGCCGCCAGGCAGTGCGCACCGCCATCGGCAAGGGCCTTAATGAGGCACTGCTGCAGCGTTACCGGGCGCTGGCCAGCGATGCCAGCTACCAACCCGACTCAGCCCAGGTGGCAGCGCGCAGCCTGCGCAATAGCTGCCTGGCATACCTTGCCCAGGCCGGGGAAGCGGGCGTGGAACTGGCCATGGCCCAGTATCACGAGGCCGCGAACATGACCGACCGACAGGCGGCGCTGGCCACGGTGGTCAACTGTGGCAACGAGGCCCAGCGCACAGAGTTGCTGGAAGACTTTTACCAGGCCTGGCAGCACGAATCGCTGGTGGTCAACCAGTGGTTCCAGGTCCAGGCCATGTGTCCGCAGCCGGGCAACCTGGAGCGCGTGCGCGCGCTGATGGAGCACCCGGCCTTCTCGCTGCGCAATCCCAACAAGGTGCGGGCGCTGGTGGGCGCATTCTGTTCAGCCAACCCCATCAATTTCCATCGCGCCGACGGCGCCGGCTACCAGCTACTGGTCGATGTGGTGACTGAGCTGAACGCCACCAATCCGCAGATCGCCTCGCGCCTGCTGACGCCGCTGACACGCTGGCGGCGCTACGGCGAACGCCGTGAACAGATGCGCGCCGCGCTGGAGGCGATTGCCGCACTGCCGTCGCTGTCCAAGGATGTCTATGAGGTGGTGACCAAATCGTTGACTGACTGAGGCCTAAAGTCACACCGCATTTGTGACGATGGCGACTACACTATCCTAAGTCCATTGCATCGGGGGGAAAGATGAGCTGGGACAAGGGCAAGAAAAAGCTGCTGCACGAACTGAAGCAGATGATCGCCAGTCGCGCCGAGCCCGCACATGCGGTGGCGCTGGATGCGCTCGCAAAAACGTTTTTCCGTAGCTTTCCCGCCGAAGACCTGCGGGACGCCGATGTCGACAACCTGTACGGCTTTATCTACGGCGCCTTCCGCTCGCTGCAGCAGTGGGATGACAGCAGCGCGCGGGTCAGCATCTTCAGCCCCGACCTCGAGAAGCACGGCTGGGAAAGCAACCACACGGTGGTGGTTATCCTCGCCCGTGACATGCCTTTCCTGCTCGATTCCGCCCGCGGTGAACTGAACCGCCGCAACGCCAACATCCACAAGCTGCACGGCCAGAATTTCGGCGTCGAGCGCGACGAGGAGGGTGCCCTCACCGGTATTCTCAGCGAACGCGAGGGCCGGGTGGTCAGCCTCATCTACTTTGAGATTGACCGCAGCACCGACAAGACCGAGATCGAGGATATCCAGAACACCCTGTTGGACATCCTCTCGGAAGTGGCCTGCGTGGTGGACGATTTCGGCGCCATGCGGGAAAAGATGGCCGAGGTCACCACCCTGGTGGCGGCCGACAGCCAGGTCGACAAGGCGCAGCGCGCCGAGCACGAGGCCTTCCTGCGCTGGATCGCCGACAACCATATGACCCTGCTGGGTTATGAGTGCCTGGGCGTGCAGTACAACGGTGACCAGGCCAACGTGGTGGAAATCCAGGACACGCGACTCGGACTGTTGAAGCTGCGGGGCACCAGCGGCCGGGTAGACCTGGCCCTCGACCTGGAGGAGGCCGCCCACGATGGCCTCGACATGTTGGACCGGCAGGTCACCTTTTCCAAGTCCCGTAAGCGCTCCCGCGTACATCGCTTTGCCTACCCGGACTACCTGGAGGTCAATCAGTACGACGAGAGCGGCAATGTCATCCTGCAGCACCGTTTCCTGGGGCTGTATACCTTCTCCGTCTACAGCGAGAGCCCTAGCCTCATCCCCATTGTCCGGCTCAAGATCCAGGAGGTGATGACCCATTCCGGGCTCGATATGAGCAATCACGAGGGCCGTGAACTGGCCCGGGTGCTGGAACTGTTTCCCAGGGAAGAGCTGTTCCACGGCACCGTGGACGACCTCTACCGGATGTCCACCGCGGTCAACCAGCTACAGGAGCGCCGCCGCATTCGCCTGTTCGCACGGCCGGATGCCCACGGCAAGTTTTTCAGCTGCATGGTCTATATGCCCAGGGATCGTTACACCACTGGGAAACGGGTGGCGATACAGAACCTGCTATGTGAGTCCCTGGGCGCCATCGAGAGTGAATTCACCACCTTCTTCACCGAGTCGGTGCTGGTACGCATCCACTTTGTATTGCTGCTCGACCCCGACCGCAAGCTGGAGTACGACCTGGCCGAACTGGAGGCGGCGGTTATCGACACTACCCAGGACTGGGTGGATCGGCTGCGCGAGCGATTAATAGAGGAGTACGGCGAAGAACACGGCGCCGAGCACGCGGATCGATTCGGGGCCGGTTTCCCGGCCGGTTACCGTGACAAGTTTGATCCGCGCGTGGCGGTAATGGACCTGGGGCGCATTCTTTCGGTCTGCGCAGGTCGACGGCTGGAAATGAGCTTCTATCGCATGGTGGACGAGGACGACAGTCACCTGCGCTTCCGCCTGTTCCAGCATGGCAGCGCGCTGCCGCTGTCTGACGTGCTGCCGATTCTCGAGAACCTGGGCCTGCGGGTCATCGCGGAAAACCCCTACGAGGTTCGCGACAAGGACGGCGAGCTGTTCTGGATCCAGGACTTCAGCCTGCAGTACTCGCTGGGCGGCAGCGTGGATATCGATGCGGTGCGTGACGAGTTTACCGACGCTTTCGAACGCATCTGGTTCGGTGAAGCCGAGAGCGACGCTTTCAACCGCCTGTTGCTGGGCACGCAGATGAACTGGCGCGAGGTCGCCGTGTTGCGCGCCTATGCCAAGTACCTGAAGCAGATCAACTTCCAGTTCAGCACCGACTACATCGCCGACACCCTGGAAGAGCACCTGCATATCACTGGCTCTATCGTCGAGCTGTTCCTGACGCGCTTCGATCCTGAGCTGGAGGGCGGCGAGGAATGGCGCCAGAGTCGCGAGGGCGAGGTCATCAATCGGGTGATCGAATCGCTGGAGCAGGTGCAGAACCTGGGCCAGGATCGGATCATTCGCCAGTACCTGGCCCTGATCCAGGCCACCCTGCGCACCAACTTCTTCCAGCCCGACGGCGAAGGTAAGGCCAAGAACTATATTTCCCTGAAGATGCAGCCGGGCGAGATCCCGGACATGCCCAAGCCGCGGCCGGCCTACGAAATATTCGTCTACTCCCCCCGCGTGGAAGGCGTGCACCTGCGCGGCGGCAAGGTGGCCAGGGGCGGGCTGCGCTGGTCTGACCGCCACGAGGACTTCCGCACCGAGGTGCTGGGGCTGGTCAAGGCGCAGCAGGTCAAGAATGCGGTCATTGTGCCGGTCGGCGCCAAGGGCGGTTTCGTGGCCAAGCGCCCCATGCCCAACGCCAGCCGCGAAGACCTGCAGGCTGAAGGCGTTGCCTGCTACCAGACCTTTATCCGCGGCCTGCTGGACATCACCGACAATCTCGTTGAGGGCGCCATACAGCCGCCGCAGCAGGTGATTCGCAAGGATGAAGACGACCCCTACCTGGTGGTGGCGGCCGACAAGGGCACCGCGACCTTCAGCGATATCGCCAACGAGATATCGGCGGAGTACGGCCACTGGCTGGGCGACGCCTTTGCCTCCGGCGGCAGCGCCGGCTATGACCACAAAAAAATGGGTATTACGGCCAAGGGTGCCTGGGTTTCGGTGCAACGGCACTTCCGGGAAATGGGCATCAACTGCCAGGACACAGAGTTTACCGTGGTGGGCGTCGGCGACATGGGCGGCGATGTGTTCGGCAATGGCATGCTGCTATCCGAGACCATCCGGCTGGTGGCGGCCTTCAATCACCTGCACATATTCATCGATCCCAACCCGGACGCTGCCAGCACCTTCGCAGAGCGCAAGCGGCTGTTCGAGATGGAGCGCTCGACCTGGGAAGATTTCAACAGTGAGCTGATCTCCAAGGGTGGCGGTATCTTCTCCCGCAGTGCCAAGTCGATACCGATCAGCCCGGAGATGCAGGAGCGCTTTGGTATCGATGCCCAGGCCCTGACCCCCAACGAACTGGTCACCGCCTGCCTGAAGGCGCCGGTGGACCTGCTGTGGAACGGCGGCATTGGCACCTACGTGAAGGGCAGTAGCGAGCAGCATGCCGACGTTGGCGACAAGGCCAACGATGGCCTGCGGGTCAATGGTAACGAGCTGCGCTGCCGCGTGGTGGGTGAGGGCGGCAACCTCGGCCTGACCCAGCTCGGCCGGGTCGAATATGCGCTCAATGGCGGGCGCTGCAACACCGACTTTATCGATAACGCCGGCGGCGTCGACTGTTCGGACCATGAAGTCAATATCAAGATCCTGCTCAACAGCGTGGTGGCGCGCGGTGACCTCACAGCCAAGCACCGCAACCGACTGCTGGAAGAAATGACCGACAGCATCAGTGACCTGGTGCTGGAGAACAACTACCTGCAGACCCAGGCTATCAGCCTGGCGGAGAGTGAGTCGGCGCGGCGCATCGGCGAATACACTCGCTTCATCCAGCGGCTGGAGGAGAATGGCCGCCTGGACCGTGCCCTGGAATTCCTGCCCAGCGACGATGAACTGCTGGAGCGCCGTAGCAACGGGCTGGGCCTGACTCGACCGGAGCTGTCGGTGCTGGTGTCCTACAGCAAGGCCATTCTCAAGGAACAGCTCGGTGAATCCGACGTCCCCGGCGACAGCTACCTGGCGCGGGCCATGGAGGGCGCTTTCCCCCAGCGCATCCTCGACGAATACGGTGAAGATGTGCACGACCACGGCCTGCGGCGTGAGATTATCGCCACCCAGATCGCCAATGACATGATCAACCGGGTCGGGGTCAGCTTTGTCGGGCGCATGGTGGCCTCCACGGGCGCGCCGACACCCGATGTGGCCCGGGCCTATATCACGGCGCGAGACATCT
>JASJBK010000080.1 GCA_030066555.1 Halieaceae bacterium
CCCAACACTATCCAGGAGCGGGCCTACTCCTCGCCGATCTGGCTGCAGCCGGTGCGCTAGCGTCGATAGCCTGAATGCCGGGGACAGACCCCGTACGGGGTCTGTCCCCTAATCCTGGGCAACGCCGATAATGTCGGTGAGCGCCAGGTCGCGCTCGGCAAGCCAGGCATCCAGCTCGTCGGCCAGCCGCAGGCTGATACCGGGCTCGGCGTAGTTGGCGGTGCCCACCTGTACCGCGGCGGCACCGGCCATGAAGAATTCGAGAGAGTCGCGCAGGCTACCAATGCCGCCCATGCCGATGATGGGAATCGACACCTGCTGGTAAACCTCGTAGAGCATGCGCACCGCCAGCGGCTTCAGCGCCGGGCCCGACATGCCGCCCATCTTCTGGCCCAGCATCGGGCGACGGCGGTCGACGTCGATAACCATGCCGCGAATGGTATTGATCATGGTGATCACGTCGGCACCGGCAGCTTCCACGGCCCGGGCCACCTCGCAGATATCTCCCGCTTCCGGCGACAGCTTCACCATCAGCGGCAATGAGGTCACTTCGCGCACGGCGGAGGTCACTTCCCCGGCGGCCTCACCAGAGACGCCGAAATGCATGCCACCGGCGTGTACATTGGGGCAGGAAATATTGAGCTCGAGGGCGGCGATGCCCTCCACGTCGTCAAAGCGCTTCGCCAGCTCCACGAAGTCTTCGATCGAAGTGGCAAAGGTGTTGGCGATGACGGTGACGCCCAGCTCACGCAGCCGCGGCATGGTATCGCGCACGAAGGCTTCGATGCCGATGTTGGCAAGGCCGATGGAGTTGAGCATGCCCGCCGCGGTTTCTGCGGTGCGGGGTGGAGCATTGCCGGGCCGGGGTTCGAGGGAAATGCCTTTCACACTGACACCGCCCAGCCGGGCCACGTCTACGAAATCAGCGTACTCTACGGCGTAGCCGTAGGTGCCGGAGGCGTTGACGAAGGGATTGTCGAGGGTGAGCGCACCCAGCGGCGCCTTGAGGCGTGCACTCATGAGGCGGCCTCGAAGATATCCGCCGCCTCGAATACCGGGCCGTCATAGCATACATACTTATAGGTGCCGTCGGTGCCCATTACCGCGCAGCCCTTGCAGGTGCCCATACCGCAGGCCATGGGCGCTTCCAGGGCCAGCTGGCAGGGTACGCCCACCGCCTGGGAAGCGTCGGAGACCGCGTGCAGCATGCCGTCCGGCCCACAGCTGTAGACGATAGCGTTATTGTCTTCTTCCAGCAGTCGGGTCAGCGGCGCCGTTACCCGGCCCTTTTCACCGCGGGCGCCGTTTTCGGTAGTCACCACAAGGTCTGCGACCTCGGCGATTTCCTCAGACAGCGGCAGGTCATCCTCGGTGCGGCCACCGTAGATGAATACACTGCGGGTGCCTGCATCATGGAACTCCCGCGCCAGGTACAGCAGCGGTGCCACGCCGACGCCGCCGGCCACCAGGATGGGTCGGCGGCCTGCATTGTCCATGTCATAACCTTTACCGAGTGGGCCGAATACCGTCAGCACGTCACCCACTTCCATACCCGCCAGCAGCTCGGTGCCCTCGCCAATGGGTTTGACAATGATCGAGCCAAACTCGCCGCACTCCACCAGTGAGAAAGCCCGCGGCAGCACCGGGTGCACGCCCCACTCGCCGCGCACCATAACGAACTCGCCGGGACGGGCCGGGATTGGTTCGTCGCCGGCAAATCGCAGCAGCTTGTAGTTGGGGGCGGGGGTAAGGACTTCAGTGATGCGTGTGCGCAGATATTTCATGGCGCGCTATGATACACGGATGGCTTTTTCCCGGACATATCGATGCAGGCTTTGCCGAGGTTTTTAGCGATTTTGTTCAGCCTCGTGGCAAGCGCGGCGGCTGACACCAGCGCCGCGGCCGATCCCAGCGCGGGAGGAACAATGAAAACACCGGACAGCTACCACCAGGTCCTGATCACCGAGCACGGCGACGTGGACGTGTTGCGCTGGGTGGAAAGTTCGCCCCTGCCAGAGCCCGGCCCCGGACAGGTTCGCGTGCGGGTGATCGCCGCCAGCGCCTCGTTTACCGACATCATGGTGCGCAAGGGCATATACAGCGGCGTGGACGCTGAACTGCCCTACCCGCCGGGTTACGACATGGTCGGCGTGGTCGACGCACTGGGCCCGGGTGTTACCGGGCTGGCACTCGGCCAGCGGGTGGCGGACCTGACGGTCTGGGGCGCCTATACCGAGTACATGATCAGGCCCGCGGAAAAGCTGGTACCGGTGCCTGACGGGCTGGCTGCGGAGGACGCCGTGGTAATGGTGCTCTCTTACATGACCGCCTACCAGATGTTGTTCCGCTCCGCCGACGTGAAGCCGGAACAGGCAGTGCTGATTCACGGCGCCAGCGGTGCGGTGGGCACGGCGCTGGCGCAGCTGGGCCGGGTCGCCGGCCTGAAAATGTACGGCACCGCCTCGTCCGCCAAACAGGATTACGTGCGCAACCTGGGGGTTACTCCCATCGACTACAAGACCGAGGACTTTACCGCACGCATCATGGCGGAAACCGACGGCTCCGGGGTCGACGCGGTGTTCGACGCGGTGGGCGTTGACAATTTCAAGCGTTCCTACAGCGTGCTGGCGCCGGGCGGCACCCTGGTCACCTACGGCCTGTACAAGGCCAGCCTCGGCGAGGACAGCCGGCTCGGTGTAGCCTGGCCGTTCCTGAAGATGCTGTGGCAGATGAAGCTGTGGGACTGGTTCCCGGAAGACGGCAAGCGTGTGACCTTCTACTCCATCCAATCCCAGCGCGACGAGCAACCGGGCTGGTTCAAAGATGATCTCAGTGCGCTTTTCAACCTGGCACTGGAAGGCAATCTCGACCCGCAGGTCTGGAAGCGCCTGCCACTGCACCAGGCAGCCGAGGCCCAACGCCTGATCGAGGCAGGCGAAGTACGCGGCAAGATTGTGCTCGAGGTGAGCCCTGATACTGCCCCGACGGGCGGCTAGTCGAGGGCGGGATTGGCACGCACGCTGGCGGGCACCGGGCAGTCCATGACCGCGGCGACCGCCACCAGGATCTCCACTTCCCTGGGTAGCAACTCACCGTCGTGGGCGGCGCATTTCGCCATGCCCTTGAGCAGGCGCGGCTTCAGCAGCGGATAGCAGTTGGCCAGCTTGTTGACCGCACGACTGAACTCGGCAACCCCGCACTCCTCCAGCGGCCGCAGGGTCAGGTTGTAAAGCCCGACACTCTCGACCCCGCGCGTAAAGGCCGCAATACGATCTTCTTCATCCTGGTGCCCGTGCCAGGCCAGCACCGACACCACGGTGCGGTATTCCTGGCGCACGTGTACCGCCTTGCGGTGGCGCGGCTTGCTGGGCGTCACCTGCAGGAACTCAGGGTCAAGGTAATGACGCACTACCTGGTACAGGCACCACTCATACAGGTCGACCTTGTTGTCCGCCCGGGTGACCTGTAGCAGGGTGTCCTTGAAACCGCGGTACTGCTCGGCGGACATGCACTTCAGGGCCGGCAGCGCCAGCTCCAGCAGCGACAACCGCAGGGCCGGCGCCAGGGCTGCAATACCGGGCTGCAGTTGCCGCGTGGTCATCGCCAGGCCACGCACCCCACTGGCTTCGACCAGGGCGTACTGAGCCTCCTGGGTGGCGATGTCGTCTGCCAGCAGGAGACCATAGACCACGGCGTGGGCACCGAAGGGATCGCGGGCCTGCTCGGCCAGCTCGTCGGGAATGACGGCGGCACCCTCCACCGCAGTGGAAAAATCCGCATCGCCGGCGGGCGCCGTCTCCCCAGCGGCTGCATCCCCGGCGGTGGCATCCGCTGCAGCACCGCCCAGGGCCGTGCCGGCGATCACTGCTGCTCCCAGAGCGGCGGCCTGCTGGCGCCGGGCCTCCGCAGACTCTGCCTGCTCGGTCGCACGTCTCTCCTGGTCAAGAGCGGTGCCGCGGTAGGTGCTGGCGGGGTCGAACTTGATGTACTGGCCATCCCAGTGGGGTTCGATGCGGCGGATGCGGTCCGGCAGAGGTGGGTGGGTGCGGGCCAACTGCCAGAGCTGGTCAATCTGTCCGAAAAAGATGTGGCTCAGTTCGGTGGCCCTGGGTTCCAACAGGTTGGTGCCCGGCGGATAGCCGCCGATGACTTTCAGGGCGTTGGCCACGCCTTCAGGGTTGCGCGTGAACTGCACTGCGGAAGCATCCGCCAGCAGCTCCCGCTGGCGACTCACCGCCGCCTTGATCAGTCCGGCAAACAGACCGCCCAGCAGGCCGATCAGCCACAGGGCAATGCCCACGGCCATGGCCTGCGGCGGCAGCCGGTTCTTGCTGCGGGTACTGAGGCTGCCCCGGTGACTGCGGCCGCCGCGTACCACCACTTCGCCGACATCGCCGATAAAGGTGATGCCCTTGAGCAGCGCCGCCAGGCGAATATTGAGGCGCATGTCGCCGTTGAGTATGTGGCTGAATTCGTGGGCTACCACACCCTGCAATTGCTCGCGGTTGAAGTTATCGAGGCTGCCCTGGGTAACGCCGATCACCGCGTCCGCCGGCGAGACTCCGGCGGCAAAGGCATTGATCCCGCGCTCACCCGCCAACACATACACGGGCGGCACCGGCATGCCCGCCGCCAGCGCCATCTCCTCTACCACGTTGAGGCAGCGGCGCTGGGCCGGGTCGTCGGTGTGGGGCAGGATACGCTGGCCGCCGAGGCGTTCAGCCACTGCCTTGCCACCGGCGGATAGCTGCGCCCACTTGAACAGCACCACCAGGAAGATGGTGGCCACCACGCCCAGGCAGACAAAGGCGAAAGTTTCCCAGCTGAAGGCGGCGATGAAGCCGCGGATGGCCTCATCGCCCGCCATCGGTGCCGTGGTGGCGCCGAGGAAGTAGATCAACATGGCGATCAGCACATTGGTGATGCCGATCAGCAGCACTACCGCGAGGATAAACCACAGCAGCAGCCAGCGGCTGCTGCGGCGGGCGTGATCCTGGGCGGCGTAGAAGTCCACGGAGAACCGCGGTAGCGAAAAGCGCTAGAAGCTGACCTTGGGCGCGGCCTGGATTTCCGCCGAGTCGTCAAACTCAAGCAGTTCCGCATCGCTGGGGTGGCCAAACTTCGCGGCAAAGACCACCGGCGGAAAGCTCTGCCGATAAATGTTGTAGGCGGTGACCGAGTCGTTGTAGCCCTGGCGAGAAAACGCCACCCGGTTCTCCGTGGTGGTGATTTCCTCGCTCAGCTGTTGCATGTTCTCGCTGGCCTTGAGGTCCGGATAGGCTTCCATGGTCACGTTCAGCGCGCCCAGGGCTTTCCCGAGCGAGGATTCTGCCACGGCCAGTTGGCCCATCTCGGCGCCACCGGCCCCGTGTTCGCCAATGGCCTTGAGTACCGCTGCGGCGTTGTTGCGCGCGGAAATCACGGCATCGAGGGTTTCCCGCTCGTGGGCCATGTAGCCCTTGGCGACCTCTACCAGGTTCGGGATCAGGTCATAGCGGCGCTTGAGCTGAACCTCGATCTGCGAAAAGGCATTCTGGTAGCGGTTCTTCAGCGTCACCAGCCGGTTGTAGATGGCGATGATGTAGCCAATCAGGCCCAATAACACCAACCAGAAAACAATACTGGATACGTCCATGAGGCAACCCACTCAACACAGGAGGCCTCAGTATAACGGTTGAGCCGCCCCCGCAGAACACCGGCGTTGCCGCCGCTTGTACTGTGTGTAGGTCATCCCCGTCCAGCGCCCGAAAGCCCGGTAAAAGCTGTTGGGCTGACTAAAGCCCAGCTCCCCGGCCTGGCCCTTGCCCGGCAGCCAGCGCCTGGCCAGGGTTTTCTCGCAGCGATAGCGGCGCACCTGGTCCAGCAGCTGCTGGTAGCTGGCACCTTCGGCTCGCAACCGTCGTCGCAGCGTGCTGGGCGAGACGCACAGCACCTGCGCCACACGGGTGGCGTTGACCTGGTCGAGGTTGGACAGGAGAAGTACATGCAGCACGCGCCGCCGCATCAGGCGCCGGGTCTTTCCCCGGGGTCTGGATCGCTCGTCCATGGCAGTCCCTTGCTCTGGTTGGGCGAATGTCTACTTCAAATATAGCTGCCCGCAGAAACGGCGAGCGAGAAATTGACAACCGAAGCGCTCAGGCAGTGCTGGGCAATCCGCCGGCGACTTCCATGGCGTCGTCACCGTCGAGCACCACGCAGTTGCGGCCGGCCTGTTTGCCGGCGTAGAGCGCGGCGTCTGCGCGGGCTACACAGTCCTCGAGGCACATGCCGCTGCTGTAGGCGGCCGCACCAATAGTGATGCTGAGGGACAGAACACTGTTCTCGTAGTGAAACAGCGTGCATTCCAGGGTAGTGCGCAGCTCTTCGGCGAGCGTCGCGCCGCCCTGGAGGTCGGTTTCAGGCAGCAGGAAAATAAACTCCTCGCCGCCCCAGCGGGCAATGGTATCCACGTCGCGCAGTTGCCCGCTCAGCAACTCGGCCACCCGTTGCAGGGCGAAGTCGCCGGCGGCGTGGCCATGCTGGTCGTTGCAAGCCTTGAAGCAGTCGATGTCAGCCATCATGACTACAAAGCCACGCCCGCTGCGCCCGGCACGTGCGATTTCCTCGTCCACTTTCTCGGCAAAACCGCGGCGATTCAGCAGGCCCGTCAGGGTATCCATGCGTGCGGCTTCGGCCAGCTTCTCGTTGGTCTGCTCCAGCTCCCGGGTGCGGCGCCGGAATTCCCCGTCCAGTTGGCTGTACATGCGGGTAAAGCGGTTGGCGAGGGAAATGGCCATGCTCACCAGGATTGCCGCAAAGCCGATGCTGAGCAGCCTGGGGTGTTGTACGGCACCCTGGGCCACCACGATGTCATTGAGGGCGCAGAACATAAATACCGCCCAGCCCACGGTCATGGTGCGCGCCTCGGCGTTGCCGCGGGCGGCATACCAGACCACCAGCACCAGCGTGGCAAACAGCCCGGGTATCACGTACAGCTGCCAGAGGAACAGGGTATTGGTCAGGATGTCGTAGCCGGGCACCAGCAGTGCCAGCAGGCTGAACAGGGCGAAACCTGACTGGTAGGCCCGCGCCCACTGCGAGGGCTTGATCCGCAGCAGGCAGCACAACAACTCGAGCCCAAGAGCCGGCATCAGGTAAATAATGCCGTACTCGAATTTCTTGTGAACCAGGTAGGGAATGGCATTCAGCCAGCCCACCACATGCTTCCATTGGCTCATCTCCAGGGTATAGACCGCGACCATGCAAGCGACGATGCCAAACCAGAGGAACTCAGGCAGCTTCCTGTTCCTGGCAAACAAATAGAGGTGGTAGGCACCAAAGCCGAGATAGCTGATCACCAGCATCAGCGCCACCGCTTCCTTGAACCAGATCCGCTTCATCAGCTCGAACGTGGGGCCCACGGCATAATTGCCCTGGAACATGCCCGATGTGCTGGAGTTGCCGAGGGTGGGATGCCGCCAGACCCGCACGGCAACCAGTAGCTTGCCGCTATCGTCAACCGCTTCCGGCGGAATCGAGTACGTGCGCTCCCGGTCCGAGATCGGCTCGGCATTGGGCGGGAAGCTTCCGACGCCGCCCACCATGATCCCGCCGAGGTAGAGCTCATAGGCGCTATGTATTTTGCCGAGGGATATACCCAGGCGGTGCAAGCTGTCGCGGCGTCCCTCTGCCACACCCGGGATGTGCAGTTCAGCGCGGTACCAGGCGAAGCCCGTCAGGTCTTCATGACCCTGTCGGCGCCAGTCCCGCGGCACCAGGATATTGTCCCAGGGCCCGTGGTTGTAGCTGGGATCGGCCCAGCTGGGATCGTCACCCGCGCGAAAGCGCCAGGCCCCGTGCAGATACACGACCTGGTCGACACTCTCCAGTTCGAACTCCACCGCCTGGACGGGGAGCACAGAACCGAGGCAAAGCAATAGCAGTGCTAGCAAACGCATTGATCAATCCTCGTCTCGCGAGGATAACCAAATGCCATGGAAACCAGTATCAGAAGCCCCAAGTCTTGGTCTGTTCTGTGAACCAGTGCGTACTTTTCCAGCGATAACTACCGGAAAGAGAAGGAAAAACCAGTGCCTGAGGGACCTGAAATCCGGCGCGCCGCCGACCGCCTGGCGGACATTCTGGAAGGCCAGGTGGTCGAATCGGCCAAATTCGGGCTGCCGCGCCTGCGCCGTCACGGCAAGACCCTGAGCGGTCATCGGGTCGAGCGGCTCGAGACCCGGGGCAAAGCCCTGCTTACCCATTTCGAACACGGCTGGACGGTCTACTCCCACAACCAGCTCTACGGAGTCTGGAAAATCACCAGGCGCGGCAAGCTGCCGAAAACCAATCGCTCCCTGCGGCTGGCTCTGCATACCGACGAGCACAGCGCGCTGCTGTACAGCGCCTCGGATATCAGCGTCTGGCGCACGGAAGAAGTGGAACAGCACCCCTTCCTGCAACGGATCGGCCCGGACATCCTGTCTCCGGACCTCGACTGGCGACAGATCGCCACGCGACTGGGGGACAACGCCTTCCGGCGACGCTCACTGGCGGCGCTCTACCTGGACCAGGCTTTCATCGCCGGCATCGGCAACTACCTGCGCGCGGAGATACTGTTCGACGCCGGACTGCATCCCGACAGCCGGCCCGCTGACCTGTCTCGCGGCGATCTCGGTAGACTGGCGCGCAGCACCCTGGCCATCAGCCGGCGCAGCTATGACACCGGCGGCATCGTCACCGCACCGCGGCTGCTGGCCAGGCTCAGGAAGATGGGACTGCCCCGGGAAAAGACGCGCTTCTATGTCTTCGGCCGCCAGGGCCTGCCCTGCTACCGCTGCAGTGGCGAAATCAAACGCGTCGAGAGCAACTCGCGCCGCCTGTATCTCTGCCCGACCTGCCAGCCCGGGGCCAACTGACTACCATTGCCCCATGGGCATCAATCTCGTCTGGTTCAAACGCGACCTGCGTGTTGCGGATCACGCACCGCTGCAGGCCGCCATCGCCAGCGGAAGGCCTTGCCTGCTGGCCTACTGCTTCGAACCGCAACTGCTGGGCAACGAACACTATCGGCGCAGGCACTGGCGCTTTATCAGCCAGTCCATCGACGATATCAACGCCAGTCTCGCTCCCCACGGGCAGCGGCTGTGGTGTTTCGAGACCGATATGCTCGACCTGCTGGGTGCGCTGCAGGCCGATATGGGCATTGCCGCTGTATACAGCCATGAGGAAACTGGCCTGGGCGTTACCTACCGGCGTGACCTGGCGGTGGCAGAATGGCTCGCCGCACGTGACATCCCCTGGCACGAGACCCCCAGCAACGGCGTCCAGCGTGGGCGCCGCAATCGCGACGGCTGGAACCGGCAGTGGCACCAGGTGATGACAGCCGATTGCGCCGAGCCTGCGCTCGAGCAACTGCAAGGGCCGGCTGATGCACTCGGCAATGAGCTGCATCGGCGGCTGCATACCCGCCCCGATTCCTGGAACGCACCAGCGCCTCTGCAGGCCGGCGGTGAATCCCGGGCCTGGCAGACACTTGACAGCTTTCTCAGCGAACGCGGCCGCGACTACCAGAAACAGATCTCCAAGCCAGAGGCCAGCCGCCAGCACTGCTCCCGGCTGTCGCCTTACCTGGCCTGGGGGAATATCAGCATTCGCCAGGTCTACCAGGCGCTGCGCGCTGCCCGCGGACGTCCGGGCTGGCAGCGCCCGCTGGAAGCCTTCGAGTCGCGCCTGCACTGGCACTGCCACTTCATCCAGAAATTCGAGATGGAGTGTCGCATGGAGTTCGAGGACATCAATCGCGGCTACAACAAGTTCACCCGGGATCAGGATGCCGAACTTCTGGAAGCCTGGAAGTACGGCAACACGGGCATTCCCCTGATAGACGCCAGCATGCGCTGCCTGAGAGCCACCGGCTACATCAACTTTCGCTCCCGCTCCATGCTGGTGAGCTTCCTCGCCCACCATCTGTGGCTCGACTGGCGTGCCGGCGCCAGCTGGCTGGGCTCTCTGTTCCTGGATTTCGAGCCGGGTATTCACTACCCGCAGGTGCAAATGCAGGCCGGGGTTACCGGCGCCAACACAATTCGCATCTACAACCCTGTAAAGCAGGGGCATGACCACGATCCCGACGGCGCGTTCGTACGCCGCTGGGTGCCGGAGCTGGAGCAGGTGCCAGCACCCTTCATCCATGAGCCCTGGACGCTCGGACCGCTGGACCGGCAGATGTACCAGGTAGAAAACTACCCGGAGCCGGTAGTAGATATTCGCGAGAGCTTCCGCCACGCACGGGAAGTGCTGTGGCGCTGGAAATCAGACCCTGAGGTGTTGCGCGAGAAGGAACGCATCCTCAGGCGGCACGTGGATCCCAGGGATTATCAGCGCCGCCTGGTCGATGACTCAGGTAGTTGGTTCTCCAAAAGGGTGGCGGAGGACGATGGTCTCGACCCGGTCGGGACCGGTTGAAATGATGTCGATGGGCGCGCCGACGACCTGCTCGATGCGATTGATGTAGGCGCGGGCGTTGGCGGGCAGCTCGTCGAGGGACTTCGCCCCGATGGTGGATTCGCTCCAGCCCGGCACCTCTTCATACAGTGGCACCAGGCCTTCGTAATCATCGCTGTCGACCGGGTATGGCACCGGCGCGCCGGCCTCATCCTGGTAACCAATACAGATCTGGATGGTTTCCAGGCCATCGAGCACGTCGAGCTTGGTCAGGCAGAGGCCGGATACGCTGTTGATCTGCACGGCATTGCGCAGTGCCACCGCGTCGAACCAGCCGCAGCGGCGCGGCCGGCCGGTGGTGGCGCCGAACTCGTGGCCACGGGTGGCAAGGTGCTCGCCGGTGCTGTCGAACAACTCGGTGGGGAAAGGCCCGGAACCCACCCGCGTGGTGTAGGCCTTGGTAATGCCCAGCACGTAGTCCAGGTACAGCGGTCCGAACCCGCTGCCGGTGGCGGTGCCGCCGGCGGTAGTATTCGAGGAGGTGACGAACGGGTAGGTACCGTGATCGATATCCAGCAGTGAGCCCTGGGCGCCCTCAAAAAGAATGCTGGCGTCATTGCCGCGATACTGGTGCAACAGCGTGGTGACGTCGGCAATCATCGGCGCCAGCTGCTGGCTCATTTCCAGCGCCTGGTCCAGGGTCGCCTGGTAGTCGACCGGGTCGACCTTGTAGAAGCCGCTCAGCACAAAGTTGTGATAGTCGAGCACCGACTTCAGCTTCTCGGCGAAGCGCCCCGCGTCCAGCAGGTCACCGAGTCGCAGCCCACGCCGTGCGACCTTGTCCTCGTAGGCGGGGCCAATACCGCGCCCGGTGGTGCCGATCTTGTCCTTGCCCCGGGCCAGCTCCCGTGCCTGGTCGAGGGCCACGTGGTAGGGAAGAATCAGCGGGCAGGCAGCACTGATACGCAGCCGGTCGCGCACCGGCACGCCCTTGGCTTCGAGTTCGCCGATTTCCTTGAGCAGCGCTTCCGGTGACAACACCACACCGTTGCCGATCAGGCAGGTCACGTTCTCACGCAGAATGCCCGAGGGAATCAGGTGCAGGACGGTTTTTTCCCCGTCGATCACCAGGGTATGGCCGGCGTTGTGACCGCCCTGGAAGCGCACCACCGCCTCGACCTGTTCGGTGAGCAGGTCAACGATCTTGCCCTTGCCCTCATCACCCCACTGGGTACCCAGCACCACCACGCTCTTGTTCATTGCTGCACTCATTCCAGCTCTTCCACTGTCCACTCACCATCGCGCAACGTGAGCTGCCGGTCGCAGCGCCCGTCACGAGAGGCCGATAAATCATTAATCACTATCTCGCCCGCAGCGCGCAGCCGCGCCACTGCCTGCCACAGCGCCGCATCGCCGTCTGCCGGTGCGGCGATCGCACTCTCCCGCGGTGCTTCTTCCGCGTCTGCCAGATCCAGCAATACCATCAGGTCGGTGCTGAAACCGGTGGCGGGACGGGGCCGACCAAACACCTGGCCGACGTCGTCGTAGCGGCCGCCGTTGGCCAGTGCGCGACCCTGCTCGGCCACGTAGGCGGCAAACACCAGGCCGGTGTGGTAGCGATAACCGCGCAGTTCCGCGAGATCGAAATAGAGGTCCACATCCGGATAGCGCTCGGCAATCGCCGCCGCCACCTGTCGAAGCTCGCTGATGGCCGCATCGATGTCGCCCAACCCCGTCGGCACCTGGTCGAGCACCTCGAGCCCGCCATGCAGACCGGCCAGTTCCAGTACTCGCGCCGCCAGCCCCGGGTCGACACCCTCCAGCAGCTTCTCGAGATCGGGCAATGACTTGCGCTGCAGTGCCTCGTATACCGAGTCATGCAGTTCGCCGTCGAGTTCCGCCAGCAGACAGCGGGCGATGCCGACGTGACCGAGATCCAGGGTCATGCCCTTGATGCCGGCGGCACCGAGAGTTTCCAGCATCAGCGAGATCACTTCGATATCGGCGGCCAGCGAGGCATCGCCATAGAGTTCAGCGCCCAGCTTCAACGGTGAGCGGGAGCCCAGCAGGGTCGTCGGCCGGGTATGCAGAACACTACCGGCATAACAGAAGCGGCTGACGCCCTTATCGGCGAGGCTGTGTGCGTCAATACGTGCCACCTGAGGGGTGATGTCGGCACGAATACCCATGCTGCGACCGCTCATCTGGTCAGTGACGCGAAAGGTCAGCCGATCGATATCGGCGCCCAGGCCGATCAGGAGCGATTCCGTAAATTCCACCAGCGGCGGCATCACCAGCTGATACCCCCAGCCCCGGTGCAGGTCGAGCAGGCGCCGGCGCAGCGCCTCGACCCGTGATGCGGGCCCGGGCAGCAGTTCCTCGATGCCGTCGGGCAGCTGCCAGCGGTCATCTGTCGTCATGTCGATGTTCCCTGTGAAAGCGAGTGCGCAGTTGTTTCAGTTAACGTTTCAATTAACAAGGTACAGCAGGCCCAGGCCCACCAGCATACTGCACAGACCGAAGACCCTCAGGCTCCTGTCATCCAGCTGCGCTACCTGGCTGACCATCTCCCGCCAACGCTGCGGGGCGACGAACGGCATGACACCTTCGATCACGAAAACCAGGGCCAGACCGACCAGAAACAGTTGCCAGGCATCCAAGCGGGCGGCTTCCCCCATCAGTCGCGCATAAAAAAACCGTGGGCCCCGGGTTCGTTTGTCAAACCCCAGACCTCACGGTTGCAGAATTCTATCACAGCGCCAGTCGCGGTGTGATAATCACCGCGACTGCTTCAGCTGAGCTCAGCCGCCTTCGCCGGCCTTCTTGAAGTACTGGAAGAATTCGCCGTCGGGCTCGATCAGCAGGATATCACCCTTATTGCTGAAGGCCTCGCTGTAGGCGCGCAGGCTGCGAGTGAAATCATAGAACTCGCGGTCTGCGTTATAGGCCTGGGCGTAAATTCCCGCCGCGGATGCATCACCCTCACCGCGGATGGTCTCCGAGTCACGGTAGGCCTCTGCCTTGATCACCGTCACCTCGCGGTCGGCGGCAGCGCGAATACCCTCGGCCAGCTCGCGACCCTGGGAGCGCAGTTCGCGGGCTTCCTTCTCCCGTTCGGCATTCATGCGGCGGAATACCGCGTCGCTTACTGAGGGCGGCAGGTCGATCTTCTTGACCCGCACGTCAACCACCTCAACACCCAGCTCACTGCGCGCCCTGGAGTTGAGGTTCTCAAGCAGTTGGGTCATCAGCTGGTCGCGCTCGCCGGAGACCACTTCCTGCAGGGTGCGATCGGCGACCTGGTTACGCAGGCCGTCGTTGATGCGCTGGGCGAGCAGGCCGGTGGCGCGACTCTCATCGCCGCCGGTAGCCGTGTAGTACTTGGCCACGTCGGCCACTTTCCACTTGGCGTAGGAGTCAACCACCAGGGCTTTCTTCTCGAGCGTCAGGAAACGCTCCGGCAAGGCATCCACGGTCAGCACCCGGGCGTCGAACTTGCGCACGTTGTTCACGAACGGAATTTTCACATGCAGACCGGGCGCAACATCGGGGTTTACCACCTCACCAAAGCGCAGCAGCACGCCGCGCTCGGTTTCCTTGACGATGTACAAGGCGTTGGTGCCCACAAACAGGACCAGCAGCGCCAGCAGCAGGATGGTCAGGTTCTTACCACTCATATCAACGTCCTCCCCGGCTGGTGCGCGCGGCATTGTCGCGCCGCAGCTGCTCGACCACGCGATCGGTCAGCTCGCGAATATCGAGGCTGTCCGCCATGGCACCGCTGCGGGCCTGCCCGCGGGTACCCTCGTTAACGATCTTGTCCAGCGGCAGGTACAGCAGGTTGTTGCCGCCCTCTACGTCGACCACGACCTTGCTGGTGTTCTCCATCACGCCCTGCACAGCGTCGAGGTAAAGACGCTGGCGCGTCACCTCCGGGGCCTTGGCGTACTCCTCGCGCAGCGCGCTGAAGCGGGACGCGTCACCCTCGGCCTGGGCAATGACCTGGTCTTTGTAGGCGTTGGCTTCCTCGATCACGCGCTGCGCCTGGCCGCGCGCCTCCGGCACCACCTGGTTGGCGTAGGCCTGGGCTTCGTTCTTGACGCGCTCTTCGTCCTCTCGGGCCTTGATCACGTCGTCGAAGGCTTCCTGCACTTCCGCCGGCGGCTTGGCGTCGTCGACGTTGACCGTCGAGACGCGGATGCCCGTCTGGTAGATGTCCAGGTAGTCCTGCAGACGCTCGCGCACATCGATGGCGAGCTGGGTACGGCCGTCGGTGAGCACGTAGTCCATGGCGTTGTCACCCACCACGTGGCGCAGCGCGCTTTCGGTGGCGTTGTTGAGGCTGCGCTCGGGGCCGCGCACCCGCAGCACATAGTCCTCGGCATTCTCGATGATGTACTGCACAGACAGGTTGACCTCGACGATGTTCTCGTCCTGGGTCAGCATCTGCTCGCGAAAAGTGGCGTTGTTGACGCGGGTCACGTTGACCACGGTGACGTCGTCAATGATCGGTGGGTTCCACTGCAGGCCCGGCTGAACCGTGTTGTGGTACTTGCCGAGGCGCAGCACCACGCCACGCTCCTGCTCATCGACGGTGTAGAAGCCCATCAGCGCCCACACCACGACGATGACCGAGATGACCGTCAGGAAAAGAGCGCCGGAGACACCCTTGGCCGGGGCGCCGCCACCGCCGCCGCTGCCGCCGCCACCAAAAATGCCGGCGAGCTGCTGCTTGAGCTTGCGCATGGCTTCGTCCATATCCGGCGGACCCTGGTCTCCACCGCCCCAGGGATCGCGTGGCTTGTTGCCGTTGCCACCCGGTTCATTCCAGGCCATATACATCTCCTGTCAGGATTCGTTGGGGGCTGCCTGCGCCCCACTGCACTTCATGTCGCTGTGCAAAACAGCGGTTCAGTCTACCATAGACCCTCATTGCGAAACGGAATTCACGCCGGGCGTAACGCGGGCCTGCCAAAGCTTATCGCCAAATATTGAAAAGTCGGGAATTGGGTTCTCTTCTGTTACGCCACCTGGTGTTGTCCGTGGGCGTCATCGCCGGACCACTCGTCCATGACCAGGGATTTCTCGTCAATCGACTCGTTGGCCAGTAATTGCTGCCACTGTCGCCGCTCCAAGCGAACATGCAACTGTACGTAGCCGTCGTCACTGTGGTTCTCCCCCAGCACTGCACCGCGGTTATACAAAAGTGCACGCAAACGGCCCTGCTCCGGCGCCAGATTGAGCCGGTGCTCGACCCGGTCGTCGCCCAGCAACTCCGCCAGGCACTCAAACAGCAGCTCGCAGCCTTCGCCTGTCACGGCTGACAGCCAGACCCGGCAGGGGCGGCCGTCGGTGTCGCGATCGACTCTAGGCGCCTGTTCCAGCAGGTCCAGCTTGTTGAATACTTCCAGGCGCGGTACGTCGCCGGCGCCAATCTCTGCCAGCACCGACTCGACCTGCTCGATATTGTCTTCGCGCTCCTCGCTGGCGGCGTCGACCACATGCAGCAGCAGGTTGGCGCTCGTCGTCTCCTCCAGCGTGGCACGAAAGGCGTCTACCAGCTTGTGGGGCAGATGGCTGATGAAGCCCACGGTGTCGGCCAGCACCACCGGCCCGCAATCGTCTACCTCGACCCGGCGCAGGGTCGGGTCCAGGGTGGCAAACAGCTGGTCGGCGGCGTAGACCTCCGACTCGGTGAGGCGATTGAACAGGGTGGACTTGCCGGCGTTGGTGTAACCGACCAGGGACACGGCGGGAATTTCGGCGCGCTGCCGTGAGCGGCGCCCCTGGTGGCGCTGCTTGCCGACCTTCTCCAGGCGGCCAGTGATCGACTTGATACGGGCCCGCAGAAGCCGGCGGTCGGTCTCAAGCTGGGTTTCACCGGGACCGCGCAGGCCAATGCCGCCCTTCTGTCGCTCGAGGTGGGTCCAGCCGCGCACCAGCCGGGTGGACATGTGCTGCAGCTGGGCCAGCTCGACCTGCAATTTACCCTCGTGGGTGCGGGCGCGCTGGGCAAAGATATCGAGAATCAGCCCGGTGCGGTCCAGCACCCGGCATTTCAATTCCTTCTCCAGGTTGCGTTCCTGACTGGGAGACAGGGCATGGTTGAACAGCACCACCTCGATGTCGTGCTGCTGCACCAACGCCGTGATTTCCTCGAGTTTGCCGGTGCCGACGAAATATCGCGGATGCGGCGCCTCGCGCTGGCCAAACACGTACTCCACCGGGTCGCCGCCGGCAGACAGCACCAGTTCTTCGAATTCGCGCGGATCTTCACGATCCGCTTCTGTGGAGAGGTTCAGGTGAACGAGCAGCGCGCGCTCACCGGAATCGGGTCGTTCAAAAAACAATCAGGGACCTAACTGTCTCCACCGGCTTCTTCCGGGGGGTTCTGCATGGGCATGCGAACCACGCGCGAGGGCACAACGGTGGAGATTGCGTGCTTGTAAACCATCTGGCTTACGGTGTTCTTCAACAGCACCACGAACTGGTCGAAGGACTCGATCTGGCCCTGCAGCTTGATCCCGTTGACCAGGA
>JASJBK010000077.1 GCA_030066555.1 Halieaceae bacterium
TGCAACCTGGCCAGTGCCGACAGCGGCCTGTCCCTGATGCGTGAGCTCGCGCAACTGACTGGCGCCGATGTGGCTGCCTCCAACGACCTGACCGGGCACAGCAGCCTGGGCGGCAACTGGGTGCTGGAAGCCCGCGTGGGCGAGGTGGATACCCAGATATTTGCGTCGCAGGGCCTGCTGCAATCCTATCGGGCGACACTGGCGGCGCCGGTTGCCAATGATGACAACGGCGATAGCTATTCCGAGGTGGTCGAGGGTATCAGCGACGGCTACTTCCGTCTCGGAGACGCCGGCAACATTGCTGATGAAACGGCAGGCGGCAATGACGGCACTGCAGTCGGTGGCGTGAGCACGGGAACCGGTGGTGCCACGGGTGACGGCGACGACTCAATCACACTAAACGGCACTGACGGCTACGTTTCCATTCCCCATAGTGCCGACTACGAGTTGAACGCGGGTGCCATCTCGTTGTGGTTCAACAGCACCACCATAGCCGACGGTGACACACTATTTAGCAAGGATGCCTCCGGGACCGCAGAGGGTGGCCACCTTACTATCCGCTTCACCGGCAGCGGTGCCGCAGCTGAAATCGAGGTGCGGCTACAGAACAACACCGCCTCGGGCACCGATAGCCACTTCGTCTACAGCGACCTGCCCGCCGGCTATCTGAACGACGGCAACTGGCACAACATTGTGTTTACCTTTGGCCCTGCCGGCATGGCGCTGTATGTCGACGGTGCCGCGGCCGACACCACGGGCGGCAATGCCCACCTCGACATCTACGATGGCGGCATGGCCGGTGACACCGGTCTCCAGGGCGACGGCGGCGACACACCCAACCAGGAACCCATCGCCCTCGGCGCCAGCCGGCGCACCAGTGCCAGCGGTATGACGCCGGCCTCGGGTGGCTTCTTCCAGGGCAGCATCGACGAACTGGCCATCGTCAACCAGCAATTGACCGCGGCCCAGGTCGCCGAACTCTACAGTACACCCGGTGTGCCCTACGAAATAGACGAGGATAATGCCCTGGCGGTAGATGCCGCCAACGGCGTATTGGTCAACGATACTGACGCTGATGACGATCCGCTTACCGCCAGCCTGGTCAGTGGGCCCGGCAATGCAGCTTCGTTCACCCTGAACAGCGACGGCTCGTTCAGCTACACACCGGAAGCCAACTTCAGCGGCACCGACAGCTTCATCTACCAGGCCGATGACGGCAACGGCGGCACGGACACCGCCACCGCCACCATTACCGTCAACGCGGTTGCTGACGACCCGTCGCTGTGGGACTACCACCAGACGGTCACGCTGGCCACACCCACTCCGAGCGCCAACTACCTGGTAGAGATAGCGCTGGCAAATGTGGTCAACGGCTTCCAATACAGCAATGCCGATGCCAACGGCGACGACCTGCGCTTCTACGACAGCAGCGGCAATGATCTCGACTATTTCATCCAGAGCTGGAACGTGGGCGGCACGTCGAGCGTGTGGGTCGAGGTCGCCGACGCCGGGACCACGGAGATCGATTTCTACTACGGCAACCCGGACGCGGTCGCAAAGAGCACTGGCAGCGCCGGCACCGGCACCATCGTGACCGCGCTCTCAGACGAGGGCTTCAGCATCGATGAGAACAGCCCCAACACGACCCCGGTAGGCACGGTGCTGGCCGAAGACGTCGATGGCGACGGGCTCACCTTCACGATCTCCAGCGGCAATACGGACACGGCTTTTGCGATCGACAACGCCGGCCTTATCACGGTCGCCAATAGCAGCGCTGTGAATTTCGAGGTCAACCCCACCTTTGCACTGACTGTTGAAGTCGGTGATGGCACCGGTCGCACCGACACCTCTACGGTCAACATCTCGCTCAATGACATCAACGACCCCGCGGTGGGCCCGGTTACCGTTACTCTTCTCGATGACGACGGCGACAGCTTGCCGGAACAGGGGGAACGGCTCTCGCAAGCCTGGGTCGCCGATGATGAAGATGGCGTGCCCGGCGCGGGCTGGGACATCACCTGGCTGCGAGACGGGGTTCCCATCCCCGGCGCCACCAATGCCACCTACACCCTGACCCAGGACGATGTCGGTGCCCAGATCACGTCCACGGTGAGTTTCACTGACCTCGGCGGCAATGCCGAGTACCTCACTTCAACGCCAACCGTTGCCATCGGCAACATCAACGATGCGCCCACCGGTTCAGTCACCGTCTCGGGCATTGTCGGGAAAGATGAAACGCTCAGCGTCACCGATGATCTCGCTGATATCGACGGCATGGGCACCATCACCTATCACTGGCAGCGGGACACCGGCTCCGGCTTTGTCGATATCGGCGCCACTGGCAGCACCTACACCCTGACGGCTGCCGACGTTGGCGCCAACGTGCGCGCGGAAGCCCGCTACCAGGACCTTGAAGGCACCGACGAGGTCGTGGGCAGCAATACCGTGGGTCCTGTGGCCCCCGGGCGCGGCGCGGACATTACCTCGATCGAGACAGCGGACCTGGACGAGGATGGCTTCATCGACGCGATCCGTGTCACTTTCGACGATGCCATCCAGGACAGCACGGTACGCGCAGACGATTTCGACGTGGCCGGCGTTGTCGGTGAGAGCTTTTCGTCGACCACCAATTCTGACGTCGCCGACGACAACGATATCTACATTACCTTCACTGACGGTGTGTTGAGCACCGGTGACACCCCGGAGGTGACCTACCTGGGTGACAGTCCGACGGACCCCGACATTCTCGACGGCGGCGGCAATGTGGCGGCGGATTTTGTTGCCTGGTGGAACAGCGACTGGCAGAACCGTACGCGCATCGACATCAACAACAGCGCGAGTGCCACCAATATCAACGGTTTCCCGCTGCTGGTAGAACTGACGGGCGCTGATATCGACTTCAACCTGATCAGCGTGGGCGGCGCCGACGTTCGCTTTGTTGACAGCGACGGCTCCGAGCTGCCCTACACCATCGAGAGCTGGGACGACGGCAGTGAAACTGCGCGCATCTGGGTGCGGGTGTCACAGCTGGATGCCGGCGCCGGCGACGAGGCCATCTACCTGTACCACAACAATGGCGCAGCCGGCGACAACCAGGATACGGCCGCGGTGTGGGCAGACGGGCTGGGTATCTACCACTTCAATGAAGATCCGGGCCCCGGCAATGCCGGCGACATTCTGGATAGCAGCAACCCGGCCAACAACGGCACTGCCGATCTTTCAATGACAGCCGGCGACCTGGTCAGCGGCCGCGTGGGTACCGGCATCGACTTTGACGAGATCGACGACCACATCGACTTTGGCAGCGTCGATGTCGGTGACACATTCACTGTTTCCGCCTGGATTCGTCCAGACTCCGCTGGAGACAGCATCCAGACCATCCTGGCCAACAGCGCCCAGGGGGCTTCGGCCGCCGGCTTCCGCCTGTTTATCAACAGCTCCGGCACCGAAGACGGCAGCATCCATTTCGAGACCGGCAACGGCAGCAACGGTGACTCGGCGATCTCCAACCTCGGCGTGATCAACTTCGACGCGTGGAACCACGTGGCAGTCGAGGTAAACCGGGCCACCGGCAACGCGACGATTTACCACAACGGTGTTGACGTCACCAGCGACAGTACTATTCGCACAGACTTCACCACCGTCAGCGACTTCCGCGTCGGCCAGATGGAAGGGGACTCGTTGGAGTTCAACGGGATAATTGATGAATTGCGGGTTGAATCCGTGGGCCTGTCCGCGGACTTTATCCAGGCCCGCTATCTGTCCCAGGTGGCCACCAGCAGCTTCATGCGATTTGGCGCCACCGAGTCGCAGACTCGTGATGCCGCAGCACCGGTAGCAAGCATTACCCGCGATGACAGCAATCCCAGCACCGCGACGTCGGTCAGCTTCAGCGTCGACTTCAGCGAAGCGGTCTCCAATGTCACCGCGGACGATTTCGTGATCACGAGCTCAGGGACCGTCACCACCAATCCGGTGGTAGCGGTCAACAATGCCGGTGATGGCGACACTTCCACCTACCAGGTCACGGTGTCGGGCATCAGCGGTGACGGAACGCTGGGGCTTGCACTCAGCGGCGGCCAGGACATCGCGGACGTCGCGGGCAATCTCGCCAGCGCCAGCCTTCCCACCAGCGAGTCCTACACCATCGACAACACGGCACCGGGCGCAGCCGCGGTCACCGGCATTACCAATGACACCAACGTGGCCGCCGACGGCACCACGTCGGACAACCAGCTGGTATTCAGCGGCACAGCCGAGGCCAACAGCTCGGTCGAGGTATTCATCGACGGCGTGAGTATCGGTACTGCCGGCGCCGACGGCGGCGGCAACTGGAGCTTTGACCACTCCGGCACCACACTGGCGGACGGTAGCTACTCCCTCACCGCACAGGCCACCGACGCCGCCGGCAATACCGGTGCATTGTCCGCAGGCTTTGCCCTGACCGTGGATACCAGCAACCCCGCTGCCCCCACGGCGCTGGGCATCAGCGTGGATACCGGCGCCGCGGACCGCATCACCAGCGACAACCAGCTGGTCTTCAGCGGCAGCGCCGAAGCCAACAGCACCGTGGAGGTATTCCTTGACAGTGGCGGCGGCCCGGTGAGTATCGATACAGTCAGCGCAGATGCTTCGGGGAACTGGACGGTGGACTACACCGGCACGACCCTGGCCGACGGCAACTACACACTGACCGCCCGGTCCATCGACCTGGCCGGCAACACTGGCCCGGCCTCCGGCGGCCTGGCCTTTACGGTCGACACCGCGGGGCCTGCCGCCGCGGCCACCGCTATCAGCGACGATACCGGTGCCGCGGACCGCATCACCAGCGACAACCAGCTGGTGTTCAATGGCACGGCGGAAGCGAACAACAGCGTGGAGGTGTTCCTCGACGGTGCCAGCCTCGGCTCGGTGACCGCCGACGGCAGCGGCAACTGGAGCCTCGACTACACTGGCACCACCCTGGCGGACGGCAGCTACACCCTGACTGCCCGGGCCACGGATACGGCCACCGGCCAGGCCGGGGTCCTGTCCGCCGGCATGAACTTTACGATCGATACTGTCGGACCTGCCGCTGCGGCCACTGCTATCAGCGACGACACGGGTGCCGCGGACCTGATCACTCTCGACGACCGGCTGGTATTCAGCGGTACCGCGGAAGCGAACAACAGCGTCGAGGCGTTCCTCGATGGCGCCAGCCTCGGCTCGGTGACTGCCGACGGCAGTGGCAACTGGAACCTCGACTACACCGGGATCGCCCTGGCCGATGGCAGCTATACCCTGACGGCCCGGGCAACCGACACGGCCACCGGCCAGGCCGGCGCCCTGTCCGGAGGCTTGAGCTTCACGGTCGACACGGCGGCGCCGTCTGCCGCGGTGTCCACCATCACTGCTGACACCAACATTGCAGCGGACCGTGTTACCTCGGACAACCAGCTGGTATTCAGCGGCACGGCAGAAGCCAGCAACAGCGTCGAGGTATTCCTCGATGGCGCCAGCCTTGGCTCGGTCGTCGCCGATGGCAGCGGCAACTGGAGCCTCGACTACACCGCGACCACCCTGGCCGATGGCAGCTATACCCTGACCGCCCAGGCGACCGATACGGCGACCAGCGAGACCGGCGCTGTCTCCGCCGGCTTCAATTTCACCGTGGATAGCGTCGCGCCGGCGGCACCGACCGTGGTGAGCCTGTCTGAGGACACCGGTGCCGCAGACCTCATCACCGCCGACAACCAGTTGGTCTTCGCCGGCACGGCAGAGCCGGATAGCCAGGTTGAGGTTTTCCTCGATGCCAGCAGCATCGGCACCGCCAGCGCCGATGGCAGCGGCAACTGGATCTTTGATCACAGCGCGACCACTCTTGCCGACGGCGCATACAACCTGACCGCCGAGGCTACGGACCTGGCAGGCAATACCAGTCCAACATCGGGGGCTTTCAGCTTCCGCGTCGATACCGTTCCGCCGCCCAATAATGCTCCCACCGGCAGCGTCAGCATCGACAACACGGCGCCCGCGCAGGGGGATCTGCTGACCGCGTCCAACGACCTGTCAGATCCGGACGGTTTCACCGGCATCACCTATCACTGGCAACGTGATACCGGAAGCGGCTTTGTCGATATCGGCGCAACCGGCAGTACTTATATCGCGATCCAGGATGACGTCGGCGCAACGCTAAGGGTAGAAGCGCGTTACACCGACCTGAGGGGCTTCAATGAAGCCGTGGGCAGCGCTGCGACTGCGGCCGTCGCCAACGTTGACGATGACGGTAGCGGCGAAGTCAGCATCAACAACCTCAACCCGGTGCAGGGCGATACGCTGACCGCATCCAACACCCTTGACGACCCGGACGGCCTGAGCGGAACCGTCGCCTACCAGTGGCAACGCGACGGTGAAGACATCCCGGGTCAAAACGGCACTATCTATGTAACGACCCAGGCTGACGTAGGTGCCGTGATCAGCGTGGTCGCCAGCTATATCGATGACCTGGGTGGCAGTGGTAGTTTCGCCAGTGTAGCGACCGCACCAGTAGCGAATGTAAACGATGCGCCGACGGGTTCGGTAGTGATTAGCGGCGAGGCGACCGAAGACCAGACACTCACCGTCAGCAACAGCCTGGCGGACGCGGACGGCCTTGGCGCAGTGAGCTACCAGTGGCAGCGCGATGGCGTCGACATCAGCGGTGCCGTGGGCAACAGCTATACCCTGGACCAGGCCGACGTGGGATTCCGGATTTCAGTAGTCGCCAGCTACACCGACAGTTATGGCACGGTCGAGACACTCGAAAGCGCGGGCGTGCTTGCGACCAGCGGCAGCACGTCCGTTGAAGAACCTCCGCCTGGCGCCCCACCGGAGCCTCGGGGCGGCACGCCCGTCGATCAACCGGGCACTGATTCCGTGGACCTGCCTGGTGGCGTGAACATTCCCGAGGAACAGGTCAATGGCGACAGCGGCACACAAGCCCCGATCACCCCGCCTGGGACCGAAGATCCGCTGGAGCCGCCGCCAAACCTTATATTGAACGACCCGGTGCTCGATGGAGACATCGGTACAACCCCGATCCTGGAGCTGGGCGACAACCTCGAGATCGGCAACCGCGCCGGCACCGGCAGCAGCATTTTCAACCTCACCAACAGTGACGCTACCAATCTCGACGAGGACTCCGAGACCGATGCCGCCATAGCGGATGCAGAACGAGACCGCGAGCTGGTCGAGGACCTGCTGCAGCTCATCCAGGATGGCGATACCGAGGATGACATTACCCTGGCGTCTGGCCGTGCCATAGGCGCCACGCTGGGAGAAGACTCTGAAGAAGAGGAAGAGCTGGCCGTTGTCGATGACATCCTCACCAATCACGCCCTGTGGGATGCGATCGATCGCATGAACGAGGAAATGGCCGCGTACTCGGACAGCAAGCTCACCCGCGAGGAGCTGGTGGTCCAGTTTGTCAGCACCTCCGGCCTTGGCCTGTTCGCAGCGGCCACGGTCTACGCCCTGCGCGGCGGCGCCCTGATGGCCAGCTGGCTCTCCACAGTGCCCCTGTGGGGCACCCTGGATCCCCTGCCCGTGCTACGCGAGCGCAAGGACGAAGACAAAGAGGAGCTGGAGGGCAGTGAGAAATCGACCCGCGAGCGCCAGGCGGAATCGCTGTTTTCCGGGCAGGAGGGCGCCTAGATGTCCAGGTTCTTCCTGAACCCGATCTTCCGTGTCAGCGTTGGGCTGTTGATGCTGACCATCAGCATACTGCTGATGGGAGACTGGCTGGGCCTGGTGCCCAATGCCACAGAGGCGCAGTTGGAGAATCGCCGCAAGTTCAGCGAATCGCTGGCCGTGCAGCTGTCATCGCTGGCCTCAACAGGCGATTCACATCATATCAACACCACCTTGGAAGCCGTGGTTGCCAGAAACCCCGATGTACTGGCGGCGCGCTTCCGCTCGGACGACGGCGGTGGCGAGATGGGCTCAGGCGATGCCGCACTGGACGGCGCGGCGCGCGACAAGGTGATCGTGCCCATCTTCCAGGGCGATCGGCAATGGGGCTCTGTGGAGGTGCAGTTTGCGCCTACCAGCGCGTCCTGGTTACCCGGCTTTGCAAACAATACCTTCCTGGCCCTGGTCGCCTTTGTGTTTGCGCTGGGCATGTTGCTGTTCCCGGTGTTCCTGAAGCGCGTGCTGCGCGAGCTGGACCCGAGCCGGGTAATCCCCGGTCGGGTGAAGGCGGCCTTCGATACCCTGGCCGAGGGCATCCTGATCCTGGACGAGCAGGGAGACATTATGCTCGCCAATAATGCCTTCACTCGCAGCGTATCAATCGCCAGCGATAATCTGGTGGGCAAGAAGGCCTCGAGCCTGCGCTGGATCGCCAGCGAGAGCAGCGATGAGGAGGTGTTACCCAAGGAGGAGCTTCCCTGGAATCGGGTTCTGGCAACAGGCGAGGAGCAGACCGATGCCTGTATTGCGATTTCCCATGGCACCAACACCCAGCGCGCCTTCGCCGTGAACTGCACGCCGATCCACGACGACAAGCGCAACGTACGGGGTGTGATTGCGACCTTTGACGACCTCACCGAGCTGCAGGAAAAGAACGCCCAGCTCAGCGAAACACTGGTCGACCTGCAAAAATCCAAGGAAGCGGTCGACCAGAAGTCCAAGGAGCTGGAATTTCTCGCGACCCGCGACCCCATGACGGGTTGCCTCAATCGTCGCGCCTTCAATGAGTACCTCGAGGAGCGCATCGAGTTGGCAAAGACGCGCCGCCACGACCTGGTTTGCATGATGGTCGATATTGACCACTTCAAGCGCATCAATGACAACTATGGCCACGCCATGGGCGACACGGTGATCAAGTTCGTGGCCGATACGATCCAGGCAAAGATCCGACCCACCGACCTGCTGGCGCGCTACGGCGGTGAGGAATTCTGCCTGGTCCTGGATGACATCGACCTGGAGCGCGCGCGTGTCATAGCCGAGCGTATCCGCCTCGCGGTCATGGAAGGTGACCCCTCGAGCTTTGCCAGTACCATCAAGGTGACATCGAGCTTTGGTCTCAGCCTCTGGAACCGCTCTCTGGCCGACAAGGAAGAGCTGATCAATAACGCCGACAGGGCGCTGTATCGGGCCAAGGAGTCCGGTCGCAACCGCGTGCTGGCGTGGGAAGATGGCGCGCCCAGCGCCCCGAAGAAAGCCGCACAAAAATCAGTCGCCGCAGGCAGTGCCACGGACTTCGGCGCCATCAACGTCAATCAGGATGTCGAGAATCGCCTGGAAGAGCTGGAACAGATTGCCAGGGAGAAGGCGGAGCAGCTAGACCACCTGCTGTCACACGACAGTGTCACCGACCTGCCCGGTCGCGGCGTATTCCTTGATCGCGTCGAACAGTCGGTGCTTCGCGCCAAACGTAGCAATGACATCCCGGCGGTGCTGTCACTGGGCCTCAATGACCTGGGCCGGGTTAACGATACGCTGGGATACGGCCAGGGCGAGCAGTTGCTGCTGGAAGTGGCAACACGACTCAAGAAGGTGCTGCGCGAGTCAGACACCGTGGCATCCATCAGTCATCGAGATGAGGACGAGGGCGCACTGTCAAAACTGGGCCAGGGTGAGTTCGGAATACTGGTTGCATCGGTACGCGACAAGGAATCCATTACCTGGATCGTACGCAGGATCTTCGATGCCCTGCGTGAGCCAATCTACCTGGATGGTCACAGCCTGGTCGCATCCTGCAGCATCGGCATCTCGATATTCCCGGATGACGGCGAATCGGGTGTCGAACTCATCAAGCGCGCCAATATCAGCCGCTACCATGCTGAGCAACTGCCAGGCAGTAACAACGTCGAGTATTTCTCCCGTGAGATGGGCCAGCGCTCCCGGCAACAGCTCAACGTCGAGTCCGAGCTCTCGGGCGCCGTAGACGACGGCCAGTTCGACGCCTTCTACCAGCCCAAGATCGCGCTCGAGAGCAATCAGATATGTGGCTTTGAAGCCCTGCTGCGCTGGCGCCACCCGGAACGGGGACTGCTGGCGCCCGGCGACTTCATCGATGTCGCGGAGCGAACTCGCCACATCAACGCGATTGGCGACTGGATACTGGAGCAGGCCTGCCGGCACATCCAGCGCTGCAAGCAGCAGACAGATATGCCAGTGACAGTGGCGGTAAACATGTCGCCGGTACAGTGGTCACAGGAGGACCTGGTAAAACGCATTATCAGTATTGTCGAGAAAACCGGCACGCGACCCGAAGAGCTCGAGATCGAGCTGACAGAGAGCTGCCTGATGGAAAACCTCGACCGCACGCTGGCTTCACTGAAGGCGCTCAGGAACCACGGCTTCAGCATATCGGTAGATGACTTCGGCACCGGCTACTCGGCACTGGGCTACCTGCGCGACCTGCCGATCGATACTCTCAAGATTGACCGCTGTTTCGTCTCGGAGCTGGATACCAGCAATGCCGACCTGCCCATTGTTGAAGCCATCATCTCGATGGCCAGGGCGCTGCACTTGCGCATCGTGGCCGAGGGCGTAGAGAACGAGACACAGCTGGAGATCCTCCGGGAGCTGGGCTGCCATCACGCCCAGGGCTACTATTTCAGCCGCCCGGTACCCGCCGATGAGGCGCTGGCAATGCTGCCTTCAAGGGCCCGGTCGGCACCCGCCTAGTCGCCACGGCCTGAATAGGCCAGCGTCTTGCCCAGCTTTTCATCGACCAGCAGCAGTTCATCACGCTGCTGACGAAACCTGACGCTGTTGGCACGCTGCGGTAACCAGACCAGCAGCCTGGCCAACCAGCCGGTGATGGCAGCCTCGCGTCGTGACAAGCGGCGCAATAGCCAGGCCGGATAGAAGTCGGTAATCAAGCGGTCTTCACTGGACACGATAACCTCGCAGCTGCCCGGGTCACCCTGCCGCGCAGAGCGACCGAATAGCTGGCGGTCGATACGGAATTCCGGGTTACTTTCCGCCGCTATCACGTGCAGGCCTCCGAGGGCGTCCACACCGTCACCCAGCTTTATGTCCGTGCCGCGACCGGCCATGTTGGTGGCCACGGTGATTCGACCCAGCTCCCCGGCACTGGCGACAATGTCGGCTTCATCGCGATCCTGGCGCGCATTGAGGATACGGTGTGGCAACCTGCGCCTGGCGAACAGGCGGCCCACCAGGTCCGAATCGTAGAGGGAACAGGTGCCAACCAGCACTGGCTGGCCGCTGCGGTGCACCTCCTGCACACGCGCCAGGATCGCCAGCCACTTGTCCTGCGCTCGCGGGTAGACCGTGTAGCCGAGATGTTGCCGGCGTGGTTTTCGATGGGTGGGCACATGGAAGGTGCCAAGACCATAGGTACTGCGCAACTCACCTCGCACTTGCTTGAGCGTACCGCTCATGCCACCGAGGTGCAGGTAGCGACGGAAAAATCGCTGGTAGCTGATGCTCGCCAGGGTTTCTCGTTGGCCGGTCACGGGGCAGCTTTCCTTGCACTCCACCATCTGGTGCAGGCCCTGCTGCCAGCTGCGATCCGCCATGACGCGCCCGGTGTTCTGATCGATGATCTCCACCTTGTCGTTTCGCACCAGGTAGTGATAGTCACGTCTCAGCACGTGCCTGGCCACCAGTGCCTGCCGGACCAGGAACTCGCTGTGGCGTTGACCGCTGAAGAGACCCGTCATGGCTGTAGTCGCTGTCGCCACAGCGGCCCTGCCATCAGCGGTGAAGCGAAGATCCGTGCCCTTGAGAAAGAAGTGCCGATCCTGCTCCAGGGAATCCGCTATCTCCAGGGCGGTCTGGTAGATGCGCTCTCGGGTCTCGTCGCGATGGTCCCGGGAGAGGATCAAAGGCGTACGGGCCTCGTCGACCAACACGCTGTCGGCTTCGTCGAGAATTGCAAAGCAGAGGCCCCGCAGAGACAGTTCCTCGGGGGCACTGCCATCGCCGTATTTCATGGCCAGGCGGCCCGCCGTTGCGGGCGAAGCGAGGCGGTCCCGCAGGTAGTCGAATACCAGCTGCTGGTTGGTCAGGTAGACGATGTCTGCGCCGTATGCCTCGCGTCGCTGGCCGCTACTCATTGACTCGAGAGCTGCAGCTACGGTTAACCCCATAGCCTTGTACAACGGGGCAAACGCCTCGGCGTCACGAGCGGCGAGGTACTCGTTGGTAGTGATAACGTGTACCGGGATACCAGCCAGGGCCGCGGCGACGGCGGGCAATGTGGCGGTCAGGCTCTTGCCCTCACCGGTCGCCATCTCTGCCATGTTGCCATTGAGTATGACCCAGCCGCCCAGCAACTGGTTGGGATAGTGTTGCATGCCCAGCGTAAAGCCACTCATGATCCGCGTGACTGCAAATGCCTTGAAGACCAGCTCATCGGCCAGGCCCTCGCGATGGAGCCGATAGCGCAGGTCTTCGAGCTGGGCGGCTACTTCGGCGTGCGCCAGCCCCTTGAGTTCCTGCTCACGGCGTTCAACTGCCGCGCGTATGTAGGCTATTGAGTAACGCCTGCGTTGCCAGCGGTCATGGAAACGCCCGGCAATTGACTCAAGCCAACGCTCGAGGCGATCGGCACCACGCTCCAGGCGTTGGGGGTAAATGCCTATCTGGCTTCCCGGGCGCAAGGCCCTGACTGCCGGCATCCGCTGGCCTAGCCTGGCAAACGCCGCAGCAGGAGCTGCTGCAGGTCTCGATACCACTGTGCCGCCAGGGGCTCAGCGCCGTGATCAAAACGCACGTGTATTCGCGTGCCGATACGTGTATCGGCGGGCACATCCGGCAAGGCGATCTCAAATTCAAACACGCGTTCACCGCTAGCAAGCGCAAGGGCGTCGTCTTCACGGGTGACGAAGCGCCCGCCACCCTGCGTGCCCAGCACCGGACTGGGCAATCGAAAGCCCGCCTGGGGAACGCTGCGCGACAGCTCACCGGCATAGACCTGCCAGGGGTCGCTGGCGATGCGTACTTCAATGGCATCGAGGCGCGACTGGATAAGGTCCAATTCGTCCTGGACCACCACAACCCTCGCTGACGCTGCTGTAGAAGGCACCACATAGCCCAACAGAGCGCCGCGCTCCACATAGAGGCCCTCGAGATCGCTGGTGGGTACGTGTAAGAACACGCCGTCCACGGGTGCCACAAGCGCCAGCGCATCCAGCTTTTCCCGGTTGCGCAAAAGATCAGCTTCGAGGGCGGCAATTTCTTCGCGGGTCAGATTCGCCTGTACCCTGTCCTGGGTCCTGACCGAGGTGTAGCGTGCCCTGAGCTCCCTCAGACGCGATTCCAGGGATTCGCGCTCGGCCTCATGAAAAATATTCGCAAGCCGCAGCAAGGGTTGCCCCGCGACTACTGCGGCACCGTCGGCTACCAGAATCTCGCTGACAAAGCCCTCTGTTGCTGCCGTCAGCCGCGACTGTTCGGGCGGGTAGATGACACCATGGAAGCTGGAAAGAGAGGCCACTGGCCACCAGCTCAGAGCCGCCACCAGTCCACCGAGTGCCGCCACGCTGACCGCGACCGCTCGCGGCCGGTGCCGACGCAGGCGCGGGTTCAGCAACAGGAAATCCGCCTGTTTCAGCAGCGGCCAGAGGATCTGTGTGGCCACTGCCCACAGGGCCAGGGCCGCGCCGACAATGAAAAGGTCCTCCAGCAGGAACAGGCACACCGCTGCAAGTATTGCCAGCCGGTACAGCAGCGACAGAGGTGCGTAGAGCGAGAACCAGAACGCTTCCCGGCGCGACGTCGCGGGCGAGGTCGCGTTTTCCAGGCCGAACGCAAAGCGCTGGATGAGATAGGCGTAGAACGCATTGGAGCGCTGGGCAAAGTTGGGAATGCCGAGCAGGTCAGCCAGTACATAATAGCCATCGAAGCGCAGCAGTGGGTTGCCGTTGAAGAACAGCGTTGATACGCCGCCGATCAACATGACTGTAAAACAGATGCTGCTGAGCAGGCCTGCGCCGATATTCAACCAGGCAAACAGGGCCAGGGCGGCGAGCAACAGTTCGACCATGACGCCGACCGCGCCTACCAGCACTCGCTTGCGCCGGCTGGCGAATGCGGTGGCGGCGGAGGCGTCGACATAGGGTACCGGCACGAACACCATGAAGATGATGCCCAGTTCGTGCACTTCGCCACCTTCGAGCTTGGCCGCGTAGGCATGCCCGAACTCATGCACCAGTTTCACCAGCGGGTACACGAGCAACAGCAGCAGCAGGTTGTCCGGGCTTAACATCTCGAGGCGGGCCGTCTGTGCCAGTGCCGGCCAGTGTATCGCGGCCAGCACGGCGGCAAGGCCCACCACCAGCAGCCAGGCGTACAGCATGACCGGGGAAAAACACCAGCGGACCAGCGGCAGGGACGCATCGAGGAAGCGGTCGGGATCGAACAAGGGGACGCGGATCGACAGCGGACTCTTGATACGGCTCAGGCGTTGTGCCTTGCGCTCCTGCTTGCGACGATCAAGTAGCTCCTCCACATCGGGCGGTATATTGGTCCGCAACACATCGACCCGATGCAGCTGGCCCAGCAGTAGAATGACATCGTCCTGCACCGGGCCATCATCACCCAGCACTGTGTTGGCCTCATCCCAGATCTGCTCGACGCTGCGCGACCCGTTCATCAGCGCGATGAGGTGATAGGCCGCGGTATTGAAACGATGAAAACGACCGCTGGCCGAGTCCTCCAGCATGTACCAGACCTCATCGCCCTGCACCTGGCGATGCAGGCGAACATGGCTGCGCAGTGCCGGTGTCAGTTCGCGCACCCGGTACCAGTTTTCGCTGAACAGGGGTTTATCCACCGATCAACGCCACCAGGTCCAGGTTTTGATTCGCAGCCAGGCCAGCAACTCTCGACTCCAGATCCAGCCCAGGCGGGCTTCGCCGAGTTCAATCTTGCCGACACCTTCCATGCCGGGCCTGAGTCCATCGGCGGGCTCTGTAAGACTCGCCTCAACGCGGAAAACATTGCTGCCGTCACTCGCCGTTGAGACCGAAGTGATGCGCTCCACTCGGATCGGCAATCTGCGATCGGGCATGCTGGCCAGTACCAGCGCCCCCACCTGCCCCACGCTGATCGGGCGGATATCGCGTTCGTCCACCTTCAGCACCACGCGGTAGTCTTCCAGCGGCGCCACCTTGAACAGCGCGTCACCCCGCGACACCGGCGTTCCCAGCCGCTGGCTGAGATCACCCTCGATCACCACCCCGGCAAACGGAGCGCTGATACGGGTTCGCGCCAGCTGCTCGTCGAGGAGGCGCAGTTCGGCGTCTGCCTGTTCGATACGGGCGGCGATAATGCTCACTTCAGCCCGGTTACGCTGGGCGACGGCTTCACGGGACTCGCTGACCATTTGCTGTCGAAGGGTCGACCACTTGAGTCGTTCAAGCTTGAGGTCACTGTCATCGAGCGTGCCGAGCAGTTCGCCTTCAGCGACCAGATCGCCAGCGCGCGCTTCGGCGGACTGTATGAATCCGTCGATGGGGGCGGCAATTGTGCGCTGGACCCTGCCTTCTACTACTGCATCTGCCGTCACGCGCCAATCACCCGTGGCGAAGGCGAGAAACAGCACAAGGGCCACGACGGAAACTGCCAGCAGCTTGAGACCATAGCGGGTCGGGCCCAGTAGTTTCCTGGTGGTTCGGCCGAGCGACTGGACGCAGCGGGTCAGCAGTCCCATCTCCTCCTGGCGCATCAGCAGCATGACCGGCGCCAGCACCGCGAGCACGCGCTCGAGGATTTCGATAGAACGGGAATCGAAGGGTACGGCCAGCGGCCGCTCCAGGGTGAGCGCTCCCAGCGCATCCCCATGGTGGGAGAAGGGCAGCGTCAAAATGCAGCCGTCGCCGGTTTCCCGGGCGAGGGCGCCATGGGCGTAATCCAGGCCGCGCTCCACCCCGCCTTCCCCGGTAAAGTTCAGCACCCGGTCCTGGTCAACAGCTTCGTCCATAGCGAGGCTGATCGAACGCAGCAAGTTGGCATCCTGCTTGATACGGGCACTATGGGAGAGCGCCACTACCTCGGTTTGCCGCCGCTTGCGAATGCCAAGGCTGGCACGCTGACAGTCAAAGCGCTGGGCGAGTTCGGTAACCAGGGTTGTCGAGAGCGACTGGAAGTCCTGCTGGTCGAGGCAGATCGCCACCAGCGGGAAAACTTCGGACAACAGCTCGCCGTTCTGGCCGGGGGGCTGCTGGAGTGTATAGGCCAGCCATTCCATGCCCCAGGCCAGCAGGTTGTCGATCACCTTGAGCTGTTTGTCGTCACCAGTCTCGATATCCAGCACGACCAGCAGTGGGAGTGCCGGTTCAGTCGCAGGCAGGGGCTTAAGCAGGCGGGTATGACTGTCTGCAATGGAGAGCCGCGCAGGTTCCCTATCCACCAGCGCGGTGGAAAATTCCGAAGTGGGAACGATGCTCTCGTAGTCTTGCGGCCAGAGACAAACAACACGCAGCGACTGGGAATCTGCATCCTGCACCATCACGGCACCGCCGCGGGCCTTGCTGATCATGCCACACTGGGTCATCAGCCAGCGCCGGGCCCGGTTGGCTACGTCCGCGGATAGATGGCCCTCCACGCCCTGGGGCACGGCGTCGGCACCCCTAATGCCTTGCACGTCATCCACCTGCACAGTCGAGTCCCGCCTGGTCCTGGTATCGGGAGGTTACGTGCGCCACTCGCGCACGTGATTTGCTCTACTGTCTCAAAGCTTTCAGCAAATTACAAAGCTGTGTTCGGGCAATGTGATTCGCAGCAAAAAAAGTGCTGCCAGGCACGAAACTCACTCGTAAACCACGGTGTCCGTACTTCCGTCCGCCAGGTTTATCTGGGTGGTCGAGACACCTATTGATCCCTCACGGACGCGGGCGGCGAGAGTCGCAGCACAGCGTGTTCCGCCCTCTATAAGCACAACATCCTGCACTCGAAGCACCAGTTTCTGCCTCGGCGCGAGCGTGCCTGTTGCAAGCTCGAGGGCCGTCACTGTTACGCCCGACTCGGGTATAAATTCGAGGGCATAGTCGACTGGAAAATCCCTGTAATTGGCGATGGAGATCCGCTGCTGGTAGTCACCGAAGGTGGTGAGCGACGGCAGATTTACTTCGGTGCCGTTCCTGTCTATGACGCCGAGATTGCCATCAATAAACACGGGATCAAATAGCGAGAAGTTACTCGCCGCCATTGGCATAGAAGAAGCGCGATACTCGTCTGCCTGGATTTCCTTTGATTCGTCATCCACAGTTACGCATAAATTCGTCAGCTCGTTACTGCCAAAACTGACCAGGCTGGTGGTGAGTTGGCTGCCATCCCCAAGCGCAATTGCGTCAGTGAGATCAAAGTCTGGGCTGGTGCAGTCCGCATTGTTGTCGAGGTACCAACTGCCAAAGCTGAAGTCTCCACTCAACTCAACATCTGAAGCA